>NZ_JAQIRK010000004.1:0-482454 GCF_050600805.1 Klebsiella sp. 141240 | reverse complement strand
GCACTTCACCAGGCCGAGCATTGTGATAAAACCAAACGCCAACAGCCGTCCGTGCGGCGATACCACCGGCTATCTGGCCAATCCGAAGGAGGTCTGAAATGGGAAATGGATGGCATGAATGGCCGCTAGTTCTGTTTACGGTACTGGGGCAATGCGTAGCTGGCGCAGTCATCGTCAGCGGCCTGGGCTGGGTGTCGCTCTCCGGTCAGCGCGAATCGCGAGAGCGACTGGTGCGCAGTATGTTCTTTATCTGGCTATTGATGGGAATAGGTTTTCTCGCGTCTGTAATCCATCTCGGCTCGCCGCTACGGGCATTTAATTCACTGAACCGCGTTGGCGCTTCAGCGCTCAGTAATGAAATCGCCAGCGGCGCCCTCTTCTTCGCCGTTGGCGGATTCTGGTGGCTACTGGCGGTGCCAGGAAAAATGCCGGCGACGCTCGGCAAAATCTGGTTGTTTCTCACCATGCTGCTGGGGTTGCTGTTTGTGATGGCGATGACCCGGGTCTACCAGATTGACACCGTGCCGACGTGGTACAATGGCTACACTACCAGCGCGTTCTTCCTGACGGTACTACTCAGCGGGCCGCTGTTCGCCGCCCTGCTGCTGAAGCTGGCGAAAGTTGACTTCAACGGCTGGTTTTTTGCCGCGATTAGCGTTGCCGCCCTCATCATCAGCGTGGCCGTTGTTGTCTTACAAAGCGCTAACCTCGGCACGATCCACAGTTCAGTACAACAGGCGAACGCCCTTCTCCCGGATTACGGCAGACTGCAGGTGCTACGGCTGCTCCTGCTGGCGCTCGGTCTCGGCTGCTGGCTGTGTCCGTTAATCCGCCGCCAGCCGCCGCGCGCCACCGGGTTATTCATCGGGCTGGTATTGGTTTTAGTCGCGGAGTGTATAGGCCGCGGCCTGTTTTATGGCCTGCATATGACCGTGGGTATGGCGGTTGCGGGTTAACGAAACGGCGCGCCTGTGCGCGCCGCAGTAAGGAATAGGGTAATGATGCAGATCCCAAATCGCGACGCCGTCGCACTAAGCGCCCGCACGTTGGGCGCGCTGTTCTCTTTTGCACCGAATAGCAAGCAAAACGCGCCGCTGGTCGCCGCTTTTCTCGATGGTAGCTGGCAGCCGCAGTGGCCGTTCCCGGTCTCCGATTCACTGGCAATAGACTTCGCCGCCAGCAGCGACGAGGCGCTGCCGCAAGCCTGGCAGCGTCTGTTTATCGGCCCATGGGCGCTGCCCGCTCCGCCATGGGGCTCGGTGTGGCTGGATAAAGAGTCGGTGTTATTCGGCGACTCTACGCTTGCGCTGCGCGAATGGATGCGGGCCAGCGGTATCGCGCTGGATATTGAGCGCAACGAACCCGAAGACCACTTCGGTACCTTGCTGCTGCTGGCCGCATGGCTGTGCGAAACAAATCAGGATGAGTTGTTTACTCAACTGCTGGCTTGGCATTTACTGCCGTGGTCCGGGCGTTTCCTGAGCGTCTTTATTGAAAACGCAGGGCATCCGTTCTATCGGGCGCTGGGCCAACTGGCGCAGTCGACGCTGGCTAACTGGCAGGAAAATTTGCCCATCGCGGTGGCGGAAAAACAGCTGTATCGTTAACTCACCCGCCGCGTCGATCCCCGGCGCGGCACTTATAGCTTTTGCATCTAAGGTTATTCCCTATCACAATAACGCTATGACTCCCAATTTCACTCCCGCCTATGCATCGTCTTCATAACTATCCTGATGTGCAGGTGATGTTCCGTCGCCTGATCATCGCCACGCTCGTCGGCATCTTTGCGGCGCTGGCCGTGGCGCTGTTTCGCCACTCGATGCTGGCGCTGGAAACAATATTTCTCGGTAACGATAGCGGTAGCCTGGTGAACGCCGCGCAGTCGCTGCCGTGGTGGCGTCGGCTGCTGACGCCAGCGCTTGGCGGGCTCGCCGCCGGGACATTGCTGTGGCTATGGCAACGGCGTAGCGTCTCGCGTCCGCACGCCCCGACCGATTACATGGAAGCGCTGGAAACCGGCGATGGCTGTTTCGATACGCCGGCAAGCCTCGTGAAATCGCTGGCGTCGCTGCTGGTGGTTGTAACCGGCAGCGCCATTGGCCGCGAAGGGGCCATGATCCTGCTGGCCGCGCTGGCCGCCTCGCTGTTCGCCCGCCGTTTTACGCCGCGCGCTGAATGGAAGCTGTGGGTCGCCTGCGGCGCTGCCGCCGGGATGGCCAGCGCCTATCATGCGCCGCTGGCGGGTAGCCTGTTTATTGCCGAAATTCTCTTCGGCACCCTGATGCTGGCCTCGCTCGGGCCGGTGGTGATCTCTGCGGTGATCGCCCTGCTGCTGACCAATCTACTCAACGGCGGCGCCGCGCCGCTGTACCACGTCGTCTTTCAGCAAAACCTGACCGCGCTGCATTACGCATTAATGCTGGCAACCGGCCTGCTGGCCGGGCTGTGCGGGCCGCTATTCATCTGGCTGATGGACTACAGCCACCGTGGCTTCGTGAGACTGAAACTGTCGCCGCCGTGGCAGCTGGCGCTGGGAGGCCTCATCGTCGGCATGTTATCGCTTATTACCCCGGCGGTGTGGGGCAACGGTTATAGCGTTGTGCAAAGCTATCTGCTATCGCCGCCGCTATTTAGCGTCATTATCATCGTCTTTGTCTGTAAGCTGTTGGCGGTGCTGGCCAGCAGCGGCTCCGGCGCGCCGGGCGGCGTTTTTACCCCGACGCTATTCGTCGGGCTGGCAATAGGAATGCTGTTCGCTGCTTTTAGCGGTATGTGGCTGCACGGGGATCGCGATATGGCGATTATGATTGGTTTAACCGGAATGGCGGCGTTTCTCGCTGCAACAACGCATGCGCCGATGATGTCGACGCTGATGATTTGTGAAATGACCGGGCAGTATGTGCTGCTGCCCGGTTTATTGATCGCCTGCGTACTGGCGTCGGTACTGTCGCGGACGTTACGCCGGGATTCGATCTATCGCCATTACGCTGCCGAGAACGTCTAAATCAACATACTGGCTGAGTTCACGCTGTTCAGCGCGCGGCAGATAAGGCAGCTCGCCAATCAGCGGCACGGGCAGCTTTTTGCTCAGCACATCGATGATTTCAGCGTAGTGCGCAAGACCAGGGTTAATGCGGTTGGCGACCCAGCCGATTAACGGCAGACCATCGTTGGCCACCGCCTGAGCGGTCAATAACGCATGGTTGATACACCCTTCCTGAATGCCCACCACCAGCACCACCGGCAGTTGCTCCTGCACCACCCACTCGGAGAGCGGGCGTAAATCGTTCATCAGGCTGCGCCAGCCGCCGGTACCTTCCACCACGACATGATCCACTTTGCCGCTGAGCTGCTGTAGGCCGTCGCTTAATAAGCCGTAGTTGATCGGGCAGCTGTGCGCCACGCTGCTTTCTTCTTCACTTAACGCGATGGGATTGACAGCATCATACGGCAGCGACAGCGTCGACACGCTCTGTAAGACCAGCGCGTCTTTATTACGCAGTCCGTCCGGCGTCTCTTTGCTGCCCTTCGCCACAGGCTTATACCCGGCGACGCTTTTACCGCTGGCAGCAAGTGCCTGCAGCAGCGCGCGGGAAACCACCGTCTTCCCGACAGCAGTGTCAGTACCTGTTATAAAGAAACGCTTAAACATCACTAACCCCAAAGTTGTGTATACGAAAGATACATAAGAGAAATAATCAACAGTGGGAAAAGTCTACGCGAAGCCGCCGGGGCTCAGATTGAGATAGCGCAATTTTTGGTGCGACTATGAAAAAATGTTAACCCTGTAACAGTCGGATAAGGAGCGATCCGTTATAGAGGGCGTCTTTCACCAAAGCCGCGCCAGCCATCGTTCCGCGGTTTGAGAACTGGGTACTCTCAACCGCGATATGACGACTATAGGCCGGTAGCGCCTGTTGCCGAATACAGTCAGAAATTGCCGGAAACAAAATATCGGACGCCTGGTTGAACGGCGAACCAATAAGGATTTTTTGCGGGTTAAACAGGTTGACCATGATAGCCAGAATACGCCCTACATGGGCGCCAACGCCGGTAATGATATCCCGCGCCAGTAAATCACCCTGCTGCGCCGCCTGGCATAACCATTCAACGCTTAACTGCTGTTGATGCAGCATAGAGCTCATCGATTTTGCCATGCGCATCTGCGCCAGCTCCAGCACGCTTTCGACACTGGCGATGGTTTCCAGGCAGCCGTGGTTGCCGCAATAGCAGCGTTTACCATAAGGATCGACCTGGGTATGGCCAATCTCCACCAGGCTGCTGCTGCCGGCGTGCAGCAGGCGGCCATCGGTGATCACTCCCGCGCCGACGTTGTGGTCGATCACCACCTGGATGACGTCGCGCGCGCCCCGTGATGCGCCGAACAACGATTCGGCCATAGTCCAGGCGCTGATATCGTGCTGTATATAGACCGACACCCCGGTGTGATTAGCCAGCGCTTCGCCAAGCGGCATGTCTTTCACATCATCGTAAAATGGCATCCGGTGAATGATGCCGTTTTCAGTATCGATGATCCCCGGCAAGGTGATGGCGATAGCGGTAAGGCGCTCAAGCTTGTGCTGATGGCGAATAAAAAACTGATCGATTTGCTCGATGATCCGCGTCAGCAGCGGTTGCGCATGCTGCAGCGGCAGATCCAGTTGTTCTTCCACCACCAGCTTGCTGCTCAAATCGCGCAGCGCCAGGTGGATTTCCCCCCGACTGATGCGCAACGACAAATAATGCCAGGCTTCCGTTTCAACCATCAGCCCGACCGCAGGGCGGCCGCGGCTCCCCGGCTCCTGGATTTCTGTCTCCTGCACCAGATGCGCTTCCAGCATCTCGCGAACAATTTTGGTAATGCTGGCCGGCGCCAGTTGCGCAAATCGGGAAAGGTCGATACGCGATACCGGGCCAAGCTGATCAATCAGGCGATACACTGCTCCTGCGTTGGTCTGCTTTATTTGATCGATATGGCCTGGTTGACTGTCCGCTACCACCATTGACTCCCTTATTTTCGCGCTTCGAAATAAACTTCCGGCTATGGTGAAGCACTTCGATGGTACACGTCAAATTTTTACTTAGCCTTGTGATTTACCGCACATTTTTGGCTCTTTTTTGTCTCATTTTGCTAATGCGGCGGCGGCGAGAAGATAATCGCGAAAACGCTGCGCCGCCAGCCCCTGTTCGCGGTGTTTGGCCCACACCAGCCACATTTCCGATACCGCATCGGGTTCACTAATCGGCAGCCAGCGCATTTCATTCAACTGCACCCGCTTAAACGACGCCGGTAGGATCGATACCCCAAGACCAGAAGCCACCAGGCCGATGATGGTCATTGCTTCGCCGACCTCCTGGGTGATAACCGGCGCGGTACCGTAGCGACGCATCAGCCCGAGAATATCGTCATACAGGCCGGTACCAACATGCGGATCGAAAAAGACAAACGGCTCGCGCGCCAGCTCAAGCAGACTGACCGCCTGTTGACGAGCCAAAGGATGATCGCTGGGCACCATCGCCAGTAGCGGTTCGCGCAGCACCTTTTCCCAGCACAACGTATCCGGCAGTTGCGTGTTGCGCATCAGGCCAAGGTCAAGCGCCCCTTCATTCAACGGCACTATCTGTTCGCGGGTGTTGGTTTCGCGGGTTTGAATATGAACATCGGGAAATCGCCGACGAAAAGTAGAAAGCGTATCGGAAACCGCTTTGATGAACGGCGCGGATGAGGTGAAGCCAATACGCAGTTCACCGGTTTCGCCGTGATGCAGGCGCCCGGCGCGGGCGGCGGCGTCTTCAACCTGCGACAGAATTTGTCGGCTATCGGCGAGGAACTGCTTCCCCGCAGGAGTCAGGCTAACGCTACGGTTGGTGCGGGCAAACAGCCGCGCGCCAATTTGCTGTTCGAGAATCTGAATTTGCTGGCTTAACGGCGGCTGGGAGATGTTGAGGCGCGCCGCCGCGCGGCCAAAATGTAGCTCTTCTGCTACGGCGACGAAGTAACGCAGATGACGCAGCTCGATATTCATATTTAAAACATCTTATTTGAGATTATTAATATATTAGACGGAATATTTACAATTTTATACCCTAAAAATGTGAGCTGAATGGTCACATCAGTTTGTTTGTAATCCAGCGGTATATAAGCAAGGAATTCTCCGTGAGTAACACAACAACCGCCGGCACCGCGCCGGCGAGCAGCGCCAGCGATAAGGCCGTAAACCAGCCAAATCAATTTATTAAACGCGGTACCCCGGCGTTTATTCGCGTCACCCTGGCGCTGTTTTCCGCCGGACTGGCGACATTCGCCCTGCTCTACTGCGTGCAGCCTATTCTGCCGGTGCTGTCGGGCGAGTTCGGCGTAAGCCCTGCCAGCAGCAGTATTTCGTTATCGATTTCCACCGCGATGCTCGCCGTCGGGCTGCTTTTCACCGGACCGCTGTCTGATGCCATTGGTCGTAAACCGGTGATGGTCACCGCCTTACTGTTGGCGGCGTGCTGCTCATTATTATCCACGATGATGACCAGCTGGCACGGTATTCTGATCATGCGCGCGTTGATCGGCCTGTCGCTTAGCGGCGTGGCCGCCGTGGGAATGACTTATCTCAGCGAGGAGATCCACCCAAGCGTGGTGGCGTTTTCGATGGGGCTTTACATCAGCGGTAACTCAATAGGCGGCATGAGCGGCCGCCTGCTCACCGGGGTCTTTACCGATTTCTTCGGCTGGCGCGTGGCGCTGGCGGTGATAAGCGCCTTCGCCCTCGCAGCGGCAATTATGTTCTGGCGTATTCTTCCCGAGTCTCGCCATTTTCGCCCTATTTCGTTGAAACCGAAAACGCTGCTGATTAACTTCCATCTGCACTGGCGCGATCGCGGACTGCCGCTATTGTTCCTCGAAGGTTTCCTGCTGATGGGCGCATTTGTGACCCTGTTCAACTATATTGGCTACCGCTTGATGATGTCGCCATGGTCGCTGAACCAGGCGGTGGTTGGCCTGCTGTCGGTCGCCTACCTGACCGGGACCTGGAGTTCGCCAAAAGCCGGCGCGCTGACGGTGCGCTATGGCCGCGGGCCGGTGATGTTGTTCTTTATTGCGGTGATGCTGTTTGGCCTGCTGATGACGCTATTCTCGCCCCTGTGGCTGATTTTCATCGGCATGCTGCTGTTCTCCGCCGGCTTTTTTGCCGCGCACTCGGTCGCCAGCAGTTGGATCGGACCACGGGCGCGTCGCGCGCGCGGCCAGGCATCCTCGTTGTACCTGTTCAGTTACTATCTCGGTTCCAGTATTGCGGGGACGCTCGGCGGGGTCTTCTGGCATCATTACGGCTGGAACGGCGTCGGCGGCTTTATCGCGCTCCTGTTAATGGCCGCGCTGCTGACCGGCGCCTGTTTGCACAACCGCCTGAAATAATCGTTAAACGACGTGACCTTACGGGTCACGTCCGCTCACCACAGCCCGAGCACCGACGGCAACCCCAACAGTTCTCTGAGAGCATCCATAGAAAGCAGTGCGAAAAACACCCACGTGAACGGATTCATACTCGCCTCCGCTGACAGCCAGCGCCTGTAATTAGTGTAGTCGCTGGCGAGGCGCGCCGTCCGTTATGGTATTCACATACGCATTTTTCGCCGCACGCAAAATGTCGTTCCCACGACTCGACCAAATCCCCCCGACGCGCTAGTGTACCCTCTGACAACAGATTTATTTCACTCGCCACAGGCCAGCAGAGACTATGACTGAAAACAACAACTATCAGCAGCTCACCCGCACATTCCAACGGCTCTCCCGCTTCTCTCACCTTGCCGCCATCGCCGGCTGGGATATGTTCGCCATGATGCCGCCCGGCGGCAGCCGCGCGCGCGGCGAAGCGCTGGCGGAGCTCGGGGTGCTGCAGCACCAAATTTTGACCAACAAGAAGGTTGGTGAATGGCTGCGGCACGCCCAACAGGAAGACCTTAACGATCTGGAGCAAGCTAACCTGCGCGAAATGACCCGGCAGTACCAGCAGGCGGCGCTACTGCCGGAAAGCCTGGTAGAGGCGAAATCACTGGCCGGCAGCCGCTGCGAACATGCCTGGCGCAGCCAGCGTCCGGCTAACGACTGGCAGGGATTTGCCGAAAACCTGCGCGAAGTCGTTAAGCTCAGCCGCGAAGAGGCGCAGATCCGAGCCGAAGCGAAAGGGTGTTCCCGCTATGACGCCCTGCTGGATATTTTTGAACCCGACATGACCAGCGCGCGTCTTGACGTGCTATTCGCCGATCTGAAATCCTGGCTGCCGTCGCTGCTGGCAAACGTCGTCGATAAGCAAGCGCAGAAAACGCTGCTCGAGCCGCAGGGGCCCTTCGCCATCGCCGATCAGCGCGAGCTGGGGCTGGAAGCGATGCGGGTTTTAGGCTTTGATTTTGACGGCGGGCGTCTGGATATTAGCGCACACCCCTTCTGCGGCGGGGTGCCAGAGGACGTCCGGATCACCACCCGCTATAACGAAAACGATCTGCTCAGCGCGCTATTTGGCGTGATCCACGAAACCGGCCACGCGCGCTATGAACAGAACCTCCCGCGTAACTGGGTCGATCAGCCGGTTGGGCTGGCTCGCTCAACGGCGATTCATGAATCTCAGAGTCTGTTCTTCGAAATGCAGCTTGGCCGCAGCGAAGCCTTCCTCAACCGCCTGCTGCCCGCCGTGCGTCAACGCTTTGGCGACCAGCCGGCGTTCAGCGCGGAAAACTTTATCGCCTGGAACCAGCGCGTGAAGCCGGGCTTCATTCGCGTCGATGCCGACGAAGTCAGCTACCCGGCGCACGTCATTCTGCGCTATGAAATCGAGCGGGCGCTGATCGACGGCGATATTGAAGTAGACGATATTCCAGCCCTGTGGGATGAGAAAATGCAGAGCTGGCTGGGTATTTCGACCCTCGGCAACTATCGTGACGGCTGTATGCAGGATATTCACTGGACCGATGGCGGTTTCGGCTATTTCCCTTCCTATACGCTGGGGGCGATGTACGCCGCACAGTTAATGGCGGCCGCCAGACGCGCGCTACCGAATCTCGCGCAGGATATCGCCGGCGGCGATTTTAACGCCCTGTTCGACTGGTTGCGGCAAAATATCTGGCAACACGGCAGCCGCTTTACCACTTCGCAGCTGATTAAAAATGCCACCGGCGAAGATCTCAACGGTGAGTATTTCCGCCAGCATCTTACCGCCCGTTATCTCTAAGCCTGCGCGCCGGGGCCTGCTCCGGCGCGTTTCGACTGACCAGACGGGTATTGTACAAACGGTTACACGCCGATACCAAACACTCACGGAAAGCTCGAAAAGACAAGCATATAGTTACTTCAACGGCCCCGCAGTGGGGTTGAAATGAAGAAACCTTTTCGAGGATATCAGAATGAAAAAAGTATTAGCTCTGGTCGTTGCCGCTGCTATGGGTCTGTCTTCCGCTGCTTTCGCTGCTGATGCAGTAAGCACCACTCAGGCACCTGCTGCTGCAACTCACAGCACCACTGCCAAGACCACTCACCATAAGAAACATCACAAAGCTGCCGCCAAACCGGCTGCAGAACAGAAGGCCCAGGCTGCCAAGAAACACAAAAAAGCCGCGGCAAAACCTGCAGTAGAGCAAAAAGCTCAGGCTGCGAAAAAACACCACAAAGCCGCCGCTAAACCGGCCGCGCAGAAAGCTCAGGCTGCCAAAAAGCACCACAAAACTGCCGCTAAACCAGTAGCGCAGAAAGCTCAGGCTGCCAAAAAACACCACAAAACCACTAAACACACCGCAGCTAAACCTGCTGCTCAGCCGGCTGCATAATCTTTCCGGTTAGTCTGGTTTTGTATAAATCGGCGCTGTTTCAGCGCCGTTTTTTTCTGGAGAGCGCTATGCTGCGACGTTATCGTTTTGAGCTCATCCTGATACTGCTGATAATCTGCGCGCTGGTGGCAACCCGCTTTTTCCTCTACTAGGCGTCGCTATTCATCCCCCTCAATGGGAAAACCGGCTGCACGTATCGCCTGACGGCAATCGCTGACTCCCGCCGCATATCCCGCTTCAATTTCGCATACCGGGCTCGCGCTGGAGAAAGGTAAGCGAATCGGCGTCGCCAGTTGACGTTCCAGCTCGCTAATTTTTTGCCGCGCCGCCAGCAGCTCCACCGCCAATTCAGCGGTCGACACTTCGCTATCTGCTCCTGCAATCACCGCCCGTAATCGCGTCTCATCGATAGTCATCATATCCGCCAGTTCTGCATTCACTGGCGGATATTATAGCCCACGCCACCTCACGGCGCTGGCGGATCATTACAGGGCATGTACCGCCTCAATGACGAGATAGCCCATCGCGCCCCACATAAAAATTGAAACCAGCGAAACATAAACTAATGCGCGAATACCTTGTTTAGACATACACCCTCCCACTGCGGGAAATGACATTGCGCTTATGATGGCCGGGTCAACCTCACATTTCACTCAATGGGAACCAGCGAAAACGATGTTTACAGTGAGAAAATGTTTCGTAGTGAAAATAATTGAGAAGATGGTAAAAAAACGCCAATGACGATGAACTTTCGTGCTCGCAAGGCGACTAAAACACCCGCAAAAAATTGCGCTTTGCGAATGTCCTGCAAGGCAAAGTGATTATTTTTCCCGCGCTTTACGTACGTTCCGATACACGAATTATGTTGCGTTACCCGCCGCTTTCTGCGGAAATGACAACAGCAGAGATAATGCGTTAACCATCTGAATTTACATGGTTCTTGCATAGATGAAATGACTTCAGGATTCATTTTAACTGCCGTTTGGCTTAATAAAAATTATTCTTAACTTTCATAAACTTAAATCTCCTGCTACTTTCAATAGACATAATTATCTCCCCAGAGAGTGATATGCGTAGAGACGTACTGTTATTACTGTGTTCGTTTTGTATTTTTCCTCTGTTTGCTCACGCCGATGATGACGGCATGAGCGCGAAAGATATCAAAACGCTTTTTTTCGGCCATGACGATCGTAAAGCGGTCAGCGACCCGGCCAGTTCCCCCTGGGATGCCATCGGCCAGTTAGAAACCGCCAGCGGTAATTTATGTACCGCAACGCTGATTTCGCCGCATCTGGCCCTCACCGCCGGTCACTGTTTGCTGCAGCCGCCGAAAGGCAAGCCGGATAAGGCCGTCGCGTTGCGTTTTATCTCGCGTAAAGGTAATTGGGTCTATGAAATTCACGGGATTGATGGCCGTACCGATCCGTCGTTGGGTAAACGGCTTAAAGCGGACGGCGATGGTTGGATTGTTCCGTCTTCCGCAGCCCCCTGGGACTTTGGCCTGATCGTCCTGCGCTACGCGCCCGGCGGCATTACGCCAGTTCCGGTTTTCCGCGGTGATAAAGAAGCGCTAACCGCGGCGCTGAAAGCAACGGACCGCAAAGTGACGCAATCCGGTTACCCGGAAGATCATCTGGATAGCCTCTATAGCCATCAGGATTGTCTGGTGACGGGATGGGCGCAGGCCTCAGTTCTATCACATCAATGCGATACGCTACCGGGAGACAGCGGTTCTCCGCTGCTGTTAAAAACGGAAAACGGCTGGCAGGTCATTGCGGTGCAAAGCTCGGCGCCGGGCCCGAAAGATCGCTATCGCGCCGATAACCGGGCTATTGCCGTGACCGGTTTTCTCGACAAGCTGGAAGCGCTGGCCAATGAGTGATTATCCCTGCTGCTGGCGCAGTTGAAGCAATGAATCGATCGGCATCGGTTGACTGAAATAATATCCCTGAAGTCGATCGCATCCCGCCCGCCGCAGCAGCGCCAGCTGCTGCTGACTTTCAACCCCTTCGGCAACCACGGTGATCCCCAGCGCATTAGCGATACGTACCGTGCCGCGCACCAGTTCTGCCGCCTGCGGGTCGACATCCACCAAGCCGGCTAACGACTTATCAATCTTCAGACTATCAAAACGACAGCTGCGTAGATAACCAATACTGGAATAACCAATACCGAAATCGTCCAGCGCGACGGTGATACCCAACGATTTCAGGTTTTCGATAGCCACGCGGGCGCGCTCCGGGTTTTCCAGTACGTAGCTTTCGGTCACCTCAAGCTGCAGGCGGCGCGCAGGAAACTGACAGCGTCCCAGGGTTTGGATCACCCGCGTTTCAAATTCCGGGTCGCGGAACTGCGCCGGTGAGATATTGACGGAAAGGAGCAGATCTCCCATCGGCTGTAAATCGTAACAGGCTTGCGCTAGCGCAAACTGACCAAGCGCGTAGATCAATCCGCTACTTTCGGCGATGGGAATAAAAGCATCCGGCGCCAGCGGGCCTTCAGGGCGCCGCGACCAGCGCAGCAACGCCTCTACGCCTTCCATCACCAGCGTATCGGCGTTGACAATCGGCTGATACCAGACATCAAATTCGCCTTTTTCGAGACCTTCGCGGATGCCATTTTCGATGTGTAGCTGGTGCTGGCGCGTTTCGTTAAGGGTGTCATCATACCAGGCCGCTCTCCCCTTACCGCTCTTCTTCGCGTGGTACATAGCCATGTCTGCGCGACGAAACAATTCGGTACTGGAACAAACCGCCGGCACGCCGCTGGCAATACCGATACTGGCGCTGATATATATTTTGCGCGCGCTGAGTTCAATGGGCGATTTTAATAATTCCAGTACCGCCCAGGCAAACGCCGAAGCCTGATTAACCGCTTGTTCACCGCTGACGGTCATGGCGAATTCATCCCCGCCCATCCGCGCCAGCATCGCCCCCGCCGGAACCCGATCCTGCAGTTCGCGGGCAATATGCGCTATCAGCGCGTCGCCAACGTCATGGCCGTAGTTATCATTAACGTCTTTGAAACCATCGAGATCGATAAATACCACGCTTTGCATTTCATTCTTGCCGCAGTCGCCCATCGTATTCAAACGTTCGATCAACGCCCGACGGTTCGGCAAACGGCTCAGCCAATCGGTCAACGCATTTTTTCGCGCCTGCTGTTCGCCGCGCGCCAGTTTGTATAGCCCCAGGCTACTGAGCAGAATGAATAGCAGAATTAAACTCGCCGCCAGAATGGCGATAAGCCTGATGCTGTTTGACGCGGCGCGCGCCGCCTCAGCACCAGGGAGACGCGGCTGCCAGCTCAGATATGCCAGCGTTTCGCCGCCTTCTGTACGTAATGGTACGCTGTATTCGCCGGCGAACTGCGTCGTATGCAGGCGATTAATCTGGAAAGTAGTCCCCAGGGTTTCCAGCATGGTCGGATTAATGTGTCGGGTAATGACCAGATAGCGACGGGTCTTGTCATAAACCGGCAAGCGGCCGATCGTCGGGCGAATCAAGCCGATACCGACAAACGCGATACCTGCGCGAGTACGGGTAATACCAGCAAAGGCATTTTCACCGCGTCTCAGCGCATCCGCGTGCTGCTCGATGAGGGTTCGCAACCCGCTGCCGAAAAAACCAATATCGGATTCGGTAAATGGCTCGCTGCGAAAAGCGCCCCACAGGATGCGGTAGTTTTCATCCAGGATAAAAGTGCCGTCGTAGAGATTATTAATCTTAAAACCCGATCCCCACGAATCATACAGCCAGTGTGAGTCAAGATGGGGCGTATAGGTTTGTTTAACCGCATCATCCCAAATCGAATTATCCAGTACCAATGACAGCACCCGATTGACCGATGTCTGTACAGCCCCTTCCACCGAGAGCATCGTACGGTGCTTATCAATTTCATTGGTTTTAATACTGACCAGGTGTTGTGACAAATAGAAGAGAGAAATAACGGAGACCACCAGCCCCAGGCCGGCGAGAAAGACCAGTACGGAAAGAATTTTGGCAGAAGGGATATTCCGCCAGCCTGGCAAAGGGATCATGCGCTGTCCTCATAGCGGCCTACAGAAAGGAAGCCGAATCTGCTTTTTAAGCGTAATACAGAGGACAGAATTTGCCGCCTGCCTACGCAGGCGGCATCATATCAAGCCAGTTTTATCAATACCATGCCGGCTACCAGCAGCACGACGCCTACCCAGCCTTTATGATTAAGGCGTTGTCCGAAGAGGATCCAGCCGGCGGCGATAGTCGCCGCGATCCCAAACCCGCCCCATAACGCATAAGCGACGGAAAGGTCGATACCTTTTACCGCCTGCGACAGGGCGCTGAAAGCGCCTAGCACCGCCGCCAGCGACAGAATACCGTAGGTCTTACGACGGAAACCGTCGGAAAACTTCAGAAATACGTTCGCGGTAATTTCCAGTACGATAGCCAGCGCCAGCCAGGCGCCGTGAATCCACTCAAACTGTTGCATGAGCTTTCTCCTCGCGCTGTTTCACCGCTTTCCTAGTGCCGGACTTAATCAGCACAATACCCGCGACCAGCGTTGCCAGCCCGGCCAGTTTTACGATAGACAGGCTTTCGTCAAACAGCAGCACGCTGAATACGGTAATTAATAAAATACCGATACCTTCCCATAGCGCATACGCCACACCGAGAGCAATTTTTTTAACGGCGAAGGCCAGGAAAATATATGAAAGCGCAATCATTGCCAGCATTAAAATATAGCCTGTATGACCGCCGCTGACGCTGGCCCATTTCATAGACAGCGTGCCGGTTATTTCAGCAACGATAGCTAAGGCTAATAAAATCCAATAAAACATAATCCCTTCTCCTGCTTGAGAATACAATCCATGACGGCTCACGAAGGTAAACCGAAAAAATTCTGACGTAGTTTTAGCCGTGCGCGGTGCGCCAGCTCAGGCAGAGAGAATGGGACTATAGCGCTGAGCGCCAGTGCTGTTCGCCAGCAAATCGGGAAAGGATGAAAGGTAATGCGTGATGAGTCGAAAAATAATGGCTGAACTGATTGTTCATAAAATTACAATTATCCGCGGTGTTGCTTCTCGTCATTGCGGAAAAAAATTGTCCTCGGTAGTTAAACACAAGTAAATTTGTACCATAGTGTTAATATTAACTCAAAGTCTTTGCAATTCTTTACGTCCAAGGTGCGATTTCGATTAGTATTTTCTCAAACTGATCTCCATCATAAACGCGAATAGCAAAGTCGCTATGATCAAGGACGTTTTCATCTCCAGCGTAAGGAACCCAATGGCCAAACCCATCATCACCCTTAATGGACTCAAGATCGTCATCATGCTGGGCATGTTGGTTATCATCCTTACCGGCATCCGCTTTGCCGCCGATATTATCGTCCCCTTTATCTTAGCGCTGTTTCTGGCGGTGGTCATTAACCCGCTGGTCCAGCTGATGGTGCGCTTCCGGGTGCCCCGGGTGCTGGCGATTTCTCTACTGGTGGGCGCCATCGTGCTGCTGGCGGTGGTACTGCTGGCGTCGCTTGGCACATCGCTTAACGAACTGGCGCGTACCCTGCCGCAATACCGCACGTCGCTGGCCGAACCGCTAAAAACGGTCACGCCATGGCTACAGCGCTTTGGATTTACCGTCTCCGCCATTGAGCTGAATAAGTATATCGACCCCAACGCGGTGATGACGCTGGTGACCAGTCTACTGACCCAGTTGTCGAATGCGATGTCGTCCATTTTCCTGTTGCTTCTCACCGTGGTATTCATGCTGTTGGAAGTGCCGCAGCTGCCCGCCAAGCTCCAGCAACTGATGTCGCGGCCGGTTGAGGGGATGGGCGCCATTCAGCGGGCGATTGATAGCGTGTCCCACTATCTGGTGCTGAAAACCGCGATAAGCCTGGTCACCGGGCTGGTGGTCTGGGGCATGCTGGCGCTGCTGGACGTCCGCTTCGCCTTTATGTGGGGGCTACTGGCCTTTGCGCTGAACTATATTCCCAATATCGGTTCGGTACTGGCGGCCATCCCGCCGATTCTGCAGGTGATGGTATTTGGCGGACTGTATGAGGCGCTGATCGTCACTGCCGGTTACCTTATTATCAACCTGGTGTTCGGCAATATTCTCGAACCGCGCATTATGGGCCGCGGGCTGGGACTCTCCACGCTGGTGGTATTCCTGTCGTTAATATTCTGGGGCTGGCTGCTGGGCCCGGTCGGCATGCTGCTGTCGGTGCCGTTGACCATCATTGTGAAAATCGCCCTTGAGCAAACCAACGGCGGGCAGAGTATTGCCTTCTTACTCAGTGACTTAAGTAAAGAATAATCGGCAATCTGGCTGGCCTATCCGCCAGCCTTCCCTCCTTTCATCTTTTCCGCTTAGACCGTTACTCCTTTTTTATTATTGATCCCCATCACAAATGGGCACATCCAATCATTACTCTAAAGCTAACGATTAGCCGGCGTGCTTAATTGATGCACAGCGCCGCGCATCGCACACTAACTTCCACCAGGACAAACGAAACGATTTGTCGAATCAGGAGGTTAACAATGAATGCTGAACAAACGACGGGACGGGTCTGGAACCGTCGCCGGACGGAAAAACAGCGGCGGCTGGCCGAAACGAAGATTGCCGGCAAAGTCATCCCCACTGACCAACTGGTCAGCGTACTGGAAAATCTGCTCGCCCCTGGCGACCGGGTAGTACTGGAAGGTAACAACCAGAAGCAGGCTGATTTCCTCTCCCGCATGCTCGCCGAGGTTAATCCGCAGAAAATCCACGACCTGCATATGATTATGCCAAGCGTCGGGCGCAGCGAGCATCTGGACCTGTTTGAAAAAGGCATTGCCCGTAAACTGGATTTCTCTTTCTCCGGCACGCAAAGCTTGCGCATCTCGCAGCTGCTGGAAGATGGCCTGCTCGAAATCGGCGCCATCCATACCTATATTGAACTCTACTCCCGCCTGTACGTCGATCTGTCGCCAAACGTCGCGCTGATCGCCGGCTATAAAGCGGACCGTAAAGGCAACCTGTATACCGGACCGGGTACTGAAGATACGCCAGCGCTGGTGGAAGCCGCCGCCTTCCACGACGGCATTGTGATAGCCCAGGTCAACGAACTGGTGGACGACGAATGCGATCTGCCGCGCGTTGATATTCCCGGCTCGTGGATCGATTACGTGGTGGTCGCCGACAAACCGTTCTTCATTGAACCGCTGTTCACCCGCGACCCGCGTCTGATTAAGCAAGAACACATTCTGATGGCGATGATGGCGATTAAAGGCATCTACGCGGAACATCAGGTGCAGTCGCTTAACCACGGTATCGGCTTTAATACCGCCGCCATTGAGCTGTTACTGCCCACCTACGGCGAACAGCTCGGACTGAAAGGCAAAATCTGTAAACACTGGACGCTGAATCCGCATCCTACCTTAATCCCGGCCATCGAAAGCGGCTGGGTGGAAAGCGTGCACTGCTTCGGCGGCGAACTGGGGATGGAAGAGTATATCCGCGCCCGCCCGGATATCTTCTTTACCGGCCCGGATGGCTCAATGCGTTCCAACCGCGCCTTCTGCCAGCTGGCAGGTCAGTACGCGGTAGATATGTTTATCGGTTCGACCCTGCAGGTTGATGGTCTGGCTAACTCCTCAACCGTCACCCGCGGTCGTCTTTCCGGTTTCGGCGGCGCGCCGAACATGGGTCACGACCCGCACGGTCGTCGCCACGCCACCCCGGCCTGGCTCAATATGATCACTGAACCAGACCCGATGCAGCGCGGTAAAAAACTGGTGGTGCAGATGGTCGAAACCTTCCAGGCCGGCGTGAAACCGACCTTCGTTGAAACGCTCGATGCGGTCGACGTCGCCAAAACCTCCGGCATGCCGCTGGCGCCGGTGATGATTTATGGCGATGACGTAACCCACGTGCTGACCGAAGAGGGTATCGCCTACCTGTACCGGGCGGAGAGCCTTGAAGAGCGCCGGGCGATGGTCGCCGCGGTGGCCGGGATCACCGATATTGGCCTCGGCGTGGACGCCAAACGCGTCGCCGCGCTGCGCCAGAGCGGCAAAGTCGTCTACCCGGAAGATATTGGCATTCGCCGCAGCGATGCCACCCGCTCGCTACTGGCCGCCGGCAGCGTCGCCGAGCTGGTGGAGTGGTCCGACGGACTGTACAACCCACCGGCAAAATTCCGGAGCTGGTAATGAAAAATCTCTCCCCCCTACACGCAGAAAGCCGCGTCAGCTGGCTGGCGCATACCGCCAGCGCGTGTCTGATTGACGAAGCCCGTCTGAGTCCGAAACCGGGTCTGGTCGATAGTCGCGGCAACGGCGCGCATCAGGATCTCAATCTGGACCTGATGGAACGCTCCGCCCGCAGCCTGCAGCCAACCTTTCACGCACTGGCGCAGCAAAGCTGGCAGCGTCCTGCGGATATCGCCCTGCGCGAAACCGTCGGCCGCCTCGGTCGCGAAGGTGAAGCGCAGATGATGATGGCGACAGGTGGAGTTAACACCCACCGCGGCGCCATTTGGGCGCTGGGCCTGCTGGTCAGCGCGGTGGCGATGTTGGGTGGAGAGGGTCAATCACAGGCGATCGCCGGGACCGCCGCCGCCCTTGCCCGCCTGCCTGACGGTTTCGCGCCGAAAAGCTTTAGTAAAGGGCTGCGCGCCAGCCGCCGTTGGCAGGTGCCGGGCGCACGCGAGGAAGCGCAGCGCGGATTTCCGCATGTTACCGCCCTGGCGCTGCCACAACTGCAGCAGAGCCGGGCGCGAGGCGCCAGCGAGCAGCAGGCGCGCCTTGATGCGCTGATGGCCATCATGACCTCGCTGAGCGATACCTGCGTGCTGTCGCGCGCCGGCATGAACGGGCTGCACGCCATGCAGCAAGGCGCCCGCGAGGTTCTGGCGGCGGGCGGTTGCGCCAGCGTCGCCGGTCGCGCCGCGCTGGCGCGCCTTGATGCGCAGATGCTGGCGCAAAACGCCTCGCCGGGTGGCGCGGCCGATCTCCTTGCCGCCACCCTGTTTCTCGACCGGGTTTCCGGCTAACGCATTCAGAGGATGTTATGGAACAGATTACATTGTCATTTCCTGCCAACCGCGCCCTCAGCGGCAAAGCATTGGCAGGAGTCGTAGGTTCAGGCGATATGGAAGTGCTTTATACCGCCGCACAGGGCGCCACGCTCAACGTACAGATCACCACCTCAGTGGATAACAGCCAGGCGCGCTGGCAGGCGCTGTTCGACAGGCTGAACCTGATCAACGGCCTGCCCGCCGGGCAGTTGATTATCCACGACTTCGGCGCCACGCCGGGCGTCGCCCGTATTCGTATTGAACAAGTATTTGAGGAGGCCGCTCATGCGTAACGATCGCAGCTTTATCGAACTGCGCGCTCGCGAACGCGCCCACGCCCTGCTGGACGATGGCAGCTACCGCGAACTGCTGGACCCGTTTGAAGGCATTATGTCGCCGTGGCTTGGCGCACAGGGCATCGTCCCGCAGTCCGACGACGGTATGGTGGTCGCCAAAGGCACTATCAACGGCCAACCTGCGGTGGTGATTGCCATCGAAGGCACCTTCCAGGGCGGCAGTATGGGCGAAGTCTCCGGCGCCAAAATGGCCGCCGCGCTGGAGCTGGCGGCGGAAGATAACCGCAACGGTATCCCGACGCAGGCGGTACTGTGCCTCGAAACCGGCGGCGTACGTCTGCAGGAGGCCAACCTCGGTCTGGCCGCCATCGCCGATATTCATGCCGCGATTGTCGACCTGCGCCGCTACGCCCCGGTGGTCGGCATTATTACCGGTACCGTCGGCTGTTTCGGCGGCATGTCCATAGCCGCGGCGCTGTGCAGCTACCTTATCGTTACCCGTGAAGCCCGTCTTGGCCTCAACGGCCCGCAGGTTATCGAGCAGGAGGCCGGTATTGAAGAGTATGACTCCCGCAACCGACCGTTTATCTGGAGTATGACCGGGGGTGAAATTCGCGCCGCCAGCGGGCTGGTCGACGCGCTGGTTAACGATGGCGTTAACGCCGTTAAAACCGCAATGAACGAGGCCATCGCCAAAGGCGTACCGGCACAGCACCGCAGCGACAATTATGACGATTATCTGCGTCGCTTGAGCCAATTCGATACCCGCCAGCAGGCGGACACCGCGCAGATTAAACAGCTTTTTGCCCGGGAGGATAAATAATGAGTCAGTTCCCAAACCGCGCCGCGCTATGGCTGAACAAACTGGCGCCCAACGCGCCGCTGATGAGCGGGCTATGCCCTTCGGTACAGGTCGCAGATGGCCAGATTAATGGCGAAAACGTCCGCTTTATCGCCGTGGTGCCTGACGCCAACAACCATTACCCGCGCGCTGCCGGTGGCGAAGTCGGCCTGCTGGAAGGCTGGACGCTGGCGAAAGTGGTCAATGAAACCATCGCCGCCGACGCCGATCGGCCTGGCAAACGACCGATCGTCGCAGTAATTGATGTCCCGAGCCAGGCCTATGGTCGCCGTGAAGAAGCCTTCGGCATCCACCAGGCGCTGGCCGGAGCGGCAGGCGCCTACGCCAAAGCCCGTCTTGCCGGCCACCCGGTGATTGGCCTGATCGTCGGAAAAGCGATGTCCGGGGCGTTTCTGGCCCACGGCTATCAGGCCAACCGCCTGATCGCCTTTAACGATAGCGGCGTGCTGGTCCACGCGATGGGTAAAGAATCGGCAGCGCGCATTACGCTGCGTACCGTAGAGGCGCTGGAGAAACTGGCGGCGACGATCCCGCCGATGGCCTATGACGTCAGCAACTACGCTACGCTCGGCCTGCTTTCCGCCCTGCTCGATATCAGCAATCCGGATGCGCCAGACGAAGGCGATCTGTCGCTGGTCAGCCGTACCCTGCGCGACGCCATCGCTGACGCGCGCACCGATACCTCACTGAAGTGTCGCCTGGGCGCGGAAAACCGCCGCAGCTCACAGCTGGTTCGCGATCGCATGCGCGCCAGCTGGTAAGACGTTCGTACGTAAGTAGTAGAAGAAAACCTGCCGGAAGCAGTCTCCCGGAGCGCGGAATACACGCTCCGGGAAGGGACGGCTTTTAGAAAAAATAACAATCGCGCCAGTACTCTATTTTATTTACAGGTGATTTATGACTTATGTGATTATTCATGCTCTTGCCCCGATTTTCGTTATCATGCTGCTGGGTTTCTGGGCCGGAAAGGCCGGGATGGTAGATAACAAAAACGTCTCGCTGCTTAATATTTTTGTAATGGATTTTGCCTTACCCGCCACGCTATTTAGCGCGACGGTACAAACGCCGTGGGCAGGTATCGTCGCCCAGTCGCCGCTAGTGCTGGTGCTGACCGGCGCGATGTGGATCACCTATGCCGCGATCTACTTCCTCGCCACCAGCGTGTTCAAACGCACGCCGCAGGATGCCGCGGTGCTGACCCTCACCGTCGCCCTGCCAAACTATGCCGCGCTGGGTCTGCCGATCCTCGGCAGCGTGCTGGGTGAAGGCGCGTCAACCTCGCTGTCGGTGGCAGTCTCTATCGCCTGCGGCTCGGTACTGATGACCCCGTTCTGCCTGCTGATTCTGGAACGTGAAAAAGCACGCGCCGCGGGTGAAAACAGCGGTTCTACGCTGGCGATGCTGCCGGTGCTGATGTGGCGTTCGGTGAAAAAACCGATCGTTTGGGGCCCGCTGCTTGGGGTGGTACTTTCCGCTATCGGCATTAAAATGCCGGACCTGCTGCTGGCGTCGATCAAACCGCTGGGACTGGCCGCCACCGCCGCCGCGCTGTTCCTCACCGGGGTGATCCTGTCGGCACGTAAACTGCAGCTCAATGCGCTGATCGCTACATCAACCATCGTGAAACTGCTGGTGCAGCCGTTTATTGCCTGGGGCCTGGTGATGTTACTTGGTCTGCACGGCTCTATCGCCATTACCGCGATCCTGATGATTGCGCTGGCCGCCGGCTTCTTCGGCGTGGTCTTCGGCAACCGCTTCGGCGTGCAGTCTCCGGATGCTGAAGCCGTGCTGCTGTTGAGCTCGGTTCTGTGTATCCTGTCGCTACCGCTGTTTATCTCTTTGACTTCAGGACTGTAAACCATGTCATCAACGCCGCGTCCCCACGATTTAGTTTGGTTAAACCACGCCAGCGCCCTGGAAGACATTGCCGAGCCGTGGGTGGTTCAGCAGTGGCGAGCCGCGCTGCCGGTGGTGGTGAGACGCGACGTTGACGGCCAGGCCCGCATCCCGGTTGGGGTGCGGGGCATGAAGCGCGAACAACGCGCCGCCGGCTGGGTTCAGCCGCACAATATCGTGCGCAGCGTCAGCCCGGAGATGCTTGTTGAGCGTGAGGTCTTACTCCATTCGCCTTTTGTTTCGCAGCCGCCGATCCAGGCGGCTATCGCCCTTACCTTACACCGCTGGCCCTGGCGCTGGGGCATCACCGGTAGTACCGGCTACGCGCTGGCAACCGAAATCCCGGTGCTGCATGCGGCAAGCGATCTGGATCTGCTGATCCGCGCGCCGCAGCCGCTGGACCGCGAGGCATTGCTGGAATGGCAGGCCCGAGTTGCCCAACTACCGTGCCGCGCCGATACCCAGGTAGAAACGCCCTACGGCGCCTTCGCCCTTAATGAGTGGCTGCGCGATGGCCGCGCGCTACTGAAAACATCCCGCGGCGCACGCTTAACCGCGACGCCGTGGCACAGGGAGGAATGATGAAGATTATATTTACTTTTCCCGGTCAGGGCGGCCAGCGCCCCGCAATGCTGGCGGCAATCCCCGATCGCGAGGCTATCCTCTCCCAGGCGCGCGCCGTGCTGGGGGATGAAGTCGATACTCTCGATAGCGCCGACGCGCTAAAGCATACCCGTGCAGTACAACTCTGTCTGCTGATCGCCGGAGTAGCCTGGGCGCGCGAACTACAACGCCAGGGCGTGGATCCGCAGATGGTCAGCGGGCTCTCTATCGGCGCGTTTCCGGCAGCGGTGATTGCCGGCGCGCTCGATTTCGCCAGCGCGCTGCGCCTGGTGGCGCTACGCGGTGATTTAATGGAGCAGGCTTATCCCGAAGGTTACGGGCTGACGGCGATTATGGGGCTGACCCGCCCACGGGTTGAGGCGCTGATGGACGGCCATGAGGTTTATCTCGCCAACCTGAATGCCGAAACGCAGATAGTGATCGCCGGGCGCGATGAAGCCATGGCCGAGGTAGCGCAGCTGGCGCTGCAGGCTGGCGCCAGTAAAGCCCAACGGTTGGCGGTCAGCGTGCCGTCGCACTGCGCGCTGTTGGCTAAACCTGCCGCCGCCCTGGCAAAAGCCTTTACCGACGTCACCTTAACGCGCCCTCAGCGCGCCTATTTAAGCGGCTCGACGGCGCGCGTGCTGTGGGATCCGCTGCGGATCGCCGACGATCTGGCGATGAACATGGCGCGCACCGTACATTGGCAGGAGGCGATGATCGCCGCCGATGAACGCGACGCGAGGCTGGCAATCGAGATGCCGCCCGGCGGCGTGCTCACCTGCCTGGCCCGCCAGGCGGGCTGGCGCGGCGAGACCATTTCGCTGGAGCGCAGCGGCGTGGACGTCGCCCGCCATCTGGCGCAGCGGCTTAGCGATTAATACTGCGGGCGTACATGCGCCCTTCCGCCGCCAGCGCCAGCAGGTCGGCATCACGCTCGCGATGGTGTGAATAGACGATAGAGATCAGCTGGCGCATCTGATAGGGTTCCGCCAGCTTTAACAGCTGGACATCGTTTTCATAGACTTTCTTCATCCGCCCCGGCAGCAGCGCGAAGCCCACGCCCGCCTGCACCAGGCTTATCATCGAAAAGATATCATTCACCCTGGTCACAATTTCCGGCTCAAAACCGGCTACCTGAAAGGCCTCCTGAAACCCGGCATAAGTCGCAAATCCTTCCGCCAGCGAGACAAACTTGCGATCGGCGTAATCGCGTAGATCGGCGAGCTGCGAGGTATCCAGCTGTTCCGTCGCCGGCGCGGCGAGAAAGATATCGTCTTCAAACAGCGGCACTACGTCGAAAGCCGAATTATTGTATTCGCCCTCATTGGTCGCGATTAATATAGCGTCAAGGGCATCGTCTTCCAGCATATCCAGCAGCATCTGATTGGAGCCCATCGTCAGATCCAGTTCAAGCTCCGGGCGGCGTAATTTCATCCCCATAATGATGCGCGGAACGGTTTCCAGCGTCAGCGAATAGAGTGTACCGATGCGCAATCGCCCCTGACCGACGCCGGCGACTTTACGCGTCGCCTCAAGCCCGCGGCTCATCAGACTCATCACATCCTGGCAGTATTCGAGCAGCGTCCACGCCGCCTGCAGCGGCAGCAGGTTGCGCCCTTTGTGAACAAACAGCGGGCAGCCGACACCCTCTTCGAGCGTATGCAGCGCGCGGTGAACGCTAACGCTGCTGAGCTTCATGGCTTCGGCGGTTCTGGCGATATTGCCCTTCGCCATAAACATCATAAAGACCGATAGCTTGCGGAAGGTGATCTCCTGGTTAATATCGTCTCTCATAGCCCTTCCACACTCCTGGTTTAATTTTCTTTTTCAATTCAAACCAGTATATCTTTTATGAGGCCAAAGTTGCAGGCAGCGCGCGGCCTCAGCCGGTAAATAACGCAAAAAAGGGAAGACCATGGTCTTCCCTTTTGTTCACTGCCCGGATGCGTCGTTACAGCGCCATATCGTGCTGCGGCGAGGCTTCGCGCGGCGTCTCTGCCGGTTTGGCGGTCGCGGTCGGCGCGGACTCTGGCATCTGAATAACCGGAGGCTTGGTCAGTTGCAGCGCCGCGGCGGTGTCATCCCAAACCTGCTGGGTCAACGCCACGTTGCCGTTTAACTTCTCGCCGTAGCTCGGCACGATAGCGCGAATGCGGCTCTGCCATTCCGGCGAGTTAAACTGCTGCGGGAACATCTGCTTGAGAACGTTCAGGGTGATCGGCGCGGCGGTGGAAGCACCCGGCGATGCGCCGAGCAGCGCAGAAATCGTTTTCTGCTGATCGACCACCACTTCGGTACCGAGCTTCAGCACACCGCCCTTCTCTGCGTCTTTTTTGATGATCTGCACGCGCTGACCGGCCTGAATCAGTTTCCAGTCTTCTTTGCGCGCGTTCGGGTAGTACTCTTTTAGCGCCGCAAAGCGGTCATCATCGTTGAGCATAACCTGGCTAATCAGGTACTTCACCAGATCGAAGTTGTCGAGGCCAACGTGGGTCATCGGCAGTACGTTGCTGGTGGTGGTGGTGCTCAGCAGATCGAAGAACGAACCGTTTTTCAGGAACTTGGTGGAGAAGGTGGCGAATGGCCCGAACAGCACCACGCGCTTACCATCGAGGTAGCGAGCATCCAGATGCGGTACCGACATCGGCGGCGCGCCAACCGAGGCCTGACCATAAACTTTCTGCTGGTGCAGTTTAGTCAACTCCGGGTTTTCGGTCATCAGGAACGAGCCGCCTACCGGGAAGCCCGCATAGTTGTCCGCTTCCGGAATACCGGTTTTCTGCAGCAACTTAAGCGCGCCGCCGCCGGCGCCGATGAAGACATATTTGGCGTCGATAGCCTGTTCTTCACCGCTCTTCACGTTCTTAATCGTCACGTGCCAGGAGTTGTCGGCATTGCGTTTGAAATCGGTGACTTCAGAAGAGGTCTGCAGCGAGAAATTGCTGCTCTTTTTCAGGCTGCCGATTAGCTGACGGGTAATTTCGCCGTAGTTCACGTCGGTACCGACCGGCGTCCAGGTGGCAGCCACTTTTTGCTGCGGATCGCGTCCTTCCATGACCAACGGCGCCCACTGTTTAATTTGCGCGTGATCGGTGGAGAATTTCATTCCCTGGAATAAGGTGGTCTGCTGCAGTGCGTTATAACGCTTTTGCAGATAATCAACATTATCGCCCCACACGAAACTCATATGCGGCGTGGAATTAATAAACGAGTGCGGGTCGTGCAAAATACCGCGTTTAACCTGCGCCGACCAGAACTGGCGCGAAATCATAAACTGTTCGTTGATATCCAGCGCCTTGCTAACATCAATAGAACCGTCCGCACGCTGCGGCGTGTAGTTCAGTTCCATATTCGCCGAGTGACCGGTACCGGCGTTATTCCAGCCGTTGGAGGATTCCAGCGCGACGCCGTCGAGTTTCTCCACCATCACCTGTTTCCACTCCGGCTGCAGTTCCTGCAGCCAGGTGCCCAGCGAGGCGCTCATGATGCCGCCGCCGATCAGCAGAAAGTCAGTTTTTTTCGAGGTATCGCCATTAGCATAGGTCGCCGTACTGACGAACATCGCTAATGCGGTCATAGATATAATCGTTTTTTTAATTGCAGGCATAATAGAAATATCGCGTAGCAAAAGTGTAATAAGAGCCGTCATATTAACGCACTTTTACTTTATTTTAAAATATCATTTACACTTCGATATTTTAATCAAACAGTTTTTTAACTTAAAAAAGCAGATTATTTATTTCACGGGCATTTATTGTGAAAATAGCGGCGGAAAATCAGGATTATTCAGGCGATAAGAAATATGGCGCCGGTTTATTTAGTTATTTAACAAACCGGCGCGGCGAGGAGTTTAATTGACGTTACTTGGCGTTTTCTCTTGTGCTTCACGTAAGGCGATACGCAAATGGTTGTTGTTTTCGCTGAGTAGATCCCGTGCCTGCCAGGCATCGAGCCCCGTCATCAGCATCAGAATCGCCGTCCGACAATGCTGATTGCAACTGGCCAACGCGGCTTTAGCTTGCGCGCGCGTACACTCTGCGGCGGCCATCACCATGGCGATTTGTCGCTCCTCCCAGCGCGGGCTGGTTGCCTGTAGATCAACGCGCAGGTTGCCGAACACCCTGCCGCTGCGTACCGCCAGGCCAGTGGTTAACAGGGTGAGGATCTGCCGCTGCGCCAGTTGCGCTTTCGGGTTGCCATAACCCGCCACCGCTTCCGGCCCGGTCTGCGGCGCAATCATAATATCCGCCAGCTGCGCGGCTTCGCTATCAGGCTGCTGCGTCAGGATAGCAATCGGTGTGCCCAGCGACCAGGCGTGACGCATAGTCCCCCACACCCACGGCGTTTTGCCGCTGACGGTGAGCGCCAGCAGCATATCGTTGGCGCTCAAGGACAATAGCTGCATATCCCGTAAGCCCGCGTCATAATCGTTAGCCGCCCGCTCGGCGGCCTGCAGCGCGCTCCCTTCACCACCGGCGATCATCGCCACCAGTGAGTGATTGGCTTCAGGGGAATAGTCATTAACCGTTTGCAACGCCGCCTGCCCGGATGCCCCGGCGCCAACGATCACCAGCCGTCCTCCCCGGCTCAGAGTCGCCGCGGCGTTATCCACCAGCCGGGTAATCTGCGGCAGGCAGGCATCGATAGCAACGGCTATCTGTTTGTTATCCTGCTGCAGCAGGGTCAGCATATCGAGGGTGGCGAGCGTATCGATATGGCGCGTTTGCGGGTGGCGTCGTTCCAGCATTGATGCGGTTGGCTTACTGCTCATAAAACCTCCATTTAAAACCGAACTCACTGCGGCTACATCAACAGCGGTGAAATATCCATTCATTCATCACGGCTATTTGATTGATGCAGCCAGTGTAAAGCCTTCATCCACGGCTTTACCGCCACGGGGGTCACAGTTTGTTCACTCGACACCTAATCGCGGCGCGACTGCGCGTTATCCGAGCATGAGGGCTACGCATGTCAGGCAGCGGATATCCAGAAAGCGGTTTTACTGTTATTACACGGCTTTATGAAAGCCGCCCTATCGGCGATAATGATCGTTCAACGAATCGATCGGGGTTGTCATGAAGGAAGCCGAGCTACAGCCGCCCGCCCGCAAGCGCGCCCGCAACCTGAAATTAAGTACCGCCGTCACGCTAATGATTGGCAGCGTTATCGGCGCGGTGCTTCTGCTGGTCTACGCGCTATGGTTTATGCAGATCAGCAACGCCACCCGCGACGGCTTAAAAGAGACGGCGCTGGCGGTGGCCCGCACCATGGCCGATATGCCGCAGGTAAAGCGTGGTCTCGGCGAGCCGCCGCAGAGTAATATCATTCAGCCGCTGGCGCAGGCCATTACCCGGCGTAACGATCTGCTTTACGCGATTGTGACCGACATGCGCGGCATTCGCTATTCGCATCCTGATAGCGCCATCATCGGTAAACCGTTTATCGGCGAGGATATCCGCCCGACCCTCGCCGGGCGGGAAAACGTGGCGATTAACCACGGCGTACTGGCGCCGGCGCTGCGCGTGTTCACCCCGGTATTCAATGAACAACATCAGCAGATTGGCGTGGTGGTGGTAGGTATTTCGCTGAGTAAAGTCGACGAACAGATCGCCAATAGCCGCTGGGACGTCCTGCTGACCATTCTGTTCAGCGCGCTGGTCTGCGCTATCGGCACCTGGAGCCTGGTACGCGGCTTGAAACGCATTCTGCTCGGGCTGGAGCCGCAGGATATCTCCACCCAGTTTCAGCAGCGCCAGGCGATGCTGCACTCGCTGAAAGAAGGCGTGATCGCCGTGGATAGCAGCGGCCAGGTCACGCTGATTAACCCGGCCGCCCGCGGCATGTTACTCAGCGGGCCGGATAAAAGCATCGATCGCACCCCGCTGCTGGCGGACTTGCAGGAAGTTTTGCGCAGCGGTGAACCCATTTATGACCGCGCGCTCGGCTGTAATGGCTTGTTGCTGATCAGCAATACCGTCCCGGTGCGCAGCCAGAACGCCATCGTCGGCGCCATCAGCACCTTCCGCGATAAGACCGAGATGAGTCAACTGGTGCAGCGTCTGGACGGCATGATGAGCTACGTTGATGCCCTGCGCACCACTTCGCACGAGTTTATGAACAAGCTGCACGTGATCCTCGGCCTGCTGAATATGAAAAGCTATGACAAGCTGGAAGAATACGTGCTGCAGACCGCCCATGCCTATCAGGCCGACATCGGCGAAATTCAGCACCGGATAAAATCGCCGGTGGTCGCCGGCTTCCTGATTGGTAAAATCCAGCGCGCCAAAGAGCGAGGCTTCTCTTTGAACCTCGCCGAAGAGAGCCTGGTGCCGGATTGCCCCAATGAAAAACAGGTCACCGTACTGGTGACGGTGTTAGGCAATCTGATTGAAAATGCGCTGGACGCGATGAGCGGCCAGACGGAAGGCGAAGTGAGCCTGCTATTGCACTATCAGGATGGCTGGCTAAGCGGTGAAGTGAGCGACGACGGCCCGGGGATCCCGGCGGCTAATATCGACGCCATCTTTAATAAGGGCTTCTCCACCAAAGGCGAGAATCGCGGCGTCGGCCTGTTTCTCGCCAACCAGCAGCTCCACGAACTCGGCGGCACGTTGTCCGTCGAGTCCGAGCCTGGCGTATTTACTCAATTTTTTGTTCACCTGCCCTGGGATAGTAAAAGGAAAAAAGCGTGATAAATGTATTAATTGTTGACGACGATGCGATGGTTGCCGAGCTGAACCGCCTGTACGTGGCGCGCATCCCCGGTTTCAGCTGCTGCGGCACCGCGTCGACGCTCGGCAAAGCCCAGGAGATGATTAACGACCCGCAGATGGCGATCGATTTGGTGCTGCTGGACGTTTACATGCAGCAGGATAGCGGCCTCGATCTGCTGCCGACCATTCGCGCCAGCGGCCGCGCCATCGACGTGATTATGATAACCTCCGCCGCCGATGCCGCCACCGTTCAAACCGCTATGCACTATGGCGTGGTGGATTATCTGATTAAGCCCTTCCAGTTCCCGCGCTTTGAAGAGGCGCTGACCGCATGGCGTGAAAAACGTAAACTGATGACCGGCCAGCCCTATTACGAGCAGGCGGATGTCGATCGTCTACTGCACGGCGGCACGCCGGAAGCGGTTGACGCGCGTAAGCTGCCGAAAGGCTTAACGGCGCAGACCTTACGCACGCTGTGCCAGTGGATTGATAGCCACCCTGATGTGGAGTTCTCTACCGATGAACTGGCGGCGGCGGTAAATATCTCGCGCGTCTCCTGCCGCAAGTATCTGATCTGGCTCGCGCAGATCAATATTCTCTACACTACCATTCATTACGGCGCGACCGGCCGACCGGTGTACCGCTATCGGCTGGTCGCCGAGCAGTACGGCCTGCTCAAGCAGTACAGTCAGTAATCTGATAGCCGCTGTCGAGCAGTTGAAAGCGGATGCGCTGCGGTGACGACAGAATCACGCCGCGGTTTTTGGTGACAAAAATCGCTTCAATGTCGTCCCGCTGGCGCAGCGCCGCGCAACCCTTCTCCACGCCAAGGCCATACAGCAGCGTGGTCCAGATATCGCCGTCCAGTGAATCCGCGGAAATGACCGTGACGCTGTCGAGTTCGTTATCCAGCGGATAGCCGCTGCGCGGATCGAGGATATGGTGCCAGCGTTTGCCATCCTGCTCGAAATAGCGTTCATAGGTGCCTGAAGTGACAACCGACTGCCCGGCAACGGCAATCGAGCCGATAAGTTCCTGCTCAGCGGCAAAGGGTTTTTTCAGCCCAATCGACCATTCCCCTAACGTATGTACATTGCCGCCGAGGTTAATCAGCGCCTTTTCAATCCCCTGCAGGCCCAGGTAATCGCGTACCCGGTCGGCGATATATCCTTTGGCGATTGCGCCAAGGTCAATTTCCATTCCGGCCTGCGCCAGCCACACGCTCTGCTTTTCGTCATCGAGAATGACATCCTGCGGGCGGGTTAACGGCAGCCGCGCCGCAATATCCGCCGCCGACGGCACGCGATGCCCCTGAAAGCCAATGCGCCACAGTTTAACCAGCGGGCCGATAGCCAGATTAAAGGCGCTGTCGCGCACCACACTGGCGGCTTTAGCGCACTTAATCAGCTGATACACCGGACGGCTAACGGTAACGGGATGATGCCCGGCGGCATGGTTGATATCCATCACTTGCGACTGTGCGCGGTTAACGGTGAGCAGATCTTCGTAGCGTTTAATTAACTGAAAGACGCGGGAGGCCAGCGCCTCATCGTGGGAATAGAGTTTGAGCAGGATGGGCGAGCCCATCAACACGGCGGAGTAGCTATAGACGCGGTTATCGGACATTGGGCTCTCCTTAGAAGGGATAAGCCGGGCGGCTAAGCCAGCCCGGCATCAGCATTTACCTATTATCCTCTGGCACGTTTCGCCGCCTGATGGCCCGCGAGGGTACCGAAGATGATGATATCCGCGACCGCGTTACCGCCGATGCGGTTACCGCCATGGATACCGCCAACCACTTCACCCGCGGCGTAGGCGCCGCGAATCGGCTGCTGCGCCACATTCAGCACTTCGCCATCGGTATTAATGGTCACGCCGCCCATAGTGTGGTGCACCCCTGGGGCAATACGAATGGCGTAGAACGGGCCTTCGTTAATCGGCGCGCGCAGCGCGGTTGTGCGGCCAAACGCTTCATCGTGCTGTTTTTCCACTGCGCCGTTGTAACATTCCAGCGTAGCGAGGAACGCATGGTAATCCATCCCCAGTTTCTCCGCCAGTTCACGCGGCGAGCTGGCGCTGGTGACGAAGCCTTTGGCGATATACTCGTCGGCGGCTTTGTTTTTCGCCCGCACATGCTCGTCGAAGACGATGTAAGCATAGTGTTCCGGCAGCGCGATAATCGCCGCAGACACCTTATCGCGGGTCTCCATCTCGTTGAAGAAGCGGTTCCCCTGCTGGTTAACGAGAATAGCGCCGCCGCCGCGAATCGATTCGGAAATCAGATACGAGGTCTGCTGTTCGACAGTCGGGTGAATTTGAATTTCGCCCATGTCCACGGTGCCGGCGCCAATGCGTTCCAGCAGCGCGATACCGCTACCGGTCGCCCCTTTATGGTTGGTGGTCACGAAGCCTTCGAGGTCAGGACGATATTTCACCACCATCGCGCTGTTGGCGCTGAAGCCGCCGGTCGCCACGATGATGCTTTTGGTCTGCACGTCGATGATCTCTTGTTCATCGTTGATAAGACGCACGCCGCTCACCTCACCGTGGCGCATCAGGATCTCCTCTACCGAGGTATCCAGCAGCACATCGATACCGCGTTTGGTGATATTACGCACCAGACCGCTAATCAGGTAGCCGCCAACCGCCGATCCGTCGCGCGGACGGTGGGTACGGTCGATACTCATCCCGCCGGTGGTGGTAATATCATTAAGCATAATCCCACGGTCCGCCAGCCATTCAATGGCTTGCGGCGCATTTTCAACGAAACGGCGCAGCAGTTGCGGGTTGTTTTTGTTGTGGCCGCCCTTCAGGGTTTCCTGATAGAACAACTCTTTACTGTCCTGAATACCTTTGACGCGCTGGAAGCGGGTTTCCGCGGCGTTCATCCCGGCGGAAGCTTTGATGGTGTTGCCGCCAATAGTCGGCATTTTTTCGACGATCAGCACGCTGGCGCCTTCGTCGTGGGCCTGAATCGCCGCGGCCAGACCGGCGCCGCCGCTCCCCACCACCACAACGTCATAGCTTTTCGGCGCGACATCGTTGCCGCCCTCTTCCGCGGCCAGCGCTTTGCTGGATTTCAGCATCGCTTTGGACACCGCTTTTTTCACCGCTTCGCTCTGGCTGGTCGCGCCGGAGATAGCATCGACGTGCGGCGTGTTGGCGGTCAGAATACGTTCGCGGATCTCTTCGAAGCTGGTGGTAAATTCAACGCTCTGCACTGGGCTGGCGGCCAGCTCGATATCCGCAATGCGATCGTTTTCGAGGCTGACGTTAATGACCAGCTCGTTGGCATCGTCCTGAACGGTTTCGACAAACATCCCCGGTTTAAATTTCGCGTCGCCCATGCTCATGTCGCGGATCATCGCCTCGACCAGCGAGAAACGCCACAGCGGTTCCGGAATATGCAGCGCCTCGCGCTGGGTGCTGTCGATAAAGAGTTCCAGCTCTTCGCCGGCGGCGATACGTGAAGCCCAGTCCGGATAGGCGATGCAAGCGCGGCCGACGGCCATCAGATCATAACCGTGATCGAGGCCCTGTTCGGCGTCGGCTGCGTTAACCACCCCGCCGACGCCCATCACCGGCACCTGCGCCAGCGTTTCAGAACGCATGGCGCAGTACTTTTCAATCAGCGGCGTCGGATCGCTGGTATCTACGATAGACGGGCGCAGCGTCGCGCCAACCGAGAAGTGCAGGTAATCAACGCCGCGGGCGGCCAGTTTCTCCAGCAGATACATGGTGTCATCGAAGCGGATCCCCGGGACTTCCATCTCTTCCGGCGAGAAGCGATAGCCGATAATAAAGGCATCGTCAGCGTACTGACGGGCCATTTTATGCGTGATGTCCAGTACCGCCAACGGGAATCTGGCGCGGTTGTCGCGGCTGCCGCCCCACTCATCGTCACGCTGGTTGGAGTTCGGCGAATAGAACTGTTGAATAAGATAGGTGTTGGCGCCGTGGATTTCGACGCCGTCGAAACCGGCGAGAATGGCGCGGCGAACGCCGTCGCCAAATTTGGCAATCATGCCTTCGACTTCTTCACCACTGAGGGCGCGCGGCATAGCGGCGCCGTCGCGCGGCGCGGCAATGGCGCTCGGCGCCACCGGCTGGCGACCGCCAATCAACTGTGGGTCAACCATGCGGCCGCCGTGGTAAATCTGCAGAATCGCTTTTGAGCCTTCCGCTTTAATCGCTTCGGCGATTTTCGCCAACCCGGCGATTTTTTCATCGTTATCAATGCCGATAGCGCCCGGGAAGGCCAGACCATAATCATCAATAAAGCAGCATTCAACGATGATAGTTCCGATGCTGCCAGCGCGGGCGCGATAGTATTCAACGAGCTCGCTGGTGACGGTACCATCGAAATAACCGGTGCAGGTGGTCATTGGCGCCATTAGCAAACGGTTTTTCAGTTCAGTCCCATTCGGTAAAGTAAATGGCTGCAGAATTCGTTCGTTACTGGTCATATTAATACTCCAGATTTTAAATATTGAAATTCAGAATTGGGTGACGGAAATTTTATTGATTGTTTATTTTCATTCCTGTTGTCATGCCAATAATATAGCGTGTTTTTTAGTTACTAAATTAATTACGTTAGTTAAAAAACTATTTAATACCTGCAATAACAGCAATACCTCCATTGTATTATTAAATTTATATACCGCATTTACATAATACAAATGAATGATAACATTTCGGTCACTTTTGTTAACGCTAGAAAAACACGCAAAACAAAAATAAAACACGAAATTTCAATAACTTAAATAATTAATTGCTTTAGCCATTTATTATTTTTTAAGCGTTCCCTTAACAATTGACGTTTCTTGCGGATAATAACCACATCATCATATGTGGTTATTGCCAAACGAAAAAAAAGATCCAGATCACCTGTTTTTTTTGATCTCGATCAATTGCAATGCAACGTGAAAGCGCAATATATAAATACCCAATGAATTTAATTTAACGCCGCGAAAAACGCGTTAAATAACCGTTTAAGCAATAAGCAATCTCGACCATTAATAATTAAAGAAACTTTCGCAACTAAAAAAATCGAGTGTTGTAAGCGAAGACGGAACCGTATTTTCAACTACTAGCAGATACTCATTATGAAAGAGAAAAAGACAACCATACCGCCTGCCGGTGCCGCGTCTAACGCGGCGTATAAACGTCTGATCATGATGGCGTTGCCCATTATCGTCGCCGTACTGCTGCTGTTCGTCCCGGTGCCTGACGGCTTACCGCCTTTCGCCTGGCACTATTTTGCTATCTTCGTCGGCGTCATCGTCGGCCTTATCTTCGAACCGCTGCCGGGCGCCGTTATCGGTATCACCGGGGTGGTGGTGATTGCTTTATGTAGCCAGTGGCTGCTGTTCAGCCCGGAACAGATGGCGGCGCCAAGCTTTAAGCTGGCCGGCGCGTCATTTAAATGGGCGGTGAGCGGCTTTGGCAACTCTACCGTGTGGCTTATCTTCGGCGCGTTCATGTTCGCCGCGGGCTATGACAAAACCCAGTTCGGCCGCCGTCTGGCGCTGATTCTGGTAAAATATCTTGGCCGCCGCAGCCTGACGCTGGGCTACGCCATTACCTTCGCTGACCTGCTGCTGGCGCCGTTTACTCCGTCCAACACCGCACGTAGCGGCGGGACCATCTACCCTATTATCGCTAACCTGCCGCCGCTGTACGGTTCTAAACCTAACGATCCGAGCGCACGCCGTATTGGCTCTTATCTGATGTGGGTAGCCATTACCGCCGCCTGTATCACCAGTTCTATGTTCCTGTCGGCGCTGGCGCCGAACCTGCTGGCGCTGGCGCTGGTAAAAAGCATCGTCGGTATCAACATCTCCTGGGGGACCTGGTTTATCGCCTTCCTGCCGCTCGGTATCCTGTTGATTCTGGCCATGCCGCTGCTGGCGTACTGGTTCTATCCGCCAGAAGTTAAAATCAATAACGAAGTACCGCTGTGGGCCGCTCGTGAATTAGAGAAACTGGGCAAACTGTCGCGCAATGAAATCCTGCTGCTGGTGTTTGTTTGCTTCGCGCTGATGATGTGGATCTTCGCCGCCGACTGGATTGAACCGGCGCTGGCTGCTCTGCTGGTTATCGTGCTGATGCTGTGGACCGGCGTGCTGTCCTGGAGCGATATCACCAATAACAAAGCGGCATGGAATACCTTTGTCTGGTTCGCCACGCTGGTCGCGCTGGCTGACGGTCTTTCCTCCACAGGCTTCATCGCCTGGCTGGGTAAAGAAGGCGGCGCGCTGATGAGCGGTATTTCTCCGGGCGTTGCGACCATCGTCCTGCTGCTGGCGTTCTATCTGCTGCACTACCTGTTCGCCAGTACCACCGCGCACACTACCGCGCTGCTGCCGGCCATGCTGACCATCGCTTCGACTATCCCGGGAATGAATATGGAAGTCTTCGTCCTGCTGATGGTGACCTCGCTGGGCGTGATGGGCATCATCACTCCGTACGGTACCGGCCCGAGCCCGATTTACTACGGCAGCGGCTATCTGCCGACCAAAGATTACTGGCGCCTCGGCACCATCTTCGGCGCCATCTTCCTGGCCGCCCTGCTGCTGATTGGCTATCCGTGGATGTCCATGATGTTCTGATTCATAACCGCCGGGTCTTCCCCCGGCGGTTTTTATCTTTATGGAGTATGTGAATATGTCGACGAAACCCTTTGTTTATCAAGACCCGTTCCCGATGGCGCATGACGATACCGAATACTATTTGCTCAGCAAAGAGCACGTCTCCGTCGCCGAATTCGATGGTCAGGAAGTATTGAAAGTTGAACCACAGGCGTTAACCCTGCTGGCGCAGCAGGCCTTCCACGATGCCGCTTTCATGCTGCGCGTCTCACATCAGCAGCAGGTCGCGGCCATCCTGCTCGACCCGCAGGCCAGCGAAAACGACAAATACGTCGCGCTGCAATTCCTGCGTAATTCCGAAATCGCCGCCAAAGGCATTCTGCCAACCTGCCAGGATACCGGCACCGCCATCATCATGGGTAAAAAAGGCCAGCGCGTATGGACCGGCGGCGGCGATGAAGCCGCGCTGGCGCAGGGCGTCTATAACACCTATACGGAAGACAACCTGCGTTACTCGCAGAATGCGCCGCTGGATATGTATAAAGAGGTCAACACCGGCACCAACCTGCCGGCGCAGATCGATCTCTACAGCGTCGATGGCGACGAATATAAATTCCTGTGTATGGCGAAAGGCGGCGGTTCCGCCAACAAAACCTATCTGTACCAGGAAACCAAAGCGTTAATCACCCCGGCGAAGCTGAAAAACTACCTCGTCGAGAAGATGCGTACCCTCGGTACCGCGGCCTGCCCGCCCTACCACATCGCCTTTGTGATTGGCGGCACCTCGGCGGAAGCGACGCTGAAGACCGTTAAGCTGGCTTCCGCCCGCTACTATGACGACCTGCCGACCGCGGGCAACGAGCACGGTCAGGCCTTCCGCGATGTGCAACTGGAGCAAGAGCTGCTGCAAGAAGCGCAAAACCTCGGTCTCGGCGCGCAGTTCGGCGGGAAATATTTCGCCCACGATATCCGCGTCATCCGTCTGCCGCGCCACGGCGCTTCGTGCCCGATCGGCATGGGCGTCTCCTGCTCCGCCGACCGCAATATCAAAGCTAAAATCAACCGCGACGGCATCTGGATTGAAAAACTGGAAAGCAACCCGGGGAAATACATTCCTGAACACCTGCGCCAGCAGGGCGAAGGCAATGTGGTTAGTATCAACCTGAACCAGCCGATGAGCGAGATCCTCACGCAGCTGTCGGCGCACCCGGTCTCCACGCGTCTGAGCCTTAACGGCACCATTATCGTGGCCCGCGACATTGCCCACGCTAAGCTGAAGGAACTTATCGATAACGGCGAAGCGCTGCCGCAGTACGTGAAAGATCACCCGATCTACTATGCCGGCCCGGCCAAAACGCCGGCCGGTTATGCCTCCGGTTCCCTCGGTCCGACCACCGCGGGACGTATGGATTCTTATGTCGATCTGCTGCAATCGCACGGCGCCAGCATGGTGATGCTGGCCAAAGGCAACCGCAGCCAGCAGGTGACCGATGCCTGCCATAAACACGGGGGATTCTACCTCGGCAGTATTGGCGGCCCGGCGGCAGTCCTCGCGCAACAGAGCATTAAGAGCCTCGAGTGCGTGGCTTATCCGGAGCTGGGAATGGAAGCTATCTGGAAAATCGAAGTCGAAGATTTCCCGGCCTTTATTCTCGTTGATGATAAAGGTAACGATTTCTTCCAACAGATCCAAAATCAGCAGTGCGCCGGGTGTAAACAACACGGCTAATTCCCTCCCCGCCCGGCGGCTCATCGTCGGGCGTATTCTCCCCCTTTATTCTTGAATTCACCCGACGCTGAACTATGCTCAATCCAGCAGCCGCTCAGAGTTTGACCAGCTGAAAAATAACAATAAATCCCCCTTTTCCGGTGTCGCATATGAACAGGATCCAGGCGTTATTAACGGCGTGTTTTCTGCTTTGGCTGGCCTTTCCGCTTTCGGCGGCAGAACCTCGTCAGCAGCCCACCGCTCGCGAGCAGGCGCGAACCGTCGCGATTTTCCATCAACCGATCGTCATGCTACAGGCTACATTCGGCCAGACCACGCCGGAAGAACGGGTTCTGCGCATCCGCAATACGCTACGCGCCTTCACCGAGGCCGATATCAGCCAGCCGCTGCAGGTGGTGCCAGTCACCCGCTACAACCAGCCGGGGCGGCTGTTTCTGATGAATGGCAAACCTATTATGTTGCTAAGCCAGGCCGACCTTGATGAAGGCGACGATCTTACCCTCGATCAGGCGGCGCAGCGCGTTCTTGCCCGTATGGAAGCGCAACGGACGTCGCTGCGTGAACAGTACAATACCCGCTATCTGCTGCTGGCGGCGTTAAAATCCGCCGCCGGCGCGTTGCTCCTCGCCCTGGCTGGTTATCTCGCGTTCCGTTCGTGGCGTCGAGTACGGCGCTTTTTCCATCTGCGGATCCTCGAAAAACGCAGCATGATCCCACATAACTGGCGGCGTTTTCTCGGCAACATTGAAAGCCGGTTATACGCGCTGCTGGTCCTACTGCTTGGGGTACTGGCGGGTTATGTCTGGCTGAGTTGGGTATTCAGCCTGTTTCCGTGGACCCGGGTATGGGGAGAATCGCTCGGTGAGTGGTCGGTAGGGGTAATTCGTGATATTTCGCTGTCCATCGTGTCGGCGCTGCCGGGATTGATGATCGTACTGCTTATCTTTCTGATTACGTGGTTTATCATCCGCCTGCTGAAGGTGGTGTTGGATCAGGTCGCCGCCGGGCGTCTGCAGATCCCCGGTCTGCATCCGGAAACCGTCGGCGCCACGCGAAAGCTTATCGCCGTGGTTATCTGGCTCTTTGCGCTATCCGCCGCCTATCCTTTCTTGCCTGGCGCAAACTCTCTGGCCTTCAAGGGGATTAGCGTGTTCTTCGGCCTGATGTTGACGCTGGGCTCAGCGGGGGTGATGAATCACGCCATGAGCGGACTTGTGCTGATTTATACCCGCGCGCTGCATAAAGGCGACTGGATCCGCATCGCCGATAACGAAGGCCAGGTCAGCGAGATCGGCATGCTGGCGACCAAAATCCTGACCCGCGAGAACTATATTGTCACCCTGCCGAACGCGGTGGTGGTCAGCGGTAAAATCACCAATCTCAGCGCCAATGACCCGCAACAGGGAATCAACCTCACCACCGGCGTGACCATTGGTTACGACACGCCGTGGCGGCAGGTACAGGCGATGCTGGAACTGGCGGCCCACCGCGCCCAGGGAGTGGATCATCAGGTGGCGCCGGTGGTTCGCAAACTGGGATTGCTCGACTGGTATACGTCGTATGAACTGCAGGTGCGGCTGTTACCGGAAACGACGCTGCCGGAGGGGCGCAACGCGCTGCACAGCAGCATTATCGATGTGTTTAACGAATTTGGCGTGCAGATTATGTCGCCCAATTTTGTCATGCAACCGAAAGGCGCGGTGGTGGTCGCCAAAGAGGATTGGTATACCGCCCCGGCCGTCGCGCCGCAGGAGCGCGACAGGTAACATCATCCCACGACGACGCAGCTTCATCAGGCAATGCCGGATGGCGCTGCGCTTATCCGGCCTACAACTCAAAATTCCCGGTGACGCTACCGCTTACCGGGGCTACAGCGCTGTGCGATTTAGTAGCCCGTACAAGGCGCAATGCGCCGCCCCCTACGCCTGCGCGGCGTCGATTTCGGCAAACACCTGCTGCGCCAGATGCAACGTGGCGTTCGCCGCCGGTAAACCGCAGTACAGCGCCGAATGCATAATCAACTCTTTCAGCTCATCACGGGTCACGCCATTATTAAAGGCGGCGCGCAGATGCATCTTAAGTTCCGCCTCGCGGTTCAGCGCAATCAGCATGGCGATGGTGATCATGCTGCGGGTATGGTGATCGAGACCCGGACGGGTCCAGGTTTCTCCCCAGGCGTAACGGGTGATGAAATCCTGAAACTCCTCGTTCAGCGGCGTCAGATTCTGCAGAGTACGGTCAACGTGAGCATCGCCTAATACCTTGCGGCGAACCTCCATTCCTTGCTGATAACGTTGTTTATCTTCCATTTTGCTCCCCCAGCAAAAAGCCGTTCAGCGCGGCGTTAAAGGCGGCTGGCGCTTCGATATTCGACAGATGCGACGCGCGCACCACCACCACCTGTGAATCGGCAATCTGCTGATGCAGGAAGTTAGCGTCGGCGACAGTCGTGACAGGGTCACTTTCCCCGGCAATAATCAGCACCGGAATCGAAATTTGCCCGACCTCTCCCCGCAGGTCTGCCGCCGCCAGGGCTTCGCAGCAGGCGGAGTAGCCTTCAGCGTCGCTATGGGTCAGTTGGTGACATAACGCCTCGACCACATCCGGCGCGCGCTGGCGGAAATTATCACTAAACCAGCGGTCCGCCGCTCCCGCGGCAACCACATCCATCCCTTCCTGACGCACCGCGCGGGCGCGGGAAAGCCAGCCCGACTGATCGCCGATTCGCGCCGCGGTATTAGCCACCGCCACCGCGTAAAAACGTTCCGGCGCAAAGCGCGCCAGCCATAATCCCGTCAGCCCGCCCATCGAAATACCGCAAAACAGCGCCTTACCGATATTAAGGTGATCGAGCAGCGCAAGTACGTCTTCGCCCAGTTGCGCCAGGGTCACCTTGCCGTTTTTCGTCGTTTTACCATGGCCATGGGTGTCATAACGCAGTACGCGAAAATTCGCCGTCAGGGCCTCCATTTGCGGTTGCCACATGGCGCGCGTGGTGCCAAGCGAGTTCGACAGCACGATAACCGGCGCGCCTTCCGGCCCGTCGAGTTGATAATCAAGATTCATGATGTTGCTCCTGATAACGCGCCAGTACCTGGCGCACAAAGCGTTCGGCGCTACCGGTGGCCGTTGCCGGATCCAGTAGCGAGTTTAAACGTTCGCGGGAGAGATACTGACTGACCTGCGGGTCAGCCGCCAGCAAATCGACAAGTAAACCGTGACTGTCCAGAGCCTGGCGGCATAGCGCTTCTACACGATGATGCGCCTCGGCTTTGCCGATAAACTCCGCCAGCGCCAGGGTCACCGCTTCCGCCATAATCAGCCCGTGGGTAATATCAAGGTCGGCACGCATCTTATGCACGAAAACCTGCATCTCGCGCACCAGCATGTCGGTTTGCGCCAGCGCCCCGCCCACCAGCATGATCAGTTCCGGTAGCGTTTCCCATTCGGCCTGCCAGCCGCCGAGCGCGCGCTCATGCTGTTGGATTTGACCGGCGTAAAGGGTGGCGACCAGCCCCGGCGTGCGCTGCGCCGCGGTTAAAATCGCCGCGCAGGAGACCGGGTTACGTTTGTGCGGCATGGTCGAGGAGCCCCCGCGCCCTTCCGCCAGCGGTTCGCCGACTTCAGCGACCTCGGTTTGCATCAGCAGCGAAAAATCATTGGCGAATTTTCCCAGGGTACCGCAAACGCCAGCGAACCAGGCGCCGACCTCGAGGAAACGGTCACGCTGGCTATGCCATGGCGTATCCGGCAACTGCAGGTCGAGGGTTTGCGCCAATGCCTGCGCCACCTGCGGCGCCTGCTGTTTCAATGAATCAAGCGTGCCCGCCGCGCCGCCAAACTGCAGCGCCAGCACCCGTGGGCGCATCTCAATCAACCGCTGCTGCCAGCGCAACAGCGCATCCAGCGTCCCCGCCAGTTTAAGGCCAAAGGTGACCGGTAGCGCATGTTGCATCCAGGTGCGTCCCGGCATCACCGTATGTTGATAGCGCTGGGCCTGTTCGGCAAGCGCGTCAATCAGGCTTTGTAGCAGGCTATCCGTCGCCGCTAGCGCGCCGCGCAGTTGCAGAACAAAGCCGGTATCGATAGCGTCCTGGCTAGTGGCGCCCCAATGGACATAGCGCGCGGCGTCCGGATCCTGTGCTTTCACCCGCGCGGTCAGCTGTTTGACCAGCGGAATAGCCAGATTGCCGGCGCTGGCCGCAGCCTGTCCAAGCGCGTCGAAATCAATAAGCGCATGCCGGCAGGCGTTGACTATCGGCAAGACTGCCGTCTGCGGCACCAGCCCGCAGTCGGCCTGCGCCTGCGCCAGCGCGGCTTCGAAATCCAGCATGCCCTGTACCCGCTGCGCATCGCTAAACCAGTCGGTTAGCGGACTGCTGCGCAACATGGGGGTCAACAAACTCATCGCGACTCCTTAAACGCGTTCAATAATCAGCGCAATCCCCTGGCCCACGCCGATACACATGGTGCACAGCGCATAGCGGCCGCCGGTACGCTTCAACTGATAAGCGGCGGTCATCGCCAGACGCCCGCCGGAAGCCCCCAGCGGATGGCCCAACGCGATGGCCCCGCCGTTGGGGTTAACGTGGGCGGCATCATCCGGCAGACCTAAATCACGGGTAACCGCCAGCGCCTGCGCGGCAAAAGCCTCATTCAGTTCGATGACGTCTATCTGCGCCAGCGTCAGCCCGGTTTGCGCCAGCACCTTACGCACCGCCGGCGCCGGGCCGAAGCCCATAATTCGCGGCGCCACCCCCGCCGTCGCCACGCCGACAACTCGCGCCAGCGGCTGTAAATCATTCGCCGACATCGCCTGTTCACTGGCCAACAGCAGCGCGCAGGCGCCGTCATTGACGCCGGAGGCGTTACCGGCGGTAACGCTGCCGTCGGCGCGAACCACGCCGCGCAGTTTAGCCAGGGCTTCCAGCGAGGTGCTGCGCGGGTGTTCATCGCGGCTGAAGCGCAGCAGCTCCCCTTTGCGTTGCGGTACCGACACGGCGATCAGTTCATCGGCGAAACGCCCCGCCTCCTGCGCCGCGGCGGTACGCTGCTGGCTACGAAGCGCAAAAGCGTCCTGGTCGGCGCGAGAAATGGCGAACTCATCGGCGACGTTTTCCGCGGTTTCGGGCATCGAGTGCACGCCGTACAGCGCTTTCATCTGTGGGTTAATAAAGCGCCAGCCAATGGTGGTATCTTCCATTTGCATCGAGCGGCTAAAGGCGCTCTCGGCTTTCCCCATCACAAACGGCGCGCGCGACATACTCTCCACCCCACCGGCGATCATCAGTTGAGTTTCGCCGCTTTTAATCGCCCGCGCCGCGACGCCGATCGCATCAAGGCTCGAGCCGCACAGGCGATTAATCGTGCTGCCGGGAACGCTCTGCGGCAGCCCGGCCAGCAACAACGCCATACGCGCCACGTTACGGTTATCTTCTCCGGCCTGGTTGGCGCAGCCGTAGATAACATCGTCAATTAGCGCCGGATCGAGACCCGGATTACGCTCCAGCAGCGCTTTCAGCGGCAGCGCCGCCAGATCGTCAGCGCGCATACTCGATAATGCGCCGCCAAAACGGCCAAACGGCGTACGTACCGCATCACAGATAAATGCCTGATTCATCATAGGTTCCTTACGCGCTTTCCGCCAGTTGTTCAAAAGTCAGCGCCACCGGAGTGATGCGCTGTAGCTCTTCAAATGAGAGACCGTTAAAGATTTCACGCACCACCGGGCCGCGGTCGGTAATATCGATGACCGTCAGATCGGTATAGATACGGCTGACACACCCGACGCCGGTCAGCGGGTAGCTGCACTGTTCGACCAGTTTGCATTCGCCATCGCGGGTCAGATGGTCCATCATCACAAACACCTGGCGGGCGCCGATAGCCAAATCCATCGCCCCTCCGACCGCCGGGATCGAATCCGGCGCGCCGGTGCTCCAGTTAGCGAGATCGCCGCTGGCGGAAACCTGATAGGCGCCCAGCACGCAGATATCGAGATGCCCGCCGCGCATCATGGCGAAGGAGTCGCCATGGTGGAAAAAACAGCCTCCCTGCAGCAGAGTGACATACTCTTTACCCGCGTTGATCAGTTCCGGGTCCTCTTCGCCGGACTGCGGCTTCGGCCCCATTCCCAGTAGCCCGTTTTCACTGTGCAGGAACACCTCTTTATCGGCAGGTAGATAGTTGGCGATACGGGTTGGCAGGCCAATACCGAGGTTTACGTAAGCGCCTTCTGGAATATCGCGGGCGACGCGCTGGGCCATTTCGTCACGAGTCAGTTTTTGCATGTTCGGCTCCTCAGGCGCTTTGCGCGACGGACAGATTTTCCAGCGAGAATACGCGCTGGACGAAAATCCCCGGGGTGATGATGTTTTCCGGGTCGAGTTCGCCAAGGGCGACCAGCTGCGAGACTTCAACAATGGTAGTTTTGGCGGCGGTCGCCATAATCGGGCCGAAGTTGCGCGCCGCTTTGCGGTATACCAGGTTGCCCCAGCGGTCGCCCTGATGGGCTTTAATAAGAGCAAAATCGGCTTTAATCGGATACTCAAGCACATAGTGGCGGCCGTCGATTTCGCGGGTTTCTTTGCCTTCCGCCAGCGGCGTGCCGTAGCCGGTCGGGGTAAAGACCGCACCGAGACCCGCTCCAGCGGCCTGGATCCGCGCCGCCAGATTGCCCTGCGGCACCAGTTCCAGCTCAACCTTGCCGCGGCGATAGAGGTCATCGAAAATTTGTGAATCCACCTGACGCGGGAATGAGCAGATCATTTTGCGCACCCGTCCGGCTTTGAGCAGCGCCGCCAGCCCCACTTCGCCATTGCCCGCGTTGTTATTAATAATGGTTAGGTCGCGGGCGCCCTGTTCAATCAGAGCATCAATCAGGTACGTCGGCTGCCCGGCGGGGCCAAATCCGCCAATCATGATGGTCGCGCCGTCGTGGATCCCGGCAATGGCCTCACTCAGCGTCGACACGCTTTTATCAATCATCAGGTCGCTCCTTAACGTGCGGTAATCGCACTTATATGCGTTGTTCGCACAAAATGTGACCCGCTTAACGATGCTGGTCAAGGGCGATAATCGAAATATGGTGCGATAATCGAACATCGTATATCTTTAGCGAAAGAATGTGATCGATGGCAAATACGGAGAACAAAATGGACAAGCATCCAGATGATGTAGTGGCGGGCGACGGCGATCCGTTTAAGGGCGACCCGAACTTTATGGCGTCGCTGGCGCGGGGGCTGGAAGTCATTCAGGCTTTTACCCCGCAGCGCCCGGTGCTGTCGATTTCGCAGATCAGCCAGAAAACCGGCATTCCACGCGCGGCGGTACGGCGCTGCCTGTATACCTTAAGCAAACTGGGATTCGTCTACGCCGAAGACGGTAAGAATTTCCAGCTGCGTCCACGGATACTTGCCCTTGGTCACGCCTGGCTGGCCTCAACGCCGCTGGCGCGCTCGGCGCAGCCGGTGCTCAAACATCTGAGCGAAATGCTCAATGAGTCCTGCTCAATCGCCACCCTTGATGGCGACGATATCCTGTATATCGCCCGCGCCTCCAGTTCGCGAATTATGACGATCGATCTTGATATCGGCAGCCGCCTGCCGGCGTGGGCGACCTCCATGGGGCGCGTGCTGTTAAGCCATCAGCCGGAAGAACGGCTGAACGACATGCTGGGCCGGGTGACGATGATTCGCTACACCCCGCAGACGGTAGATTCGGTGAATAAGCTGCGCGCGGAGCTAAAACGCGTGCATCAGCAGGGATATGCGTTGAACGATCAGGAACTGGAAATGGGGCTGCGTTCGCTGGCGGTACCGCTATATAACCCGCAGGGACAGGTAGAAGCGGCGCTAAACGTCGGGGTTCACGCGGGCCAGATGTCGACCCGCGAAATGCTGGACCGGGTGCTGCCGGAACTACAAAAAGCCGCCCGCGAGCTAACGCTGCTGCTGCGCTAGCGGCTACGTTTGGCGTGCAGCTCCCAGTTCTCCTGTTTGGCTTGCTCTGATTTACGCAGCGCAACATAGCAGGCGCCGCTGCCGCCGTGGTGCGGTAGCGCGGCGCAAAACGCCTGTACCTCAGGCAGCTCTGGCAGCCAGCGCGCCAGGTAGCTGCGAATAATATTGGCGTGGGCCTGGTCATCACGGCCTTTGCCGTGGATGATAAGTAAATTACGCAGCCCCTCTTTTTGCGCCTGTATCACGAAGGCGAACAGCATTTGCCGGCACTGTTCGACCGGCTGGCGCAGAAGCGACAGGCTTGCCTGCTGACTGTATTTTCCGCGCCGCAGCTTTTCCAGTACCCCGCTTTGTAGCCCTTCCCGTTTGAACTCCAGTGGTACAGCGAGCGGCACAATATCGAGGTAACCGGTGGTCAGAAAATTATCGAGCTGTAGGGTATCAATACGCTGCGGCGCGCGCGCGGGTCGTTCACGATGCCAGTGTACGTCATTATTGCGTTTCAGAGGCTGGACATCCTCCATGGCGTCAAGAAACAGGGATTTGTCGTCAAGGTTCATGGTCACTCCTCCAGCGGCTATCGCCTGCTACTATAGCCGCCTCGCGCCTGCCCCTCAACGCGTTTAGCCGCCACTGCCGACAAATAGCCCCACGCAGGATATTTAAGGAAACAATTGACGGCTTTGACGACGAAACAGGGTGATTAACGAAGCCGTTAACGGCGTCTGTCGCGTGTCGCGCCGCTGGATCAGGTAGTAGGTTGCCCTGGGCAACGTTTCACGTATGGGGATCATCACCAGTTTATCCGCCATCATCGGATCGTTTCCGAGCTCTACCGGCAGAATGCTGAGGAAATCGCTCTTCACCACCAGACTGATGCACGAAGAGAAGGTTTCACACACGATATCGACCTTGGGCGCCAGCCCGGCCTGGTTAAACATCTCCTGCAGTTGTTTAAAGTAGCTACCGCGCGGCGTTGGCATCGTCCAGTGGTGTTCGAGCAATTCAGTCAGGGAAGTGGCGCGCGCCGCCGGATGTCCGGCGCGGGCGAATACCGCGAACGGTTTCTCAAACAGTTTTTCAAAGCTGAATTCATGATCGTACGGGCCGGGATAGTAGGTGTTGATAGTGAAATCAAGCTCACCCTGCCGCAGTTCATTAATCATCGCCAGGAGTTGCCCTTCCATGATCCGTACCTTCACCAGCGGATGCTGCTGATGAAAGCGGCAAATCACCGATGGCATCAGCGACCGGGCGACGCTGGCGCCGAGACCAATATTAATCTGCCCGGCCTGCTCGCCCTGACGCTGCAGCAGTTCATCCTGCGCCGCCCGAAGCTCTTCAAGGATCAGGCTCGCATGTTGATAAAAACTTTCGCCGTTTTCCGTCAGCGCCACCCCCTGGCTGCGGCGGACAAACAATTGGGCGGAAAGCCCTTCTTCCAGCTCTTTAATCGCCTTGGTCAACGCAGGCTGCGAGATCGCCAGCGCCCGGCTGGCGCCGCGAATACTCCCCTCGCGGGCAACCTCAACGAAAGCGCGAATTTGATGAAATTTAATCTGAAATGACATGCTTTAGGTGATAACCATTGTTTATCAGACAGAAGAAAATGACATCTACTGTAATCGAACATGCTGTGGCAGGTTAAGGGTGAGATTGCATGAAAGGCGTATGTGATAAGCAAAAGCTATCGCTTCGTGAACGCCGTCACACTTTTTAATTATGACAGGAAGGGTTATGCCGCAACTTCATGAATTCATCAGCCAACTGGCGCCGGAAATGACGCAATGGCGTCGTGATTTTCACCTGCACGCGGAGTCCGGCTGGCTGGAATTTCGTACCGCCAGCAAGGTTGCCGGGATCTTAGACGGCCTCGGTTATCAACTGGCGCTGGGGCGCGACGTTATTGATGCCGACAGCCGGATGGGGCTGCCCGACGATGCCACCCTGGAGCAGGCATTCCAGCGCGCCCGCGAACAGGGAGCGCCGGAACGTTGGCTACCGGCTTTTGAAGGCGGATTCGCCGGCGTCGTCGCCACCCTGGACACCGGCCGCCCCGGCCCGACGCTGGCGTTTCGCGTCGATATGGACGCGCTCGATCTTAACGAACAACACGACGATTGCCATCGCCCGCATCGCGCGGGTTTCGCCTCCTGCAACGCCGGGATGATGCACGCCTGCGGCCATGACGGCCATACCGCCATTGGGCTGGGTTTAGCGCATGTGCTACAGCAGTATGCCGATCGGCTCAACGGGATCATCAAGCTGATTTTCCAGCCTGCCGAAGAAGGTACCCGCGGCGCGCGCGCGATGGTGGCGGCCGGCGTGCTCGATAACGTGGACTACTTCACCGCCATTCATATCGGCACCGGCGTCCCCAGCGGCACCGTGGTCTGCGGCGGTGACAACTTTATGGCGACCACCAAATTCGACGTGCAATTCGAGGGTGTCGCGGCACACGCCGGCGGCAAACCGGAAGATGGGCGCAACGCGCTACTGGCCGCCGCGCAGGCCGCCCTCGCATTACACGCCATCGCGCCGCACAGCGCCGGCGCCTCGCGGGTTAACGTCGGCGTTATGCAGGCCGGCACCGGGCGCAACGTGGTCCCTTCTTCCGCGCTGATAAAAGTGGAAACCCGCGGCGAGACGGAAGCTATCAACCAGTATGTGTTTGAGCGGGCGCAAAATGTGATTGCCGGCGCCGCAGCGATGTATGAAGCCCGCTATGAACTTCGGCTCATGGGCGCGGCGACCTCCAGCGCGCCCTCTCCGGCGTGGGTGCGATACCTGCGTGAGCAGGCAGCACAGGTGCCGGGGGTGGTAGAGGCGGTCGATCATATTGCCGCGCCGGCGGGATCCGAAGATGCCACTTTGATGATGGCGCGCGTACAGGAACGCGGCGGGCTGGCTTCATACATGATTTTCGGTACTGAACTGAGCGCCGGACATCACAATGAGAAATTTGATTTCGACGAAGGCGTGATGACCATCGCGGTCGAGACGCTGGCGCGCATCGCGCTCAACTTTCCCTGGCAGCGAGGCGTGTGATGGAAAAGATCTATCAATTTGTTGATGACATCATTGAATCGCGACGCGACGATTTTTGCGCTATTGCCGATGATATCTGGGATCATCCGGAAACCCGCTTCCAGGAATTCTGGTCCGCCGCGCGGTTGGCCGACGCGCTGGAAGCGGAAGGCTTTCAGCTAAGCCGTAACGCTGGTGGAATCCCCAATGCGTTTATCGCCAGCTTTGGCGAGGGTAAACCGGTTATCGCCCTGCTCGGCGAGTTTGATGCGCTGGCAGGTCTCAGCCAACAGGCACACAGTGCTGAACCAACATCCGCGACGCCGGGGGAAAACGGCCACGGCTGTGGGCATAATCTACTCGGCACCGCGGCGTTCGCCGCCGCCGTCGCCGCGAAACACTGGCTGCAGCAGCAAGGCGGCTCGGGCACCCTGCGCTTTTATGGTTGCCCGGGCGAAGAAGGCGGCTCGGGTAAAACCTTTATGGTGCGCGAAGGGTTATTCGATGATATCGACGCCGCCCTTACCTGGCATCCGGAAGCCTGGGCCGGGATGTTCAGCACCAGCACGCTGGCCAATATTCAGGCGGCGTGGCGCTTTACCGGAACCGCCGCGCACGCGGCAAACTCACCGCATCTGGGGCGTAGCGCGTTGGACGCCGTCACGCTGATGACCACCGGCAGTAACTTCCTCAATGAGCATATTATCGAGAAGGCGCGTGTGCACTACGCCATTACCGATACCGGCGGCGTGTCGCCCAACGTGGTGCAGGCGCAGGCTGAAGTGCTGTATTTAATTCGCGCTCCGGAAATGGCCGACGTGCAGCAAATTTTCGCCCGCATTGAGAAAATAGCCCAGGGCGCCGCGCTGATGACCGAAACCAGCGTCAGTTGCCGTTTTGAAAAAGCCTGTTCCAGCTATCTCCCCAATCGCACGCTGGAAGCGGCAATGTATCAGGCCGTATGTCATTACGGTACGCCGCAATGGAGTGACGAAGAGCGCGCTTTCGCGGCGGATATTCGCGCCACGCTCGGCGTGAACGATATAAATAACAGCCTGAAGAATATTGCCGGCACCAGCGGTGAAGAAGGAAAAGCGTTTGCCCGCCGCCATCACGACACGGTGTTGATTGATGAAGTCGCGCCGTGGGCCGCGACGGAAAACGTTCTGGCCGGCTCTACCGACGTCGGCGATGTGAGCTGGAAAGCGCCGGTGGCCCAGTGTTTTAGCCCCTGCTTCGCCATCGGTACGCCGCTGCATAGCTGGCAACTGGTGAGCCAGGGAAGAACCTCCATTGCCCATAAAGGGATGCTGCTGGCGGGTAAGATACTGGGAGCGACGGCGATTCGTTTGTTCAGCGACAGGCCGTTGCTTGAAGCAAGCCAGCAGGAACTGGCTCAGGTACTGGCGGTTAGCCCATATCAGTGGCCGATCCCGCGTGACGTCGTACCATCAATTTTAAAATAAGAAAAACTAGCCTCTGGGATAGCGTACAGCGCATGGCAATCGCCAATAAAAACAACAGCTGACAACCCATGAGGCATGCCGCAACCAACACAACAACGACAACTGAGGAACGCCCATGAGTATGTCATCCATACCGTCGCATTCCCCCACCGGTAAGCTGTATGGCTGGGTTGAAAAAATAGGTAATAAGGTTCCGCATCCATTTTTGCTGTTTATCTATCTGATCGTCGCGCTGATGGCCGCCACCGCCATTTTGTCGGCGCTAAACGTCGGCGTGCAGAACCCTACCGACGGTTCGCGAGTGGTGGTAAAGAATCTGCTCAGCGTTGAAGGGCTGCACTGGTTTCTGCCAAACGTGATTAAAAACTTTAGCGGCTTCGCGCCGCTGGGGGCGATTCTGGCGCTGGTGCTCGGCGCTGGTTTTGCCGAACGGGTCGGCCTGCTGCCGTCGCTGATGGTCAAGATGTCATCGCACGTTAGCGCGCGTTACGCCAGTTACATGGTGTTATTTATCGCCTTCTTCAGCCACATCTCTTCCGATGCGGCGCTGGTCATTATGCCGCCGCTGGGGGCGTTAATGTTTCTCGCCGTCGGCCGCCATCCGGTAGCCGGTTTGCTGGCGGCAATCGCCGGCGTCGGCTGCGGGTTTACGGCAAATTTACTTATTGTCACCACCGACGTGTTGCTCTCTGGTATCAGTACCGAAGCGGCGAAAACGCTTGATGCCTCGCTGCATGTTAGCGTTATCGACAACTGGTATTTCATGGCCACCTCAGTCATCGTTCTGACGCTGGTCGGCGGATTAATCACCGATAAACTGGTCGAGCCACGGTTAGGAAAGTGGCAGGGTAAGAGCGATGAAACGCTGCAGACGCTGACGGCGGAACAGCGGTTCGGGCTGCGTATTGCCGGTATCGCGGCGCTGCTGTTTGTGGCGGTTATCGCGCTGATGGTGGTGCCGGAAAACGGCATCCTGCGCGATCCCATCAAACATACCGTGATGCCCTCGCCCTTTATTAAAGGCATTGTGCCGCTGATTATCTTTTTCTTTTTTGTCGTGTCTTTGGCTTACGGCATCGCTACCGGCAAAATTCGCCGTCAGGCTGACCTGCCGCAGTTAATGATCGAGCCGATGAAGGAGATGGCCGGATTTATCGTGATGGTCTTCCCACTGGCCCAGTTTGTCGCCATGTTTAACTGGAGCAATATGGGTAAATTCATGGCCGTTGGTCTAACCGATGTGCTGGAAAGCGCGGGAATGAATGGCGTGCCGGCGTTTGTCGGCCTGGCGCTGCTGTCGGCGTTTTTGTGTATGTTTATCGCCAGCGGTTCGGCTATCTGGTCGATTCTGGCGCCCATTTTTGTACCAATGTTCATGCTGCTGGGCTTTCACCCGGCGTTTGCGCAGATCCTGTTTCGTATCGCTGACTCTTCCGTGCTGCCGCTCGCGCCGGTATCGCCGTTTGTGCCGCTGTTTCTCGGCTTTTTACAGCGCTACCGGCCCGAAGCCAGACTGGGCACCTACTATTCGCTGGTATTACCCTACCCACTCATTTTCTTAGCCGTCTGGCTACTGCTGCTGGTGGGCTGGTATCTGGTAGGGCTACCGATTGGCCCAGGTATTTATCCACGCTTACCCTAACGCAGCGACAGGCCAGGGAGGGCCTGCGGGCGTTAACGCGATGTGCTGCGATGCAGGAACGTTTTATACAGGCTTTCGATGACCACCGACAGCAAATTGATAGCTAACCCACTGATAATCAACACAACAACTCCCGTTAATATGTATTGCATATCGCCACCTTTCTGTTGGTTAAAAAAAACCAGCGCCAAAGCGCTGGAAAAATAATTGACTCAAGGAATGCCTGTATATTTATCTGCGGCGCCGGGTGCCTCCCGGTGGATTAGCCAGTTCACACTAATCCGCGTGCGTATGACAAACTGCATAGGAATTTGAACTGAACGCTTCTCCGCACAGGGAAATTCGCCGCCAGACAAAGGTAGCAAAATGCCCTTCACGACGCGCCTGGTAGTTAATGCAAAAATAAACATTACTTCACCCCTTCCTTTATTCCTGCAATTTGCGATCGGGCAATGGAATGACTGAATTTAAATGACTGCGATTCGTATTTATAAATTAATAGTACAGGTTTCATTATTTGCTGACCTTTCGGAGGTATAGTTTGCAGGCCGCACGTCATGATATGGTGTGCCCTTGGCGAAATAACCTCGTAGAAGGAAGACCGATGCTGACGCTGCTGCAAGATAAAATCGACACCCCGCTGGGGCCGTTGTGGGTCATTTGCGATGAACAATTTAACCTGCGCGCCGTGGAATGGGATCAGCACCGTGATCGTATGGAGCAACTGCTGGACATCCACTACCGTCACGAGGGTTATAATCGCGTTGATGCGCGCGATCCGGGCGGGCTGAGCGCGAAGCTGCAGCAATACTTCGACGGCGATCTTGCGATTATCGATACCCTGCCGACCGCAACCGGCGGTACGCCGTTTCAACGCCAGGTGTGGCAAGCGCTGCGTACGATTCCCTGCGGACAAGTCATGCACTACGGTCAGTTAGCCGAGGTTCTTGGCCGTCCAGGCGCAGCACGCGCGGTCGGCGCGGCAAATGGTTCCAATCCGATCAGCATCGTGGTTCCCTGCCATCGCGTGATTGGCCGTAACGGCACCATGACCGGCTACGCCGGCGGCGTACAGCGGAAAGAGTGGTTATTGCGCCATGAGGGCTATTTGCTGCTTTGACAGATAATGCCTTTTTTGGAAATTACAGGTAACTTTACAATAATTAATCGCCTAATAATTTTCTTATTATCAAAGAGATATGGCGAGTGATATATTTACCCTTCTAATATTACGTCTTTCCGGGTTTCGAGACTTACTTGCTCCTCAAAAAGATGTTAAAATTGACCAATATCAATTAAAGCTTGAGCAGACATATGATCCCGGAAAAGCGAATTATACGACGCATTCAGTCTGGTGGTTGTGCAATCCATTGTCAGGATTGCAGCATTAGCCAGCTCTGCATCCCCTTTACTTTGAACGAACATGAGCTGGATCAGCTTGATAATATCATCGAGCGCAAGAAGCCTATTCAGAAAGGGCAAACCCTGTTCAAAGCGGGTGATGAGCTGAAGTCGCTGTACGCTATCCGTTCAGGGACCATCAAAAGCTACACCATCACCGAACAAGGCGATGAGCAGATTACTGGCTTCCATCTGGCGGGTGATTTGGTCGGTTTTGACGCCATTGGCACCGCCCTGCACCCAAGCTTTGCGCAGGCGCTGGAAACCTCGATGGTATGCGAAATTCCGTTCGAAACGCTGGATGATCTTTCCGGTAAAATGCCGAACCTGCGTCAGCAGATGATGCGCCTGATGAGCGGCGAGATCAAAGGCGATCAGGACATGATCCTGTTGCTTTCCAAAAAGAACGCAGAAGAACGGTTGGCGGCGTTTATCTACAACCTGTCCCGCCGTTTCGCGCAGCGCGGCTTCTCACCACGTGAGTTCCGCCTGACCATGACGCGTGGCGACATCGGCAACTATCTGGGCCTGACGGTAGAAACCATCAGCCGTCTGCTCGGTCGTTTCCAGAAAAGCGGTATGCTGGCGGTGAAAGGGAAATATATCACCATCGAAAACAGCGATCTGCTGGCGCAACTGGCAGGCCAGGCGCGCAACGTCGCCTGATTTATCTCCGCTATACTTTCTTCTACCTTGTGCCGGATCGACATTTTTTTCTAATTTGTTGATCTGGCCAGGGTCATCCCCTGTTTCAATTCATCCATATAGGTTATCTTTTTAAATACTGACTGTAGCTACAGCTGTAAGGAGACCCTGTATGGCGAAGTATCAGAACATGCTGGTAGTAATCGACCCTAACCAGGACGACCAGCCTGCATTACGGCGCGCGGTGTATCTGCACCAACGGATTGGTGGACGCATCAAAGCCTTTTTGCCGATCTATGATTTTTCCTACGAAATGACCACCCTGCTGTCGCCCGACGAGCGGACGGCGATGCGCCAGGGCGTGATTAGCCAACGCAGCGCCTGGATCCGTGAACAGGCCAAGTTTTATATTGAATCCGGGGTGCCAATCGATATCAAAGTGGTATGGCACAACCGCCCCTTTGAAGCCATCATTCAGGAAATCATCAGCGATAAACACGACCTGCTGCTGAAAATGGCCCATCAGCACGACAAACTCGAAGCGGTCATCTTCACGCCGACCGACTGGCACCTGCTGCGCAAATGTCCATGTCCGGTGTGGATGGTTAAAGATCAGCCCTGGCCGGAAGGCGGTAAAGCGCTGGTGGCGGTTAATCTTGCCAGTGAAGAGAACTATCACAACGCCCTCAATGAAAAACTGGTGCGGGAGACCATCGCCCTCGCCGATCAGGTTAACCATACCGAAGTACATCTGGTTGGCGCCTATCCGGTGACGCCTATCAACATCGCCATTGAATTACCTGATTTTGACCCGAGCATCTATAACGATGCGATTCGCGGCCAGCATCTACTGGCAATGAAAGCGCTGCGCCAGAAATTCAGCATTGATGAAAGCCGCACCCACGTAGAGAAAGGGCTGCCTGAAGAGGTTATCCCTGATTTAGCTGAACACCTGCAGGCCGGGATTGTGGTGCTGGGCACCGTTGGCCGCACCGGCATCTCTGCCGCGTTTCTCGGCAATACCGCGGAACAGGTTATCGACCACCTGCGCTGCGACCTGCTGGTACTGAAACCTGAAGCTTATCAAACTCCAGTTGAACTGGACGATGAAGACGACGACTAACAGCGTCTCATCAGGTTTGAAATATTATCTAACGTCCCCCGCCCGCCGGGGGATTTTTTTGCCGCGCCCGCAAAAAAGAAAAAGGGCCTTACGGCCCCGGATATCAACGCTAATTTAATAAACTTACAGAATGCGTTAGTGGATACCTAAACGCCAGGCCAGGTCGATCTCTTCTTTCAGCTCCATCGATGAAAGCGACATCAGATCGGCAAACTCGAGCTCGAGGAGTTTGAGCTTCTTCAGGTACTGCGCGGGGGTCATAACGGAAGTGTCGCGGCGCAGGTACTCGATGGCCATCTGCGTGGGGGTTAACTCGGTATCCATAATATCCTCAGTGTGGTGAAAAAACAGGCATAGTATAACACCCATCACCGTTCACTTTATGAGCAAAATCATGGTTTCACTGCCTATATAAAAAAGCCGTCTCAACAGAGACGGCTTAGAGCGTTGCGCTATTACAGCGCTTTCAGAATGGCATCCACGCTGGCTTTAGCGTCGCCAAACAGCATGTGGGTGTTCTCTTTGAAGAACAGCGGATTCTGCACGCCAGCATAGCCGGTGTTCATCGAACGTTTGAAGACCACCACGTTCTGCGCCTTCCACACTTCCAGCACCGGCATACCGGCGATCGGGCTCTTCGGATCGTCCTGCGCCGCTGGGTTGACGGTGTCGTTCGCGCCGATCACCAGTACGGTATCGGTATCGGCGAAATCATCGTTGATTTCGTCCATTTCCAGCACCACGTCATACGGAACCTTCGCTTCCGCCAGCAGCACGTTCATGTGCCCCGGCAGTCGCCCGGCGACCGGATGGATCCCGAAGCGCACCTTGATACCGCGCGCACGCAGCTTCTCAGTGATTTCCGCGACCGGATACTGCGCCTGCGCCACCGCCATACCGTAGCCCGGGGTGATGATCACCGAATGCGAGTTTTTCAGCATTTCCGCCGTTTCTTCAGCGCTGATTTCACGATGCTCACCGACTTCTTCATCGCCGCTGGAACTGCCGCCATCGGTGCCGAAACCGCCAGCAATAACGCTGATAAAGGAACGGTTCATCGCCTTACACATAATGTAGGAGAGGATCGCACCGGAAGAACCCACCAGCGCGCCGGTCACGATCAGCAGGTCGTTGCTGAGCATAAAGCCCGCCGCCGCCGCCGCCCAACCGGAGTACGAGTTCAGCATCGATACCACGACCGGCATATCCGCGCCGCCGATAGACGCCACCAGGTGCCAGCCGAACGCGAGGGCGATAATGGTCATCACCAGCAGGCACAGTACCTGCGTTCCGGTGCTGTCGGTACGCACGAAGGCCACCAGCAGCAGGAAGGAGATAACCAGCGCCGCCAGGTTCAGCTTATGGCGATTCGGCAGCATCAGCGGTTTTGACGAAATTTTGCCGCGCAGCTTACCAAAGGCAACGATCGAGCCGGTGAAGGTCACGGCGCCGATAAAGATGCCGAGGAACACTTCGGTCAGGTGAATATTCGCCAGCACCTGATCGAGGCCCGGTCCGTGGTCGAGATAGCTGTTGAAGCCAACCAGCACCGCCGCCAGACCAACGAAGCTATGCAGCACCGCCACCAGCTCAGGCATCTCGGTCATTTCGACTTTCTTCGCCAGGCGGATACCAATCGCCCCGCCGATAACCATCGCCACGATTATCCAACCGACATTACCGCTGTCCGGCCCAAAGATGGTGGCAATCAGCGCAATCGCCATCCCAGCGATGCCGTACAGGTTGCCCTGCTTCGACGTTTCGTGCTTTGACAGCCCCGCAAGGCTAAAGATAAACAGAATAGCGGCAACAATGTATGCAGCTGTAACTAATCCTCCAGACATGTGCTACCCCTTAGTTTTTGCGGAACATTTTCAGCATGCGCTGAGTGACGGTGAAACCACCAAAAATATTAATGCTGGCGATCAGCACCGCGATAAAGCTCAAGAAGCTGACCCAGCCGCCGTGCCCTATCTGCAGCAATGCCCCAACGACAATAATCCCTGAAATGGCGTTGGTTACCGACATGAGCGGCGTGTGCAGCGCGTGCGACACGTTCCACACCACGTAGTAGCCGACTACGCAGGAGAGCGCGAAGACGGTAAAGTGACCCAGAAACTCTTTCGGCGCGACGTTCGCCAGCCAGCCAAAGAGGATAATCGCCAGCGCCATCAGCGCGTATTTACGCCACGGCGAACCTGGTTTGGCCTCCTCTTTTGGCGCTTCGACGGTTTTCGTCGTCGCCTGAGGCTGCGCGGATACCTGAATCGGCGGCGCCGGCCAGGTAATTTCGCCCTCGCGGACCACGGTAACGCCACGTACCACCACATCGTCGAAATCGATGGTGATATTCCCGTCTTTATCCTTGCACAGCAGCTTCAGCAGGTTTACCAGGTTAGTGCCGTAGAGCTGAGAAGATTGCGTCGGCAGACGACCCGGCAGGTCGGTATAACCGATAATTTTCACGCCATTAGCGGTGGTCACGACTTCGCCCGGCACGGTGTATTCACAGTTGCCGCCGTTTTGCGACGCCAGGTCGACGACCACGCTGCCCGACTTCATGGAGTCAACCATTTCGCGGGTAATCAGCTTCGGCGCCGGTTTACCCGGGATCAGCGCGGTGGTGACAATGATATCAACATCTTTAGCCTGTGCGGCGAACAGCGCCATTTCGGCTTTGATAAAGGCTTCAGACATGACTTTGGCATAACCGTCGCCGCTGCCCGCTTCTTCTTTAAAGTCCAGTTCAAGGAACTCGGCGCCCATACTCTGCACCTGTTCTTTCACTTCCGGACGGGTATCGAAGGCGCGGACGATGGCGCCGAGGCTGTTCGCCGCGCCGATCGCCGCAAGGCCAGCAACGCCTGCGCCGATTACCATCACCTTCGCCGGCGGTACTTTACCTGCCGCTGTGATCTGCCCGGTAAAGAAACGACCGAATTCGTGCGCCGCTTCGACAATCGCGCGATAACCAGCGATGTTGGCCATCGAACTCAGCGCATCTAACGACTGGGCGCGGGAAATACGCGGCACCGAGTCCATCGCCATCACGTTGATACCGCGAGCGGCCAGCTTTTCCATGAGATCCGGATTCTGCGCCGGCCAGATGAAACTCACCAGCGTAGTGCCCGGGTTGAGCTTCGCAATTTCCGCATCGCTCGGCGCATTAACCTTGAGGATGACGTCGGAGTGCCAGACGTTATCCGCGCTGACGATTTCCGCGCCCGCCTGTTCGAAGGCTTCATCGTCGAAGCTCGCCAGTTTCCCGGCTCCGCTCTCGACCGCCACGCTAAACCCGAGCTTAAGCAGCTGCTCGACCGTCTTCGGCGTCGCAGCGGCCCGGGTTTCCTGAGCTAAGCTCTCTTTTGGTATCCCAATTCGCATAGTTTTCCCTTCCATCGGTTTTTGATGATGGTTTATTTTTTTCACAAATGCGCCAGCGGCGGCGCAAAAACGCCGCACAGGTATTCATCTGGAAAATGAAACAGTAACAAACTTTTTATAACCTACTGAAAATACCGATTGTGATCTACATCGTTAAAACAGAATTTTTGATTTTATTGAGAAAAATTAGTCCTGACTGCGTCAGGCAGCAATATTTGCCTTAATTTTATGCCAGAACCTGATAATTCGCTTACCTTTGGGATTAATTCGCCATTTATTACCGCCAGTATCATTGCATTAACATTACGTTAACTTATAAAAGTGATATTGATTATCGATTTTGCTGTTCAAGGAGCTGTTTTTTCAACATATCAGTATTTGTTATATTTTTGTAACGAACGATTCGGGCGGGAAGTGAAAAATGACGCAGACAGTTACGTTGTTTAAATGCAATAATCACCTGTTTTCAGTCAACAACAATACCAGTACATGGTTTGCGCAAGGCAAAGGATTATTTTTATGAAGCTTAAGAACACACTCCTGGCGTCTGCTCTTCTGGCTACCACCGCGTTGTCTGCCCATGCAGCGACCGAGCTGACTCCGGAGCAAGCGGCAGCGCTGAAGCCCTATGACCGCGTCGTCGTCACTGGCCGTTTTAACGCGATTGGCGATGCCGTACAGGCGGTTTCCCGTAAGGCGGATAAAGATGGCGCAGCTTCCTTTTATGTTGTCGACACCTCAGATTTCGGCAACGGCGGCAACTGGCGCGTAACGGCGGATTTTTATAAAGAAAACGCCCCGCAGGCGGATACCCCGAAAAACCGTATTATTAACGGCGTGATGGAACTGCCGAAAGATCAGGCCGTCGCGCTGATGCCATATGACACCGTGACCGTGCAGGGCTTCTATCGTAGCCAGCCGGAAGTCAACGACGCCATCGCCAAAGCGGCAAAAGCTAAAGGCGCGTATGCCTTCTTCATCGTCCGCCAGGTTGACGCCAACCAGGGCGGCAACCAGCGCATCACCGCTTATATTTATAAAAAGGATGCGCAGAAGCGCGTACTGCAGAGCCCGGATGCGATTCCTGCTGATTCTGAAGCCGGTCGCGCCGCTCTGGCGAAAGGCGGCGAAGCGGCTAAAAACGTCGAAATCCCAGGCGTGGCCTCCTCTGCCGCGGTCGGCGCAGGTACCGGCGTAGGTCTGTTCTACGAAACCCAATCGTCGAAAGGCGGACGTTACACTGTCACCCTGCCGGACGGCACGAAAGTTGAAGAGGTGAACAAAATCACCGCCGCGCAGATGGTGCCGTTTGATAGCATCAAATTCACCGGTAACTATGGCAACATGACGGAAATCTCCTATCAGACCGCGAAACGCGCGGCCAAGAAAGGGGCGAAATATTACCACATCACCCGCCAGTGGCAGGAACGTGGCGGTAATATCACCATCAGCGCCGACCTGTATAAGTAATCGGTTTCAGCTGCTCAAAAAGGCGACATCACGTCGCCTTTTTGCATTTTTTCGCCCGCCGCCATTGCATGCGTACAAGACACTCCGTAAAATCCCGCGCCTTAGCGTAATCCTCCATTTTTATGCGATTTCGCCAAATAAATATTCTTGATTCACTGTTGCCACCTCGGGAATACAATGGAAAAGAAACTGGGCCTTAGCGCCCTGACCGCACTGGTACTCAGCTCCATGCTGGGCGCGGGCGTTTTCAGTTTGCCGCAAAACATGGCTGCCGTTGCCAGCCCATCCGCTCTGCTTATCGGCTGGGCCATCACCGGCGTCGGGATTTTATTCCTCGCTTTCGCCATGCTATTGCTGACCCGAATCCGTCCGGAACTGGACGGCGGTATCTTTACCTATGCTCGCGAAGGTTTTGGCGAACTGATCGGTTTCTGTTCCGCCTGGGGTTACTGGCTGTGCGCGGTGATTGCCAATGTCTCCTACCTGGTAATCGTCTTCTCGGCCCTAAGTTTCTTCACCGATACGCCGGAGATGCGTATTTTTGGTGACGGTAACACCTGGCAGGCGATCGTCGGCGCGTCCGTGCTGTTATGGGTGGTGCATTTTCTGGTGCTGCGTGGGGTCCAGACTGCGGCAGGCATTAACCTGGTGGCGACGCTGGCTAAACTGTTGCCGCTCGGCGCTTTCGTAGCGCTGGCCGCTATCGCGTTCCGGCTCGATACTTTCCGCCTCGATTTCAGCGGTATCGCTCTCGGCGTACCGGTATGGGAACAGGTGAAAAACACCATGCTGATCACCCTGTGGGTATTTATCGGCGTGGAGGGCGCGGTCGTGGTTTCCGCCCGCGCCCGTCATAAGCGCGACGTTGGTCGCGCGACGCTACTGGCGGTGGTCTCGGCGCTGGCGGTTTATCTGCTGGTCACCCTGCTGTCGCTGGGCGTTGTCGCCCGCCCAGAACTGGCTGAAATGCGCAACCCGTCGATGGCTGGCCTGATGGTCAAGATGATGGGGTCATGGGGCGAGGTCGTGATCGCCGCGGGATTAATTATCTCCGTCTGCGGCGCCTATTTAAGCTGGACCATTATGGCCGCCGAAGTGCCGTATCTGGCGGCGACGCACAAAGCGTTCCCGCGCCTGTTCGCCAAAACTAATAAGAATAATGCGCCCTCTTCCTCGCTGTGGTTGACCAACATCAGCGTGCAGATTTGTCTGGTGCTGATTTGGCTTACCGGATCTGACTACGGTACCCTGCTAACCATCGCCTCAGAAATGATTCTGGTGCCCTATTTCCTCGTCGGCGCTTTCCTGCTTAAGATTGCCGTGCGTCCTTTACACAAAGCCGTGGGTGTCGGCGCGTGCGTTTATGGCTTATGGTTATTGTATGCGTCCGGTCCTGTGCATTTGCTATTGTCGGTGGTACTTTACGCTCCGGGTCTTCTGGTTTTCCTGTACGCCCGGCGTACTCACCAGCACGATCGCATGCTCAAACGCCGTGAAATGGCATTAATTGGTTTTTTGCTGGTTGCCGCCGTTCCGGCAACGTGGATGCTGGTGGGGTAAGCGGTTGCCCTACCGCTGAACTTGAAAGGAGATACCCATGGCTGAAGCACAGCCTCGTCCGGTCCTGATCACGGGAGCAGGCCGCCGTATCGGCCTCGCTCTGGCACACCATTTTTTAAACCAGCAGCAACCGGTGATCGTCAGCTATCGCCAGCATTATCCTTCGATTGACACCCTGCGCGAAGCCGGCGCGGTGTGTCTGCAGGCTGATTTCAGCAGCGACGACGGTATTCTTACCTTCGCGGAAGCGGTGAAAGCGCAGACCAACGGCCTGCGCGCGATTATTCATAACGCCAGTGATTGGATGGCGGAGAAACCGGGCGTGTCGTTATCCACGGTGATATCGCGGATGATGCAAATTCATGTCCACGCGCCCTATCTGCTTAACCACGCGCTGGAGAGCCTGCTGCGCGGTTTTGGTCACGCGGCCAGCGATATTATTCATATTACCGACTACGTAGTGGAACGCGGCAGCGATAAGCATATCGCCTATGCCGCCAGTAAAGCGGCGCTTGATAATATGACTCGCTCTTTCGCCCGTAAGCTGGCCCCGGAAGTAAAGGTCAACGCCATCGCGCCATCGCTGATTATGTTCAACGAGCATGATGACGCTGAATATCGTAAACAGGCGCTGGATAAATCGCTGATGAAAATCGCGCCGGGTGAAAAAGAGATTATCGACCTCATCGATTATCTGTTCACCAGTTGCTACGTCACCGGCCGCTCTTTCGCTGTCGACGGCGGCCGACCGCTGCGCTAGTGGAAACGGCTCCAGCCGAGGATGAGCAGCCAGGCCGCCAGACTCCAGCAGATCACCGCGCCTGCCAGCGCGTAAGGCAGGCGCATTACGCCAGTGAAGTACCATAACGAAAGTAAGTAGATAAAATACGGTATGATTGACCACATACCGAAGACAATAGTCGTGCGTAGCGCTTCAATGCCACGCTCACTGGCGACGATATAGTGGGCAATAAGCGCGAAGGTCGGAAATAACGGAATTAAGCCGGCAATATAGTAATTTTTGGTTTTTGACAGTACGCCTATCAGTACCACCACCAGCGCTCCCAGCAGCGCTTTAATCAACAGCCCCATTTTATGCCTTAACATTTGAACAACAATTTCTACCAGCATAACGGAAGAACATTTGTTTATGAAAGATTAATGGCAGGCAATTTGCGGGCGGTGTATGTTAGCTTTTTAATTTATACGCGTAAGATATGAATAAGATCGTTTTTGTTGAGGATGAGCCCGAAGTTGGCGCGCTTATCGCCGCCTATCTGGGAAAACATGATATGGACGTGGTTGTTGAGCCGCGCGGCGACCGGGCCGAAGAGGTTATTGCTCGTGAACAACCCGATCTGGTACTGCTGGATATCATGCTGCCTGGCAAAGACGGGATGACGCTGTGCCGCGACCTGCGCAGCCAGTGGCAGGGTCCGATCGTGTTGCTGACCTCGCTCGATAGCGATATGAACCATATTCTGTCGTTGGAGATGGGCGCCAGTGATTACATCCTCAAAACCACCCCACCTGCGGTGCTGCTGGCCCGCTTGCGTTTGCATCTGCGCCAGCACGTGGCTTCGCCGTCGATGCCCGCTCCCGCAACCCTGACGCCGCATAAAGCCATTGTTTTTGGTTCGCTGTCGATCGACCCGGTTAACCGTCAGGTATTGCTCGGCGGCGACAACGTGGCTTTATCCACCGCCGATTTCGACCTGCTGTGGGAACTGGCGACCCATGCCGGGCAGATTATGGATCGCGATGCGCTGTTGAAAAATCTCCGCGGCGTCAGCTACGACGGCATGGATCGCAGCGTCGATGTCGCGATTTCACGCCTGCGTAAAAAGCTGCTCGACAACGCCACCGAGCCCTACCGCATCAAGACGGTGCGCAACAAAGGCTATCTGTTTGCCCCGCACGCCTGGGATAATTAATCCGCGTCAGGAATAGACCGACATCACACCGTGTAGTCGGTCTTGAAATTCAGCGTATTTCTCTCTGAATGCCATTTCGTCGTTTTCGTCATACCAGCGTACGACCTCACCGCTGGCGAGGAAATGATCCAGTAGTTCGCCGCTCGCCAGAATCCACTGCGGTAAACCATCGACCTGTAGACTCCAGCCTCCCGGATGATAATGGATGAAATCGTTACGCAGCTGGTGAAGCTTGCCCACCGCCACCGTACAGACTTCGCTGGGTGTGAAGGCGCTGCTCTCCCTCGTCGCACGGTATAGCGCCATGAAGGACGGCAGCTGCAGTTTATTGATGTTGGAGAAATCGTCGTTACAGATTTGCTGGAAGATTTCTTGTGTCGACGCTTTACCGTCGGCCAGGTAGACCTGAAAGTCATTACCCTGACACAGCGCCAACACCATCGCGTTCTGCAGGATGCTGTGCCAGCCGGTAATCACCCACTTCCACTGATAAGGGTCGGCGATCGCCTGCATATGGCTCAGGACCATATCGAAGGTTTTCAAAATCTCAACATCATTATCAGTATGCAAATACACGGGCTTAGTCATCTGGCGCTCTCCATCATTTAAGGGGCGCTTAAATTAACAGAGAGGCTGGCACCTGACAGGCCGGGGAAATGGCACAATACGGCTATCGGTCATTTGGCCTGGCGTGTCGGTGAGAACTTTGCCGAGCGGGATCCTTCTCCTGTAGAATCTTTTGACGCAAGATAACCCAGTTAATGACCGGTGATGATTAATGAAAAAACTGTTTGTGCAGTTTTACCTTTTGCTGTTCGTCTGCTTCCTGGTCATGACCATGCTGGTCGGCCTGGTGTATAAATTCACCGCCGAGCGCGCCGGACGCCAGTCGCTGGACGATCTGATGAAAAGCTCGCTCTATCTGATGCGCAGCGAACTGCGCGAGATCCCGCCGCGCGACTGGAGCAACACGCTGAAAGAGCTGGACCTCAACCTCTCTTTCGATCTGCACATTGAACCGTTAAGCAAATTCAAGCTCTCGGAAAGCTCGATGCAGCATCTGCGCGCGGGCGATATCGTGGCGCTGGACGATCAGTACACCTTTATTCAACGCATCCCGCGCAGCCATTACGTCCTGTCGGTCGGCCCGGTGCCCTATCTCTATTTTTTGCATGAGATGCGCCTGCTGGACGTCGCGCTGATGGCGTTTATCGCTATTTCACTGGCTTTCCCGGTGTTTATCTGGATGCGTCCGCACTGGCAGGATATGTTGCGTATCGAAACCGCCGCACAGCGCTTCGGCGAAGGCCATTTTAGCGAGCGCATCCATTTCGATAGCATGTCGAGCTTCGAGCGACTCGGCGTGGCCTTTAACCAGATGGCGGATAATATCAACGCCCTGATAGCCAGTAAAAAACAGCTTATTGACGGTATCGCCCATGAACTACGCACGCCGCTGGTGCGCCTGCGCTATCGCCTGGAGATGAGCGAAAATCTGACCGAGGCCGAGTCGCTGGCTCTCAACCGCGATATCGGGCAACTAGAAGCGCTGATTGAAGAACTGCTCACCTACGCGCGCCTCGATCGCCCGCAGAACGAACTCAACCTGACTACCCCGGATTTCCCGGCCTGGATCCGCGCGCACGTCGAGGATATACAACTGGTCAATCCGCAGCGTGAAGTCGCGTTGCGCCAGCTTACGGCGGGCGACTACGGCGCGCTGGATATGCGTTTAATGGAGCGCGTGCTGGATAACCTGGTTAATAATGCCCTGCGCTACAGTCGGCAACATATTCAGATTGGCCTGTCGCTGGCCGGTTCAAGGGCGACGCTGCGAGTGGAAGATGATGGCCCGGGTATCGCCCTTGAAGAACGCGAACGGGTATTCGAGCCGTTTGTCCGTCTCGATCCCAGCCGCGATCGCGCCACCGGCGGCTGCGGCCTGGGGCTGGCGATTGTACACAGTATTGCTCAGGCGATGGCCGGTGAAGTCCACTGCGACGAAAGCTCGCTCGGCGGCGCGGCATTCATTTTCAGCTGGCCCATTTACCACCAGCTTCCCGCTTTTACCTCTGCTTAGCTGAACTTGCGCAGGCGTCACGGTCTGCGTATAGTTTATACTCAAACAGTATGTTGTAACTAAGGCGGTAATCATGGCTAGCTACGACCTCGTTGCGCGCTTAAATGACACCTTTCGTGAGCTTGAGCGCGAACTACAAACCTTCAAAGCGTCGCTGAGCCGCTGCCGTCTGCTGGCGGCGCGGGTTTTCGAATTACCGGCGGTAAGTAAAGAGGCGGAGCACGCGCCGCTGGATACCATTCAGGTCACCCAGCACGTCGGGCAAAGCGCGCTGGAGATGGCGCTCAGGCACTACAGCCACCTGTTTATCCAGCAGCAGTCGGAAAACCGCAGCAGCAAGGCGGCGGTACGCCTCCCCGGGGCGATTTGCCTGGCGGTTGATACGCAACAGCAGGCGGAGCTGCTGGAGAAAATCAGCGCCATTAACGCGCTGAAAGCGGCGTTTGAGAAAATCGTCACCGTCGATTCCGGATTGCCGGCCGCCGCGCGTTTCGAATGGGTTCACCGCCATCTGCCCGGCCTGATTACCCTTAGCGCCTATCGTACCCTGACGCCGCTGCTCGACCCCAGCACCATCCGCTTCGGCTGGGCCAATAAGCATGTGATTAAAAATCTGACCCGCGATGAAGTATTAATGCAGCTAGAGAAGAGCCTGCAATCGCCGCGCGCGGTGCCGCCCTGGACCCGCGAACAGTGGCAAAGCAAGCTGGAAAGGGAATTTCAGGATATCGCCGCCCTGCCGCAGCGGGCAAAATTGAAAATCAAACGCCCGGTCAAGGTACAGCCGATTGCCAGAGTGTGGTATGCCGGCGAGCAGAAGCAGGTGCAGTACGCCTGCCCCGGCCCGCTAATTGCGCTTATCTCCGGCACGCATGGGGTAAGCGTGCCGGATCTCGGCGAACTTTTGAATTACGATGCCGATAACGTGCAGTACCGCCACAAGCCGCAGGCGCAGTCGTTACGATTACTGATCCCGCGTCTGCATTTATGGCTGGCTAGCGAGTAGCAAGGCTGCCAACCATATCCTGCGGGCGCACCCAGCTATCGAATTCGGCTTCCGTCAGGTAACCAAGCGACAGCGCCGCGGCTTTCAGCGTCAGCCCTTCATGGTGCGCTTTTTTGGCGATCTCCGCCGCTTTATCGTAGCCGATATGGGTATTGAGCGCGGTCACCAGCATTAGCGACTCATTAAGCAACTGGCCGATCCGCTCGCGGTTTGGCTCAATGCCCACCGCGCAGTGCTCATTAAAGCTCTCCATACCGTCCGCCAGCAGGCGTACCGACTGCAGGAAGTTGTGGATGACCATTGGCCGATAGACGTTAAGCTCAAAGTTGCCTGACGCGCCGCCGATATTCACCGCCACGTCGTTACCCATCACCTGACAGCACAACATGGTCAACGCTTCGCACTGCGTCGGGTTGACTTTGCCGGGCATAATGGAGGATCCCGGTTCGTTCTCCGGAATGGCGATTTCCCCTATGCCACAGCGCGGCCCGGAGGCCAGCCAGCGCACATCGTTGGCGACTTTCATCAGCGAAGCCGCCAGTCCTTTCAGCGCGCCGTGGGCATGAACCAGCGCATCCACGGTGGCCAGCGCTTCAAATTTATTGGGCGCGGTGACGAACGGTAGCCCGCTAAGCGACGCCAGTTCCGCCGCCACCCGCACCGCATATTCCGGGTGCGTATTCAAGCCGGTGCCAACCGCCGTACCGCCCAGCGCCAGCTCAGCGAGATGCGGCAGGCTGTGTTCAATATGCCGGAGATTATGTTCCAGCATCGCGACCCAACCGGAGATCTCCTGCCCTAACGTCAGCGGCGTAGCGTCCTGCAAGTGAGTGCGGCCAATTTTAACAATGTCACCGAAGGCCAGCGACTTTTCCTGTAGCGTGTCCCGCAGCACCTGTAGCTGCGGGAGCAGCTTTTCGCGCAGCGCGATTAGCGCCGCGACGTGCATCGCTGTTGGAAAAACATCATTCGAGCTCTGGCTTTTATTGACGTCATCATTGGGGTGAATTTTGCGCGCCATGCCGCGCTCGCCGCCAAGCAACTCGCTCGCACGGTTAGCCAGTACTTCGTTCATATTCATGTTGCTTTGGGTACCGGAGCCGGTTTGCCAGATAGCTAACGGAAACTCCTGCGCATGCTTGCCGGCGAGGACTTCATCCGCGGCGGCGATGATGGCGCCCGCTTTGTCCGCCGCCAGCAGGCCCAGGTCCTGGTTCACCTTCGCCGCCGCGCGCTTGGTCAGCGCCAGCGCGTAGATCAGTTCACCAGGCATTTTCTCCGTTGAGATACGGAAATGCTCAAGCGAGCGCTGGGTCTGCGCGCCCCAAAGTTTATCGGCCGGGACGTCGATGGCGCCCATCGAGTCTTTTTCACTGCGATGCGTTGTCATTACTTTCTCCTTGGATTCAAAGTGCGTCATAGCGACAAGCTCACCTGCTTAAAGGATTAAGTATTAACCAGAATTATTAGTTGTTTTAGTCGTTCGTGCCGCTAAAGCGGCCCAAACAAAAACCGCCCCGAAGGGCGGTGTCGTTTACTTCACGCAGCGCGAGCACTGCGACGTCTGGATCTGCTGGAAGAAGTCGTTACCTTTATCATCAACGAGGATAAAGGCCGGGAAATCTTCCACTTCGATTTTCCAGATAGCTTCCATTCCCAGCTCCGGATAAGCTACGCACTCAAGGCTGCGGATACTCTGTTGCGCGAGAACCGCCGCCGGGCCGCCGATACTACCGAGATAGAAACCGCCGTGTTTATGGCAGGCATCGGTCACCTGCTGGCTACGGTTACCCTTAGCCAGCATGATTTTACTCGCACCATGCGATTGCAACAGATCGACATACGAGTCCATGCGGCCAGCGGTCGTCGGCCCCAGAGAACCGGAGGCGTAACCATCCGGCGTCTTCGCCGGGCCGGCGTAGTAAATCGGATGATCTTTGACATACTGCGGCAGCGCTTCGCCGTTATCGATAAGCTCTTTCAGCTTGGCATGGGCAATATCGCGGGCCACGATGATCGTGCCGCTCAGCGACAGACGAGTTGACACCGGATACTGCGACAGTAGCGCCAGAATCTCGCTCATCGGCTGATTGAGGTTCACCTTCACCGCTTCGCCTTCACCGGCCTGGCGCAGGTGCTCAGGGATATATTTGCCTGGGTTGCTCTCCAGTTTTTCCAGCCAGATCCCCTGACGGTTAATTTTGGCTTTAATGTTACGGTCGGCGGAACAGGAGACGCCCATCCCCACCGGACAAGACGCCCCATGACGCGGCAGGCGGACTACGCGGATATCGTGGGCGAAGTATTTGCCGCCAAACTGCGCGCCGAGGCCGAGGTTCTGCGCTTCCAGCAGCAGTTCTTGCTCCAGCTGCACATCGCGGAACGCCTGGCCATGTTCGTTACCTTCGGTCGGCAGGCCATCGTAGTATTTGGTCGAGGCCAATTTCACCGTCTTCAGCGTGGCTTCCGCAGAGGTGCCGCCAATCACAAAGGCGATATGGTACGGCGGACAAGCTGCGGTACCGAGTGTGCGCATCTTCTCGACGAGGTAGTTTTTCAGCTTCGCCGGGGTGATTAACGCTTTCGTTTCCTGGTAGAGATACGTTTTGTTCGCGGAGCCGCCGCCCTTGGCGATACAGAGGAATTTATACTCATCGCCATCGGTAGCATAAAGATCGATCTGCGCCGGCAGGTTGGTACCGGTGTTGACCTCTTTATACATGTCCAGCGGCGCGTTCTGCGAGTAACGCAGATTGTCCTGGATATAGGTGTTGTACACGCCCTGCGCCAGCGCGGCTTCATCGCCGCCGCCGGTCCATACGCGCTGTCCCTTTTTCCCCATAATGATCGCGGTGCCGGTGTCCTGACAGGTCGGCAGAATGCCTTTGGCGGCGATATCGGAGTTACGCAGGAATTGCAGCGCGACGTATTTGTCGTTTTCGCTGGCTTCCGGGTCGTTGAGGATATCCGCGACCTGCTGCTGGTGTGCCGGGCGGAGCATAAAGGAGGCGTCGTGGAACGCGTGTTGGGCCAGTAAGGTTAGCGCCTGAGGTTCAACCTTCAGAACTTCCTGGCCGGCGAATTCGGCGACGGAGACGTAATCACTGCTGAGGAGATAATACTCGGTGTCATCCTTTTTAAGCGGAAAAGGATCCTGATAAACAAACGGTTTGTTCGACATTGTACTCTCACTTACTGCTTGGCTGATTATGTTTCAGGCAGACACTCCATTTGCCTGTAGAAAAGCGAGTCGATCAATCTTACACAATTTTTTAACAAAAACTGAGACAAGGACGACTTTTTCTTTCAGCAGTTGCTTCTCGACGATTTGTTGGTTTAATAGAGCCAACATTTTTATGTGGAAACAGGGATTGAGAATGCAGAAGCTCATTAACTCAGTGCAAAACTATGCATGGGGAAGTCACACCGCGTTAACCGACCTTTACGGTATCGCCAATCCGGACAACCTGCCGATGGCGGAATTGTGGATGGGCGCACATCCCAAAAGCAGTTCGCGGATCCTAAACGCCAACGGCCAGCCGCAGTCGCTGCGCGAGGTCATTGAGGCCGATAAAAATGCCCTCCTCGGCGCTAACGTCGCCGAGCGTTTTGGCGAACTGCCGTTCTTGTTCAAGGTACTGTGCGCCGCCCAGCCGCTCTCCATCCAGGTTCACCCGAACAAACGCGCGTCGGAAATTGGCTTTGCCAAAGAGAACGCCGCGGGTATTCCGCTGGATGCCGCCGAGCGTAACTATAAAGATCCCAACCATAAGCCGGAACTGGTCTTCGCCCTGACGCCGTTCCTCGCCATGAACGCGTTCCGCGAATTTAATGAAATTGTCGCGCTGCTGCAGCCGGTTGCCGAGGCGCATCCGGCAATTGGCGAATTCATTCAACAGCCGGATGCAGGGCGTTTAAGCCAGCTGTTCGCCAGCCTGCTGAATATGAAAGGTGAGGAAAAAGCGCATGCGCTCAGCGTGCTGCAAAACGCCCTCGACCGCGAACAGGGCGAACCGTGGCAGACCATTCGTCTGATCGCTGAATTCTACCCGGATGACAGCGGCCTCTTCTCCCCGCTGCTGCTCAACGTGGTGAAACTGAACCCTGGCGAAGCGATGTTCCTGTTCGCCGAGACCCCGCACGCCTACCTGCAGGGCGTCGCGCTGGAAGTAATGGCCAATTCGGATAACGTGCTGCGCGCCGGTCTGACGCCGAAGTACATCGATATTCCGGAACTGGTGGCGAACGTGAAATTTGTCGCCAAACCTGCCTCTGAGCTGCTGACTCAGCCGGAACAACACGGCAGCGAGCTGGATTTCCCAATCCCGGTCGATGATTTCGCCTTCTCGTTGCACGAGCTGTCCAGTAATGAGGACTCTCTGGCGCAAGAGAGCGCCGCGATTTTGTTCTGCGTGGAAGGCGAAGCGACGCTACGTAAAGGCGAGCAGCGCCTGACCCTGCAGCCGGGTGAATCGGCGTTTATCGCCTGCAACGAATCACCGGTACTGGTCAGCGGCCAAGGTCGTCTGGCGCGCGTGTTCAATAAGCTTAAGTAAGTTACTGAACTTTTAATCCGCAGTTGCTAGACTTCCCCCATCATGACAACACAACCAGGCGGCATGTTCCGCCTGGTTTCATTTATGGACAAATGCTATGAAAAAAACGTTGGTCGCCGCGGGAGTTATCGTCGCGCTCGGAGTCGTCTGGACAGGCGGAGCCTGGTTTACCGGTAAGCAACTGGAAAACCGTATTGCAGAAATGGTGCAGCAGGCGAATGCCCAACTGCAGAGCAACGCGCCGGAAGCTGGCGTAGAGTTGAGCTATCAAGACTACCAGCGCGGGTTATTCAGCAGCCATCTGCAATTGGTGGTGAAGCCGCAGGCCGGTAAAGAACACAGTCTATTGGCCGCCGGTCAAAGCCTGGTGTTTGACGAAAAGGTCGATCATGGTCCCTTCCCGCTTGCCTCGTTAAAATCTTTTAACCTGGCGCCGGCAATGGCCTCCGTCAACACCACCCTCGTGAATAACGATGCCAGCAAAGCGCTGTTCGATATTGCTAAAGGACAAACGCCGTTTAACATCGACACCCGCATTGCCTACAGCGGCGATACCCAGTCGGCCATCTTCCTTAACCCGCTGGATTACGCTAAAGACAATGAAAAAGTTATCTTTAGCGGCGGCCAGTTCCAGCTCAATGCCGATCGCGATGGCAAAACTATTAGCCTGAGCGGCGAAGCGGCCAGCGGGCAGATCAACGCGGTCAACGAATACAACCAGAAAGTTCAGCTCAGTTTCAGCAACCTGAAGGCTGACGGCGCCACCGAAATGACCTCCTTTGAGGAACGTATCGGCAAGCAGAAGATTTCCCTTGAAAAACTGGCTATCGGCGTTGAAGGTAAAGAGCTGGCGCTGCTGGAAGGCATGAATATCGACGGCCGCTCTACGCTCTCCGATGACGGCAAGCGTATCAATAGCCAGCTTGATTACAACCTTAACAGCCTGAAACTGCAAAATCAGGATATGGGCCGCGGCAAACTCACCGTTAAGCTGGATAATCTCGACGGTCAGGCGTGGCATCAATTCAGTCAGCAGTATAACGCCCAGGCGCAGGCGCTGATGGCGAAACCCGAGCTGGCGCAGAATCCGGAGCTTTATCAGCAGGCGTTAACCGAGATCTTCTTTAGCTCGCTGCCAATTCTGTTGAAAGGTAATCCGTCGCTGACGATTTCTCCGCTGAGCTGGCAAAACGCCAAAGGCGAAAGCACCCTGAATCTGTCGGTGCTGATGCAGGATCCGGCGCAAACGACCGCCGCGCCGCAGACCGTCGCCGATGAACTGGACCGCAGCGTTAAATCGCTGGACGGCAAGCTGGTGATCCCGGTGGATATGGCCACCGCCCTGATGACGCAGATTGCCGGGCTGGAAGGCTACCAGCCGGAGGATGCGGCGAAACTTGCCGATCAGCAGGTCAAAGGGCTGGCGGCGATGGGGCAGATGTTCCGTCTGACCACAATGGAAGATAACGCGATCACCTCCAGCCTGCAGTACGCCGACGGCCAGGTCACGCTAAACGGGCAGAAAATGCCGCTGGCTGATTTCGCCGCCATGTTCGGCCTGACGCTCCCCACCGCCGAACCGCAGCAGTAAAAAAATGTCCCGGGCTGCAGTCAGGTAGCCCGGGAACACCTTAATCGATGGCGGCCCCTACTTTCTGATAACCAGCCGCGGCGGCATAATCTGATTACGCGCGCTGCCTTGCCCCTCCTCGAGGCGGCGTAAAATACACTCCGCCAGGCTGTTCCCCATCTCACGGGCGGGGGTGGTCACCCAGGTCAAGGGGACATCATCGAGCGCCGCTTCCGGCACTTCGGCAAAGGCCGCCAGCGCGATGCGTTGCTCAAAATAACTTTCCACGCTACCCTCGCCGCTCTGCCGCCCGGCGCGCAGCAGACCGAACCACGCCCCGGTGGCGATGACGCTGTTATAGCAAAGTACCGCGCTGATGGTCGGATTTTGCCGCAGCAGCGCGATCATGGCTTCCGCCGCCTGCTGCTGACTGGAGCCACACTCGACAACCCATTCGCTATGAAACGGCAGTCCGTACTTCAATAAGGTGGCGCAATAGCCGCCCACCCGTTCAGCGCGGGTCAGGGACGCGCTTTGTCCGCCAAGCCAGGCGATGCGCTGATGACCGCGGCGAATCAGATGTTCCGTTACCATTTGCGCCGCCTGCATGTTATCCGGGCGGATCAGGTCGATATCGTCCAGATAGCTGGCGCGGGAGGCAAAAACCAGCGGCATCCCTACTTCGGCGGCACGATCGCGCAGCTCGCCGCCCTTGTCGATAGCGCCGGCGATAATCACCCCGTCAACCCCCTGCGAGACCAGCGTTTCGAAGCGCTGGAGCATTTTCTCGCCGCGATGCCCGCCCTGGGTGAGAAATACCATTTTACCCTGTGATTCCAGCGCATCGGTCAACCCGGCGGTTAGCTCGGCATAGAACGGCTTCGACAGATCGCTAACGATAAGGCCAATCACCCCGCTTTGCCCGCCGCGGAGCGACGCCGCCTGGCGATTACGCACAAACCCGAGTTGCTCAATGGCCTGGTTGACGCGCTCGCCGGTGGCCGAAGAGATGCGCCCTTTACCGCTGAGCACCAGCGATACCGTACTGACCGAGACGCCAGCCGCCAGCGCCACATCATTGATGGTTGTCTTTTTTGCGATAGCCATAACGACTGGCTGACTCCCTTTGCCTTTCGATAAAACGTTTTATCAGTATGTTATCTTTATAAACCTTATTATCGCTTGATTATGTGATTTTTATCGCACTAAAAAATGGTAAAACGTTTTATCTTGCCGCTACGTTACATCCTATCGACCCTTTTCAGAACCAGGATTCGTGTATGACGGCGAAAACAGCACCAAAAATTACCTTATGGGAGTTTTTCCAGCAGTTAGGAAAAACCTTTATGTTGCCCGTGGCGTTGCTCTCGTTTTGCGGGATCATGCTGGGGATCGGCAGCTCGTTAAGCAGCCACGATGTGATTACGCTGCTGCCGTGGCTGAACGTGCCGCTGCTGCAGGCGATTTTTGTCTGGATGAGTAAAGTCGGCTCATTTGCTTTTAGCTTCCTGCCGGTCATGTTCTGTATCGCAATTCCGCTCGGCCTGGCGCGTGAAAACAAAGGCGTCGCCGCTTTCGCGGGCTTCGTCGGCTACGCGGTCATGAACCTCGCGGTCAACTTCTGGCTGACGGCGAAAGGCATCCTGCCGACGACCGACGCGGCGGTCCTCAAGGCCAACAACATTCAGAATATTATTGGTATTCAGTCGATCGACACCGGGATCCTCGGCGCGGTGATCGCCGGTATTATCGTCTGGATGCTGCACGAACGCTTCCACAACATCCGTCTGCCGGATGCGCTGGCCTTCTTTGGCGGCACGCGCTTTGTGCCGATCATTACCACCGTGGTGTTAGGCCTGGTCGGTCTGGTCATTCCGCTGGTGTGGCCGGTGTTCGCGATGGGTATCAACGGACTAGGACATGTTATCAATAGCGCCGGCGATTTTGGCCCGATGATCTTCGGCACCGGAGAACGCCTGCTGCTGCCGTTTGGCCTGCACCATATTCTGGTGGCGCTGATCCGCTTTACCGAAGCGGGCGGCACCATGGACGTTTGCGGCCACAGCGTCAGCGGCGCGCTGACTATCTTTCAGGCGCAGCTGAGTTGCCCGACGACGCACGGCTTCTCTGAAAGCGCGACCCGCTTCCTGTCACAGGGTAAAATGCCCGCCTTCCTCGGCGGCCTGCCCGGCGCGGCGCTGGCGATGTACCACTGCGCCCGCCCAGAAAACCGTCATAAAATTAAAGGGCTGCTCATTTCCGGCGTCATTGCCTGCGTAGTCGGCGGTACCACTGAGCCGTTGGAATTCCTGTTCCTGTTCGTCGCGCCGGTACTGTACGTCATCCACGCCCTGCTGACCGGCCTTGGTTTCACTATCATGGCGGTACTTGGCGTCACCATCGGCAACACCGACGGCAACATTATCGACTTCGTGGTGTTTGGCATCCTGCACGGGCTGTCGACCAAGTGGTATATGGTACCGGTTGTCGCCGCCATCTGGTTCGCGGTGTACTACGGTATCTTCCGTTTCGCCATCACCCGCTTCAACCTGAAAACGCCGGGCCGCGATATCGAAACGGCGACCAACATCGAAAAAGCAGTTGCCGGAACGATTGGCAAATCAGGTTATAACGTGCCGGCGATTCTGGCCGCGCTCGGCGGTGCTGATAATATCGTCACGCTCGATAACTGTATTACCCGCCTGCGCCTGTCGGTGAACGACATGAGCAAAGTCGATACCGCCGCGCTGAAAGCCAACCGCGCAATCGGCGTGGTCCAGCTTAACGATCACAACCTGCAGGTGGTCATCGGCCCACAGGTTCAGTCGGTAAAAGATGAAATGGCCACCCTGATGAATACCGTTCAGGCCTAAACATACGCCCCCTCTCACCCGGAGGGGGCTCTCGCGAAGGACGTTCAGATGTTTGATTTTGCCACGCCAGTGGACCGCCACGGGACCTGGTGCACCCAATGGGACTATGTTGCCGACCGTTTCGGCGCCGCCGACCTGCTGCCGTTCACTATCTCCGATATGGATTTCGCTACCGCCCCTTGCATTATCGACGCCGTCAGCCAGCGACTGGCGCACGGCGTTTTTGGCTATAGCCGCTGGAAAAATGACGAGTTTCTCGGCGCCATCAGCCACTGGTTCGCCAGCCGTTTTCATAGCCCCATTGACCACGAGGCCATCGTTTACGGCCCGTCGGTTATCTACATGGTGGCCGAAATGATTCGGCAATGGTCCAATCCGGGCGACGGCATCGTGGTCCATACTCCGGCTTACGACGCGTTTTACAAAACTATCGACGGCAACCAGCGACGCATTGCCCCAGTCGTACTCAAGCTTGATGAGGGTGAGTGGCGCTGCGATATGAACGAACTGGAAGCCGCGCTCGCCCATCCCGACAACCGCATTTTGCTGCTGTGCAGCCCGCACAATCCGACGGGCAAAGTCTGGAGCCGCGACGAACTGACCACCATGGCGCAGCTGTGCGCGAAGCATAACGTCCGGGTTATTAGCGATGAAATTCATATGGATATGACCTGGGGCGAACACCGTCATACCCCCTGGTGCGCCGTTGCGCAGGGCCCCTGGGCGCTGTTCACGTCGGGCTCAAAAAGCTTCAATATCCCGGCATTTACCGGCGCCTATGGGCTCATCGCCGATACCGCTTCGCGCGATGGCTATCTGCAAGCGCTGAAAGGCCGCGATGGTCTATCTTCTCCGTCGGTTCCGGCGCTGGTCGCGCATATCGCCGCCTATCGTCAGGGCGCGCCATGGCTGGATGCGTTACGCGATTATCTGCAGGAAAACATGCGCTATATCGCCGAGCAGCTGAATCAGGCCTTCCCGCAGCTAAACTGGCAGCCGCCACAGGCCACCTATCTGGCGTGGATCGATCTGCGTCCACTCGGTATCGACGATCGCGCGCTGCAAAAAGCGCTGATTGAAGAGCAAAAAGTCGCGATCATGCCGGGTTATACCTATGGCGAAGAGGGTAACGGTTTCATCAGGCTAAATGCCGGATGCCCGCGGGTGAAGCTTGAGAAAGGGGTTCAAGGATTGATTGCCGCTCTGCGATCATTGCGCCCTGAATTAAAATAATTTTGATATACCTCAAAAACTTTTTAACCACACAGGAGTATTAAAACAACGCGAAACAATCACGTCCGAATGACAATGCAGAGGAGGAAATGATGAAAACCTACGATCGTAACCGTAATGCTATTGACGCTGGCAGCCGGGTCATGGTGGCCGACAGCGGCGCGACGGGAGTGATTAAGGCCATTCATGGCGCTAATAAAAACAGCGAACAGCTGCGCCGCAGTGACTGCGTAGAATTAGACGGTAGTCATGAATTGTATTGCCCATTGAATCTTATTCGCCTGGGCTTTAATTAATTCCAGCGTTGTTGATTTAAGGCCGCCCTGACTGGCGGCCTTTTTCATGAGGCATTCTTCCCGCTTTTGATCTCGTCGAGTGATTCTGAAAGCTAAGCGGCGTATTATCGCGGCTCTTCAAGCCCTTTCGGGGCGAATTACCTTCTGAGTTCAGAGGCATTTCTATGACATGGCATCAATTCAAACAAGCCTGGCTAATTAAGTTTTGGGCGCCAGCGCCTGCGGTGATCGCCGCCGGTATTCTTTCTACTTACTATTTTGGCATTACCGGTACATTCTGGGCAGTCACCGGCGAATTTACCCGCTGGGGCGGCCAGCTGCTGCAGATGATGGGCGTCCCGGCCGAAAACTGGGGTTACTACCAATTAATCCATCTCGAAGGTACGCCGTTAACGCGTATCGACGGTATGATGATCCTTGGCATGTTTGGCGGCTGCCTGGCCGCCGCGCTGTGGGCGAATAACGTCAAGCTGCGGATGCCGCGTAGCCGCATTCGCATTTTCCAGGCGCTGGCCGGCGGCATTATCGCGGGCTTCGGCGCCCGGCTGGCAATGGGTTGTAACCTGGCGGCTTTCTTCACCGGGATCCCGCAGTTTTCCCTGCACGCATGGTTCTTCGCCATCGCCACCGCCATCGGGACCTGGTTCGGCGCGCGCTTTACGCTGCTGCCTGTTTTCCGTATTCCGGTCAAAATTGAGAAAGTCTCCGCGGCCTCGCCGTTAACTCAAAAACCCGTGCAGGCCCGCCGCCGCTTTCGTCTGGGAATGCTGGTATTTGTCGCTATGATCGGCTGGGGGCTACTGACCGCCGCCAATCAGCCTAAACTGGGCCTGGCCCTGCTGTTCGGCGTTGCCTTTGGCCTGCTCATCGAGCGAGCGCAAATCTGTTTCACCTCCGCCTTTCGCGATATGTGGGTGACCGGGCGCACCTATATGGCCAAAGCAATCATCTTCGGGATGGCGGCCAGCGCCATCGGTATCTTTAGCTATGTGCAGCTCGGCATGGAGCCCAAAATCATGTGGGCCGGGCCGAACGCGGTAATTGGCGGCCTGCTGTTCGGTTTCGGCATCGTACTGGCCGGTGGTTGCGAAACCGGTTGGATGTATCGCGCCGTTGAAGGCCAGGTACATTATTGGTGGGTCGGGTTAGGCAACGTTATCGGCTCCACCCTGCTGGCTTACTTCTGGGATGATTTATCGCCGACGCTTGCCACCAACTGGGATAAGATTAACCTGCTGACGACTTTTGGTCCGTTCGGCGGCCTGCTTATCACCTACCTGCTGCTATTTATCGCGCTGATGTTGGTCATCGCCTGGGAAAAACACTTCTTTCGCCAGAAAAACACTTCGGCGACCCGTATTAAGGAAACCGCATGAAAGAGATCGTTCCTGATTACCGCCTCGATATGGTTGGTGAACCTTGCCCCTACCCGGCCGTGGCCACGCTTGAAGCAATGCCGGCACTAAAAAAAGGGGAAATACTTGAAGTGGTGAGCGACTGTCCGCAGTCAATCAACAACATCCCGCACGATGCTAAAAATCACGGCTATACCGTGCTGGATATTCAGCAGGATGGGCCGACGATCCGCTATCTGATTCAAAAGTGACGAGAAGGGCCGGTAGCGCGCTACCGGCTGTCATTACTTGCCCGCCATCCAGCGCCGATAACGTTTAGCCTGCCGTTTCGCCGTCAGTTGCGCCGTCAGCAACGCCCACAGCGGTGAGACCTGCGGCCGCACCGCGCGGTGGCGGCTTAACCGCTGCAGCTGATATTTCACCGCCGCCATATGCGCGCTGGCGGCAATGGCCTTGTTCTTCCAGTTACCCTGACGCAGCAGTGGCGCATCGTACTCCCCCTCACGCCAGTACTGCGCCAAATTGGGCACAATCGCCATCGCCGTGGCGATCCCCACCAGCGCAACTCCGCTATTCACCACCCTTTCCGCCACTTCACGCCGCCGCACGCCGCCGGTGACCATTAGTGGAATGGTCGCCACTTCGGCGATCTGCTCGGCAAACTGCAGGAAGTAAGCTTCCCGCGCCAGCGTTCGCTCATCACGCATGGCGCCCATCATCGCCGGCGCTTCGTAGCTGCCGCCGGAAAGTTCGACCAGATCGACGCCGCTTTCCGCCAGCATTTGCACCACCGTCCTGGCATCGTTATTCGAAAAGCCGCCGCGCTGGAAATCCGCTGAGTTGAGTTTAACCACCACGGTAAAATCCGCCGCCACCGTCTCGCGGACGCCGCGCACGATATCCAGCAGTAGACGGGCGCGATTTTCAATGCTCCCGCCATATTGGTCGGTGCGCTGGTTACTGAGCGGCGAGAGGAACTGGCTCAGCAAATAACCGTGGGCGGCATGGATTTCGACGCCGTGAAATCCAGCGCGTTCCGCTAACCGGGAGGTGGTGATGAACCGTCGCGTCACATCGGCGATATCCTTCTCATCCATCGCCCGCGGCAGGCGAAAGCGCGAAGATTGCGACCCAAGATCCAGCGCCAACGCCGAAGGGGCCAGCGTCTCCTGTCCCAGGCCCGCAGGCATCTGTCGCCCAGGATGATTGATCTGCATCCACACCTGCGCGCCATTCGCCCGTGCCGCCTGCGACCAGGCGCGGAACTTGTCGAGATGTCGTTCATCTTCCAGCACCACGCCTGCCGGGCCGGTCATCGCCCGGGCGTCCACCATCACATTACCGGTAATAATCACCCCGGCGCCGCCCTGCGCCCAGGCCTGATAAAGCATGAATAATTCCGTTGACGGCGCATGATCGGCATCGGCCATATTTTCTTCCATCGCCGCTTTAGCGATGCGGTTGTTAATGACGACGCCAGAGGCCAGTCGTAGAGGGGTAAAAAGGGTCATGTCAGGGCTCCAGTCAGTGAACTGGACAAACCATAACCTTAAAGTTAAGTTTAAGGTCAAGCAGCTTATGAGGAATAAAAATGAATATCGGTACACTGGCAAAACGCAGCGGCCTGGCGCCTTCGCGGATCCGTTATTACGAGCGGGCGGGGATCCTCAAAACCGTGCAGCGTAAAGCCAATGGCTATCGCAGCTATCCGGAAGAAACGCTGGTCGTGCTGGGACTGATTACTACCGCTCAGGCGGCGGGATTTACTCTTGAAGAAATCGCCGCCCTGTTACCGTCCGATCTCAACCACTGGGACCGACAAACGCTACTCACCACCCTGCAACAAAAAGTGGCGGATATTGAAAAACTGGAACAGAAACTCGCGTACGGTAAAGCGCAGCTGGTAAGCGTTATTGATGAGATACAACAGAAGCCGGATGACATTGACTGCGCCGCTAATGCGCGGCGCGTGTTATCTCAGGTGCTGGATGTGCAGGACCGGACGGCGAAGGAAGAATAGCTACCAGCCTTTCACCGCATCGCCTTTATACAATTCGGCGGCGGCGTTGGCGACTTCGTCGGTCTGGTAGGCTTTCACCAGGTTCTTCACCTTTGCGCTATCTTTATTATCGTCGCGGCTGGCAAAGATATTGACGTACGGTGAATTTTTATCCTCAATGAACAGACCATTACGCGTCGGCGACAGCCCAATCTGGCTGGAAAAGGTGGTATTAATGATAGCCATTGTCACCTGTTTATCATCCAGCGCACGGGTCAGCTGCGGCGCTTCAATCTCGACGATTTTCAGCTTCTTTGGGTTATTGACGATATCCAGCGCGGTTGGCAGCAGGCCTACTCCCTCTTTCAGAGTGATAAGCCCCTGATTCTCCAGCAATAGCAGTGAGCGTCCAAGGTTGGTTGGGTCGTTAGGCACCGCCACCTGGGCGCCGTCCGGAAGCTGCGAAATAGCGGTGATTTTCTTTGAATAAGCGGCTATCGGATAGACAAATGTGGTACCAACATCCACCAGCTTATAGCCGCGCTCCTGAATCTGTTTATCCAGATAGGGTTTATGCTGGAAAGCATTGATATCGAGATCGCCATTGTTCAGCGCCTCGTTTGGCAGAACGAAATCATTGAAAGTCACCACCTCGACATCGAGATTATATTTTTGTTTGGCGACTTTTTGCACCACCGCCCAGACTTGCTGATCGATACCCGCGCTAATCCCCACCTTAATATGATTAGGATCCCGATCTTTTGGCCCACACCCCGCCAGTAGCAACGCGCCAACGAGAGCCAATGAATGAGTAAAACCTTTAAGTGAAAAAGCCATTTTCCCGGTGTCCTTTTAATATAGCCTGCTGACGATGGCAGGAATTTCAGTCCGGGACACTATATATAAGCGTCTTACTAAGATTAAATACTGATTCTCTATGACTAATAGCGAAACGCTATTGATAAGTCGCCACGCTGCTTTTACTCCCCCGCCAGTGGAACTGCTGATTTCTTGCGCTGAAGCAATACTTTGTAACACTTGAAACACTGTTCCAATACCATTACACACATTAAAATTAAGTTTATATAATTAGCATTATAATAAATAGATAAGTGAACGTTTTATATACACTAGCTGTATATAAAGCCGTATCGCACGCACACACGACCCACAAGGAAAACCATGGAGCTTCTGGATTTGCTCAGAACCATTTTTGAGCGAGTACGTACTGATGCGGATTTTATTTCATTTACTGAAGTACTCATTGAAAATAATGTCTCTTATTACATCTATTTTGTTGCTACCGGGAATGTGAATTTTGTTATGTCATCAGATACTTTCGTTTCCCTGAAAAGCAACAGAAAGTTGCTGCGTGTTAACTCGCAGGCCTGCAGAACGCTCACCCGAGAAGCTGCGCGACGCCACTTTAGTGGTGTCACTCCTTTTGATAACTATTGCGCCGAACTGGCAAATGCCGGGGTATTTAAATGGGTGGTTGATCTTAATGAAAAAACGCGCCATTACTGGTCAAAAGACAACACATTATTGCATATGGAAAATATGATTCTCCCCTTTTAATCGCAGAAATTATTAAACGCTCATCCAGATATTCAGACGGCCCGGAAGTTAGTTTACGCTTGGGGCCGCTCAACACCTCAAGTTGCGCAACAGAAAAGGGAAATGGCTTTTTATTTGCGCAAAAACAGACTTTGCCCCCCCCATCTCCATGTATCCATGGGATTTTTTCCGTACTTTTAAACGGTTACGCTGCTGATGTATAATATCGTGCACTTCAACTAAAAAATGAGTGCGACCATGATTGATTCAACTTTGCCTTTAACAGACATTCACCGCCATCTTGACGGCAACATCCGTGCCCAAACCATTCTCGATCTTGGCCGCCAGTTCAATATTACTCTCCCGGCAGATACCCTTGAAACGCTGCGTCCGCATGTGCAGGTCACCAGCAATGAACCAGACCTGGTTAGCTTCCTGGCGAAACTCGATTGGGGCGTGAAGGTGCTGGCTTCTCTGGAAGCCTGCCGCCGTGTTGCCTGGGAAAACGTTGAAGACGCCGCGCGCAACGGCCTGCACTACGTTGAGCTGCGTTTTTCTCCGCGTTATATGGCGATGACCCATCAGCTGCCGGTCGCCGGCGTCGTCGAAGCGGTGATTGCCGGAGTACGCGAAGGCTGCCGTGATTTCGGCGTCGAGGCGCGTCTGATTGGCATCATGAGCCGCACCTTCGGCGAAGCGGCCTGTGAAGAGGAACTCGACGCCCTGCTGGCCCATCGCGATGGGATCACCGCGCTGGATCTGGCTGGCGATGAGCTGGGGTTCCCTGGCGCGCTGTTTATGGATCATTTCCGTCGCGCGCGTGACGCGGGTTGGCGTATTACCGTCCACGCAGGTGAAGCAGCCGGGCCGGAAAGTATCTGGCAGGCCATTCGTGAACTGGGCGCCGAACGCATCGGTCATGGGGTGAAAGCCGTGCAGGATCCGAAGCTAATGGACTACCTCGCCGCTGAACGTATTGGCATTGAATCCTGCCTGACGTCGAACATCCAGACCAGTACCGTCGCCTCACTGGCGCAGCACCCGCTGAAGACCTTCCTCGATCACGGCGTGCTGGCCTGCATTAACACCGACGATCCGGCGGTACAGGGTGTGGATATTATTCACGAGTACAATGTCGCCGCACCGGCGGCGGGCCTCAACCGCGAGCAGATCCGTCAGGCGCAAATTAACGGTCTGGAACTGGCGTTCCTCAGCCGTCAGGAAAAAGAGGCGCTGATCCAACGCGTTCTAAAGGCTAATTAAGCCAAAGCTCCGCCGTGCAGGCGGAGCATGCTGTTAAATCAGGCACAGCGCCGTCCGGTGCCGTGCCGATTCAATCCCCAGTTCAATCAGTTCCATAATCTGAATCGCCTGGCTTGCGGGTACCGGGTTTTCTCCGCTGCCGTTGAGCGCATCGCGAATCGCCGCATAATAAGCGGGATAGTTCCCGGGGAGCGTCAGCCAGGTTTCCTCGACGCGCTCTTCACCTTCAACACGGGTCAATATACCGTCACGCATATCGTAGCCCCAATCCTCCTGCGGCAACCGTTCGCCGTTTTTCAAACGTTCTTCCTGCGGATCGAGACCATATTTCACATAGCTTCCTCGTGAACCATGGACGATATATCGCGCCGTTTCTGCCGCCGCCAGCAGCGTGCTGTGCAAAATCACTCGCCGTTGCGGATAAACTAACACCGCGTGAAAATAATCCGTCGCCTGCGCGCCGGGGCGCTGCTGCGCCAGATCGACGGCAATACTCACCGGCAGGCCAAACAGATTGACCGCCTGATCGAGCAGATGCGGGCCTAAGTCATACCAGATACCGCTGCCAGGGCCGCCCTGCTCACGCCAGCGGTCACGAACCTGCGGGCGAAAACGATCGAAATGTGATTCAAAATAACTGACCTCCCCCAAATCCCCTGCGGCAATCAAGGCCTTCAGCGTGAGAAAATCGCTATCCCAACGGCGATTATGGAACACCGATAACAGCCGCCCGCGGCTTCTGGCGATAGCATCCAACTCGCGTGCTTGTGACAGTGTCACGGTAAAAGGTTTGTCAACAATGACGTGTTTACCCGCCTCCAGCGCCGCTCGCGCCAAAGGGAAATGGGTATCGTTGGGAGTCGGAATAACAATCAAATCGATATCAGGATCAGCGTATAGCGAACTCGCTGAAGCCACCACCTGGGTCGCCGGCCAGTCTGTCAGTACTTTTTGCGCGTCGCTACTGACCACGGCCGATAGCGCCATACCCGGCGTACCGGAAATCAATGGCGCGTGAAATGTCTTGCTTGCATAACCATAGCCTATCAGTCCTACCCTTATAGCATCACTCATGGCGTCATCCTCGCAGGCAACCATGACTTCTACTATAAACCTTTATCTTCCGCTTATCCGTGCACGCTGTTCATCTTTGCGTCAGTTGCGCAATGCATGGGCGGTAATACTTGCGTTGTTTCCGCGGTTTAGTAACATTTCAATCCATTTTAACTTTCCGCTTTAGAATTATGACGACTGTTTTTACCCGCATTGTAGAACTTATTGGTTGGGTTGTGTTTGGCGTTTCGGCTGTGCTGTTGGTGGTTGCGCATCAAATCGATGATTATCAGTCCCCGCCCCCGGCTAGCACCGTACAGGCGAAATAAAGGCAAAAAGTGATACTCGCCGCAAATCTGCAACCGGTTTCAGAAACCGGTTGCAGATTTGTCGCGCCATTCAATACACTCTCCTTATCACTTGATAAGGAGTTTTTTTGATGGCCGCATTTCCGCAAGATTTTCTCTGGGGGGCAGCAACGGCCGCCTACCAGGTTGAAGGCGGGCACGATGCCGATGGCAAAGGCCCATCTATTTGGGATATTTACTCGCACCAGCCGGGAACCACCTTTCAGGGCACCAATGGCGATATCGCCGTCGATCACTATCATCGTTTTCGTGAAGATGTCGCCCTGATGGCTGAAATGGGGCTACAAAGCTACCGTTTTTCTATCTCCTGGCCACGGTTATTGCCTCATGGCCGTGGCGAAGTCAATGAACCCGGCGTACAGTTTTACAGCGATTTGATCGACGAACTGCTGGCGCACAATATCGAACCAATGATCACCCTTTATCACTGGGATTTACCGCAGGCATTGCAGGACGAAGGGGGTTGGGAGGCTCGCAGCACAGCGGAAGCCTTCGCCGAATACGCTCGTCTGTGCTATCAGCGCTTCGGTTCCAGGGTCAAGCTGTGGGCAACCTTTAACGAAACCATCGTATTTATCGGCCACGGTTATATTAATGGCTGCCATCCACCGGCGGTACGCGACCCGGCTCGCGCCATCCAGGCTTGTCACCATGTCTTTGTCGCCCACGCGCTGGCCGTTAAGACCTTCCGTGAAATGAACATTAACGGCCAGATCGGTTTCGTTAACGTCCTGCAGCCCCATACGCCGTTGACGCAAAGCGCCGAGGATATCAGGGCCACCGCGTTGGCCGATGCTATCCATACCCACTGGCTATACGATCCGGTACTGAAAGGCGTCTATCCAGCCGATTTGCTCCGTCAGGCTCAGGCGCTGTGGAATGTACCCCTTTTTGCGCCGGGCGACGATGCGCTGCTCAAGGAAAACCGCTGTGATTTTATCGGCCTGAATTATTATCGTCGGGAGACGGTCTCCGCCACGCCGCAAGAAGGTCCAGGCGTCGGCGAGTCCGGCGTGGATGGATTATTTTATTTCGTCCGCAATCCGCAAAGTACTTATACTGAATGGGGCTGGGAAATTTGGCCGCAGGGATTAACCGACGGCATCATGATGATAAAAGAGCGCTATGGCGATATCCCAATCTATATCACCGAAAATGGTTTGGGGGCAAAAGATCCGATAATTGACGGTGAAATTGTCGACGATCCGCGAATTGACTATCTGAGTAGCCACATTAATGCGCTGGAAAAAGCAATAGCATTAGGTGCGGATGTCCGCGGTTTTTACCCGTGGTCCTTTATTGACCTGCTAAGCTGGCTCAACGGCTATCAGAAGCAGTATGGCTTTGTCTACGTCGATCACCAGCAGAACCGCGCCCGCAAACGAAAAAAGAGTTATTTCTGGTACCAAAACGTTATTGCCAGCCGAGGCGAACAGCGTTAATCTTCCCCCCTCAGGCGCCGTCCGGCGCCTGATCTGGTTGTAGAATATTCTTAAATTTCTTTTTACGATGCCAGGATCCTAATCAGTTCTTGTTTTTAGTATTGGCAACCGAAATAATTCCGCCGGCCCATCAAGAAGGCGCTGTTAGTTGAAACACGGTTTACAGAAAATTGGTAATATTCGACTTAATTCCGATTATTAAATGGATACACAAATGACCGTTCAGGATTATTTATTAAAATTCCGCAAAATTAGTTCGCTGGAAAGCCTAGAAAAACTTTTTGATCATCTTAACTATTCTCTCTCTGACACCAATGAAATCGTCAACATGTATCGCGCCGCCGATCACCGCCGCGCCGAGTTAGTCTCTGGCGGAAAACTGTTCGATGTCGGCCAGGTGCCGAAGTCGGTATGGCGTTACGTGCAATAAAGACTGTTATCATTCACGCCAGTTGCTTATACTTCCCGCCCTGAAATTAACTAACTGGCGTTGAATCCGGGGGTTACGATGTCCTCTCAATCTGCAGAACGTATCGGCGGATGGCTACTGGCGCCGCTGGCGTGGTTACTGCTCGCGCTGCTCAGCACCTCCCTATCATTAATACTGTACGCGAATGCGCTGATGGCGCCGCAGACCTGGGCATTGCTGAAAGCGATGAGCTTCGGCCACCTGGCGCTATGGCTGGCCTCGCTGCTGTTCGCCGTCGCGATGTGGTATTATACCCTGTGGCTGACAATAGCTTTTTTCAAACGCCGCGCGGTGGTACCCAAACACTACATTATCTGGCTGCTTATTTCGCTGCTGCTGGCGATTAAGGCGTTCGCTTTTTCGCCGATTTCGGATCTTCTGGCCATGCGCCAACTGCTGTTTCCGTTGCTTGCCGCAGCACTGTTTGCGCCCTATTTTCGACGTTCTGCGCGGGTTAAGCGGACCTTCGTCAATCCGTAATAACCACACAGTTCACCTGTTGTCGCCGGTATCGATTTATTCGATAATAGGCGGCTTTTTTTCGTTTCAGGTCCAATAATGGCTGATTATTTACTGCTCTTTGTCGGTACTGTCCTTGTTAATAACTTCGTGCTGGTGAAGTTCCTTGGATTGTGCCCGTTTATGGGGGTTTCCAAAAAGCTGGAAACCGCTATGGGGATGGGACTGGCCACCACCTTCGTGATGACGCTGGCCTCGATTTGCGCCTGGTTGATCGACACCTGGATCCTTATCCCGCTAAACCTTGTTTATCTGCGCACCCTGGCCTTTATCCTGGTCATCGCGGTGGTGGTGCAATTTACCGAGATGGTGGTCCGTAAAACCAGCCCGGCGCTGTATCGCCTGCTGGGGATCTTCCTGCCGTTAATCACCACCAACTGCGCGGTGCTTGGCGTGGCATTGCTGAATATTAACCTCGGGCATAATTTCCTGCAGTCCGCGCTGTACGGTTTCGCCGCCGCCGTCGGTTTCTCGCTGGTGATGGTGTTATTCGCCGCCATTCGCGAACGACTAGTAGTTGCCGATGTTCCCGCGCCGTTTCGCGGTAACGCGATTGCGCTGGTGACCGCAGGATTAATGTCGCTGGCATTTATGGGCTTTAGTGGTTTGGTGAAGTTGTAATGAGCGCTGTCTGGATAGCCGTGATCGCCATCAGCCTGCTCGGGCTGATTTTCGGCTTAATACTAGGGTACGCGTCGCGCCGTTTTGCGGTGGAAGACGATCCGGTGGTAGAAAAAATTGATGAACTGCTGCCGCAAAGTCAATGCGGCCAATGCGGTTTTCCTGGCTGTCGTCCCTACGCGGAAGCCGTTGGGACTCAAGGTGAAAAAATTAACCGCTGCGCCCCCGGCGGCGAAGCGGTTATGTTAAAAATCGCCGCATTATTGAATGTCGATCCGCAGCCTATTGACGGCGACGAGCAGCAGCAAGAGCCGGTTCGCATGTTGGCGGTGATTGATGAAGCCAACTGCATTGGCTGCACCAAATGTATTCAGGCCTGCCCGGTCGATGCCATCGTTGGCGCGACCCGCGCCATGCATACGGTGATGAGCGACCTGTGTACCGGCTGTAATCTCTGCGTGGCCCCCTGCCCGACTCAGTGTATTGACCTGCGTCCAGTCGCTCAGACCACCGAAACCTGGAAATGGGACCTGCAAACCATCCCAGTACGCAATATTCCTGTGGAACAACATGTTTAAGTTATTTTCCGCTTTCCGAAAAGACAAAATCTGGGACTTCAACGGCGGTATTCATCCGCCTGAAATGAAAACTCAGTCCAACGGCACGCCGCTGCGTCAGGTTCCGCTGCCGCAGCGTTTCGTCATTCCGCTGAAGCAGCATATCGGTGCTGAAGGCGAACTGTGCGTACAACCGGGCGACAAAGTTCTGCGCGGTCAACCGTTGACCCGCGGTTTTGGCAGAATGCTGCCGGTTCATGCCCCGACTTCCGGAACGGTGACGGCTATCGAGCCTCACTCGACCGCCCATCCTTCCGCGCTGGCGGAACTGAGCGTTATTATCGACGCCGATGGCGAAGATTGCTGGATTGAGCGCGAGGGCTGGAGCGACTACCACAACAAGTCGCGTGAAGAACTGATCGAACGTATCCACCAGTTTGGCGTCGCCGGACTCGGCGGCGCCGGCTTCCCTACGGGAACTAAACTGCGCGGCGGCGGTGATAAAATCGACACCCTGATTATCAATGCCGCCGAATGCGAACCCTATATCACCGCTGACGATCGCCTGATGCAGGATTGCGCGGCGCAGGTTGTGGAGGGGATCCGCATCCTTGCGCATATTTTGCAGCCCAAACAGGTGCTGATTGGTATCGAAGATAACAAGCCGCAGGCCATCTCCATGCTGCGCGCGGTATTAACCGACGCCCACGGCATAGCGCTGCGGGTAATTCCAACCAAATATCCCTCCGGCGGTGCGAAGCAGCTCACGCAAATTCTCACCGGAAAGCAGGTGCCGCACGGCGGACGCTCTTCCGATATTGGCGTCCTGATGCAGAACGTTGGCACCGCTTATGCAGTTAAACGCGCGGTGATCGACGGCGAGCCGTTGACCGAGCGCGTCGTCACCCTCACCGGCGAAGCGATTAGCCGTCCGGGCAACGTTTGGGCGCGCCTTGGTACGCCGGTGCGCCATCTTCTGAGCGATGCCGGTTTCTGCGCCAGCGCGGAGCCGATGGTCATCATGGGCGGGCCGCTAATGGGCTTCACTCTGCCCTGGCTCGACGTTCCGGTCGTGAAAATCACTAACTGCCTGCTGGCGCCGTCGGTGACTGAGATGGGCGAAACGCAGGAAGAGCAAGGTTGTATCCGCTGCAGCGCCTGCGCCGATGCCTGCCCGGCAGATCTCCTCCCCCAGCAGCTATATTGGTTCAGTAAAGGCCAGCAGCACGATAAAGCCACCACCCACAACTTAGCTGACTGCATCGAATGCGGCGCCTGCGCCTGGGTCTGTCCTAGCAATATTCCACTAGTGCAATATTTCCGCCAGGAAAAAGCGGAAATTGCCGCCATTCGCCTGGAAGAACAGCGCGCCGCCGAGGCCAAAGCTCGTTTTGAAGCGCGACAGGCGCGTCTTGAGCGCGAAAAAGCCGCGCGTCAGGAGCGGCACAAAAAAGCTGCCGTCCAACCGGCGGCGAAAGATCAGGATGCTATTAACGCCGCGTTGGCCCGGGTGCGTGATAAGCAGCGTGATGCGGCGCAGCCGATTGTCATTCAATCCGGCAGTAAACCGGACAACAGCGAAGCGATTGCCGCCCGCGAAGCGCGTAAAGCCGAGTCTCGGGCGCGCAAAGCCGCACAGCAAACTGCTGTCGACTCGACAGCCGATGCTCCCGATCCGCGTAAAGCCGCCGTTGAAGCCGCCATCGCTCGCGCCAAAGCACGAAAAGCCGCGCAGCAGGTTGAAAGCGCCGCACCGTCTGCCGAAAGTGAAGCTCCGGTTGAGGCAGCGCCCGCGGTCGACCCGCGTAAAGCCGCCGTTGAAGCAGCTATCGCCCGAGCCAAAGCGCGTAAGGCTGCGCAGCAGGTTGAAAACGCCGCACCGTCTGCCGAAAGTGAAACAACGGTTGAGGCTGCGCCCGCGGTCGATCCGCGTAAAGCCGCCGTTGAAGCCGCTATCGCCCGTGCAAAAGCGCGTAAGGCCGCACAGCAAGTAGAACAACAAACCGCGCCGGACGCGGCCAATGACGACCCGCGTAAAGCGGCCGTCGCGGCAGCTATCGCTCGCGTTCAGGCACGTAAAGCAACACAGCAGGCAGTTAACGAGGAATAAATGGTTTTCAGAATCGCAAGCTCCCCTTATACCCACAACCAGCGCCAGACCTCGCGAATTATGCTACTGGTGCTGCTGGCGGCGATCCCTGGTATTGTCGTCCAGAGCTGGTTTTTCGGCTGGGGTACCCTGTTGCAGATTATCCTTGCGGCCTTCACCGCATGGGGAACCGAAGCGGCTATTCTCAAGTTGCGCAAACAAAATATTGCGGCAACCCTTGCGGATAACTCCGCCCTGCTGACCGGTTTGTTGCTGGCAGTCAGTATTCCGCCGCTGGCGCCGTGGTGGATGGTGGTGTTGGGCACCGCATTCGCGGTGGTGATTGCCAAGCAACTGTACGGCGGATTAGGGCATAACCCCTTCAACCCGGCAATGATCGGCTACGTCGTCCTGCTGATCTCTTTCCCGGTGCAGATGACCTCCTGGTTACCACCTCACGAGATTGCCGCTCAGGTTCCTGGTTTTATGGATGCGCTGCAGGTCATTTTCGGCGGCCACACCGCCAGCGGTGGCGATATGAACAGCCTGCGCATGGGAATCGACGGTATCAGCCAGGCTACTCCGCTGGATACATTTAAAACGTCGCTGCATGCCGGACACAGCGCAAAAGAGATCCTGCAGTATCCAATTTATGGCGGCCAACTGGCTGGTCTCGGCTGGCAGTGGGTTAACCTCGCCTGGCTGGCTGGCGGGCTGTTCCTGCTTTGGCAAAAAACCATTCGCTGGCATATCCCGGTTAGCTTCCTGCTAAGCCTTGCCGTCTGCGCCACTCTCGGCTGGATTTTCTCACCGGAAAGCCTGGCATCGCCGCAAATGCATCTGCTTTCCGGCGCCACCATGCTCGGGGCATTCTTTATCCTTACCGATCCGGTGACGGCATCCACCACCAACCGCGGACGCCTGATTTTCGGCGCGCTGGCCGGTTTACTGGTATGGCTAATCCGCAGCTTCGGCGGTTATCCGGACGGGGTCGCCTTTGCCGTGCTGCTGGCGAATATTACCGTCCCATTGATTGACTACTACACGCGCCCGCGCGTGTATGGCCACCGTTGAGGAGTCGCGATGTTAAACAGCATGCGTAAACATGGCATCACGCTGGCGCTCTTTGCCGCTGGCTCGACCGGACTAACGGCCGCCATTAATGAGTTAACCAAAAACACCATCGAGCAGCAGGCCGCGCTGCAGCAAAAGGCCCTATTCGATCAGGTCCTGCCAGCGGAGAGTTATAATAACGATCTGCTGAAAAGCTGTTATCTGGTGACCGCGTCGCAGTTAGGCAAAGGTCAGCATAAAGTGTGGATTGCAAAACAGAACGATACGCCGGTCGGCGCGGTGATGGAAGCCACGGCGCCGGATGGTTATTCCGGGGCGATTCAACTGCTGGTCGCAGCTGACTTTAAAGGCACCGTTCTTGGATCACGTGTCACCGAGCATCATGAGACCCCCGGACTCGGCGATAAGATCGAACTGCGTATTTCTGACTGGATCACCCACTTCAGCGGCAAGGTTATCCATGGTCAAAATGATAACCACTGGGCGGTGAAAAAAGACGGTGGTGATTTCGACCAATTCACCGGTGCGACCATTACCCCCCGCGCGGTGGTAAACGCCGTTAAACGCGCGGGACTGTATGCGCAAACGCTGCCCGCGCAGATCCCTGAATTCACCGCCTGCGGAGACTAAACCATGAGCGAAGTAAAAGACGTCATTGTTCAAGGGTTGTGGAAGAATAACTCGGCGCTGGTTCAGCTGTTGGGTATGTGTCCCCTGCTTGCGGTTACCTCAACGGCTACCAATGCCCTGGGCCTCGGTCTGGCGACCACGCTGGTACTGACGCTAACTAACCTCACTATCTCCAGCCTGCGCCGTTGGACGCCAGCGGAGATCCGTATTCCGATCTACGTGATGATTATCGCCTCGGTAGTTAGCGTGGTACAAATGCTTATCAACGCATACGCTTTCGGCCTGTATCAATCGTTGGGTATCTTCATTCCACTTATCGTCACCAACTGTATCGTGGTGGGGCGCGCCGAAGCGTTCGCCGCCAAAAAAGGACCGGCGCTGTCGGCGCTTGATGGTTTTTCCATTGGTATGGGCGCGACCTGCGCCATGTTTGTGCTGGGATCGCTGCGCGAAATAATCGGCAATGGCACGTTGTTTGATGGCGCCGATAGCTTATTAGGCGGTTGGGCGAAAGTTCTGCGCATCGAAGTTTTCCATACCGATACTCCGTTCCTGCTGGCGATGCTGCCGCCGGGCGCTTTCATTGGCCTCGGTATGATGCTGGCGGTAAAATACCTCATCGATGAGCGTACTAAGCAGCGTAAGGCGAAAGCGGCGCAAGCCGTCTCCGTCGCCCCAACTGATGTGACAGGGAAAGCGTAAGATGAATAAAGCCAAACGCCTGGAGATCCTGACCAGGCTGCGGGATAACGACCCGCACCCAACCACCGAACTTAATTTTACCTCGCCGTTCGAGTTACTGATTGCGGTGCTGCTGTCGGCGCAGGCCACCGATGTGAGCGTCAATAAAGCGACGGCGAAGCTCTATCCGGTCGCCAATACGCCGGCGGCGATGCTGGAACTTGGCGTTGACGGCGTGAAGTCCTATATCAAGACCATTGGTCTTTTTAACAGTAAAGCCGAAAACGTCATTAAGACCTGCCGCATCCTGCTGGAGCAGCATAACGGTGAAGTACCGGAAGACAGGGCGGCGCTGGAGGCCTTACCGGGGGTCGGGCGTAAGACCGCTAATGTCGTGCTGAATACCGCCTTTGGCTGGCCGACTATTGCCGTCGATACCCATATTTTTCGCGTTTGCAATCGGACACAATTTGCTCCCGGCAAGAACGTTGAACAAGTCGAAGAAAAGTTGTTAAAGGTGGTTCCTGCGGAGTTTAAAGTTGACTGCCACCACTGGCTTATTCTTCACGGCCGTTACACTTGTATCGCGCGAAAACCGCGCTGTGGTTCCTGCCTGATTGAAGATTTGTGCGAGTATAAAGAGAAGGTAGAGTCCTGAGTTCTGCATATCTGCTGAATACGACCGCTCTCCCCAGCCGCCGCTATTTTCCTCATTGACCGCCTGGAGCCATAACTTAACCTATGGTTATGGCTCTATTATTTATCAATCATACCGATAATCACTCCATACTTTTGCCGTTTAGATGGATAATTATGCGGTTATATAACCAGCAATCAGCGCATTCGTTTTTTACCGTTGAAAATTTTCTATATATTTGTGATCAAGATCATCCACGCAACTCATCGTTAAATTACTGTTGCAAAAATGCTGCAAAAAGCCAGCAATTTCAATATCAGAGCCTTACACGTCAGGACAATAGCCTGCTTATTTTTAGGAATATAGGCCATCTCACTACCTTCAAGGTCAAAAAGCAGAATATATCGCCTTTATCCCCGCGGCGACGGCCAATCACAGATTAAAATATCAGGTTTAGCAAAAAGGTGAAATTTAACTCTGTATAACATTTGTATGACTGGCTAATTATAGTGGCTTAGTTATGTGTAACAGAGTATTACAAAGCTATTGCCTGATGGGGCAGGATAGTGAACATTACTTGCCGTTTTCCCTCCAAGAATAACTATAAAGGCGGCGGTCCTCCGGGATTGCGCCCCAAACAGCCCCCGTTAATATGGGATGTAAAAAAAGAGGTATATGTGTCAACTGCAAACAATAAACCAGCAGAAAGCGTGAGTTTGAACGCTTTCAAACAACCAAGAGCGTTTTATCTCATTTTCTCCATTGAGTTATGGGAGCGTTTTGGTTATTACGGCCTGCAAGGGATCATGGCCGTTTACCTGGTAAAACAGCTGGGTATGTCGGAAGCGGATTCTATCACCCTGTTCTCTTCCTTTAGTGCACTGGTTTATGGCCTGGTCGCTATCGGCGGATGGCTCGGCGACAAGGTACTTGGCACCAAACGCGTCATCATGCTTGGCGCGATTGTACTGGCTATCGGCTATGCGCTGGTTGCCTGGTCCGGTCACGATGCCGCCATCGTCTATATGGGTATGGCGACTATCGCCGTCGGTAACGGCTTGTTTAAAGCCAACCCGTCCTCCCTGCTCTCTACCTGCTACGACAAGAACGACCCGCGTCTGGACGGTGCATTCACCATGTACTACATGTCCGTCAATATCGGTTCCTTCTTCTCTATGCTGGCCACACCGTGGTTGGCGGCGAAGTTCGGCTGGAGCGTGGCGTTCGCGCTGAGCGTAGTGGGGATGCTGATTACCGTGGTTAACTTCGCCTTCTGCCAGAAGTGGGTTAAACAGTACGGTTCTAAACCTGACTTCGCTCCGGTACATGTCGGCAAACTGCTGGCGACCATCGTCGGCGTGGTAGTTCTGGTTGCTATTGCCACCTGGCTGCTGCACAACCAGGGCATCGCACGTATGGCGCTGGGCGTCATCGCACTGGGCATCGTTATCATCTTCGCTAAAGAAGCCATGGCGCTGCAGGGCGCGGCGCGTCGTAAAATGATCGTTGCTTTCCTGCTGATGGTTGAAGCGATTGTCTTCTTCGTACTGTACAGCCAGATGCCAACCTCGCTGAACTTCTTCGCGATCCGTAACGTTGAGCACTCGATTCTGGGTATCGCGTTCGAACCTGAGCAGTATCAGGCGCTGAACCCGTTCTGGATTATGATTGGTAGCCCGATTCTGGCGGCGATTTATAACAAGATGGGTGACCGTCTGCCGATGCCGCATAAGTTCGCCATCGGTATGGTACTGTGCTCCGGTGCTTTCCTGGTGCTGCCGCTGGGTACCAAATTCGCCAGCGATGCCGGTATCGTCTCCGTCAACTGGTTGATCCTCAGCTACGCGCTGCAGAGTATCGGTGAACTGATGATTTCCGGCCTCGGCCTGGCGATGGTGGCTCAACTGGTACCGCAACGTCTGATGGGCTTCATCATGGGTAGCTGGTTCCTGACCACCGCAGGCGCCGCCATCATTGCAGGTAAAATAGCTAACCTGATGGCAGTACCGGAAAACGTCACCGACCCGCTGGTTTCTCTGAACGTTTACGGCCACGTGTTCCTGCAAATTGGTATCGCGACCGCAGTCATCGCTTTCCTGATGCTGCTGACCGCGCCGAAGCTGAACCGCATGACGCTGGACGACGACGCTGTCGCCAAAGCGCGCGAAACCGCAACCGCTTAAATGCTCCGGGAAAACCAATAAATTTAGGCCGCTAACGTTTGTTAGCGGCTTTTTTTTTGCCCCACGGGGGACTAACATACAGGAAACTGCAGCCACGAGGAGTTACTGATGAAACTGTTCTACAAGCCCGGCGCCTGTTCCCTTGCCTCTCATATCGCCCTGCGCGAAAGCGGCCTCGACTTTACCATCGATAGCGTCGACCTGGCGAAGAAACGCCTCGAAAACGGCGATGACTACCTGCTGATTAACCCTAAGGGTCAGGTTCCCGCGCTGCTGCTTGACGACGACATGCTGCTGACCGAGGGCGTGGCCATCATGCAGTACATTGCCGACCGCGTACCTGACCGTCAGCTGCTGGCCCCAGTGGGCACCATTGCCCGCTATCAGACGCTGGAATGGCTGAATTACGTCGCCACCGAATTACATAAAGGCTTTACCCCGCTGTTCCGCCCGGACACCCCGGAAGACTACAAGCCGACGGTGCGCGCGCTGCTGGAGAAAAAGCTGCAGTATGTCGATGAGTCGCTGCAGGATAAACAGTGGTTGAATGGGCATCGCTTCACCATCGCCGATGGCTACCTGTTTACGGTCCTGCGCTGGGGCTATGCAGTGAAACTGAATATGGAAGCGTACGCTAATATTGGCGCCTGGATGGCGCACGTCGCGGCGCGGCCGTCCGTTGCGGCGGCGCTGTCGGCGGAAGGTCTGAAGTAAACCATTGGCATGCCCGCTTGCGGGCATGCCATCGCGCTTACAGCTGCGTAGCGCTGAAGTAATGCTCCGGTTTGGCAATGCGGTCCTGCGCCGCCACCACCTGCAATTCATACTCGTGCATATTTTTGGTGGCCAGCATGATTTCATACACTGCCGCAGTAACGTGCTCAAGGGCATCGCGCAGGCTGGCGCCCTGCAGTAGCTTAACCAGCAGCAGGCCGCTAGTCACATCGCCCACGCCGACCGGCTGACGGCTGCCAAAATCGACCAGCGGGCGGCTGATATGCCAGGCCTCATCCGCTGTCACCAGCAACATCTCAAAGCGATCCATACTCATACCGGCCCGCGCCAGATGCTTCACCAGCACCACCTGCGGCCCTAGTGCTATCAGCTCACGCGCCGCGCTAACGGCTTCGTCAACGTTGGCTACCGGATGGCCGCACAGGATCTCCAATTCGACAAGATTCGGCGCGATGATATCACTGGCCGGCAGCGCATAGCGTACGTGGAATTCAGCCACCCCGGGGGCGACAATACAGCCTTTTTCCGGGTGGCCCATCACCGGGTCGCAAAAATATTTCGCTGCCGGATTCGCCGCTTTAACCTGACGCACGATGCCGAGAATATGTTCGCCCTGCTCGGCGGAGCCAAGATAGCCGCTCAGTACCGCATCGCAGCTCTGCAGCTTATCGATATCGGCAATCCCCTGCACGATTTCGGTCAGATGCGAAGGCGGCATGACGCAGCCGGTCCATTTGCCGTACTGCGTATGGTTGGAGAACTGAACGGTATTGAGGGGCCAGACGTTGGCGCCGAGGCGGCGCATCGGAAATTCAGCGGCGCTGTTGCCCGCATGGCCAAACACAACGTGAGACTGAATGGCGAGGATGTTCTTCATTTTCTTACCACAACCCTAAAAAGAAAAAAGGGCGTGGTTTCCCACGCCCTGGTTTTATTTTTTATTTCCAGCAGACCAGGCAGTAATTCTTCTTACCGCGACGCAGTAAGGTGTAGCGGCCGAACAGGCGGTCGCTATCACTGAATACATATTCCGGATCGGACTGTTTTTCACCGTTAATGGTCACCGCGTTAGAGGCTACGGTTTTACGCGCCTGACCGCGGGACGGCTGCAGCTCGGAATCCACCAGCGCCTGCAGGAGATCGGCGCCTTTTTCCATTTCGATCATCGGCACGCCATCCTGCGCCAGCTGTTCGAAATCTGCTTCGCTCAGGTCGCTCAGATTACCGTTAAACAGGCTTTCGGTAATGCGCTTAGCCGCTTCCAGGCCTTCTTCGCCGTGGACCAGACGCGTCACCTGCTCTGCCAGCACGTACTGCGCGCGCGGCGCTTTACCGCTGTTTTTATCTTCTTCTTCCAGCGCATTGATCTCGGCAATGTCCATGAAGGTGAAGAACTTCAGGAAGCGATAAACGTCTGCGTCGGCGGTGTTAATCCAGAACTGGTAGAATTTGTACGGACTGGTTTTCTTCGGATCCAGCCATACCGCGCCGCCTTCTGTTTTACCGAACTTGGTGCCGTCGGCCTTGGTGATCAGGGGAACGGTCAAACCAAAGACCTGATTCTGGTGCAAACGACGAGTCAGGTCGATACCTGAAGTGATGTTGCCCCACTGATCGGAGCCGCCGATTTGCAGCGCCACGCCGTGCAGTTTATTCAGGCAGGCAAAGTCATAACCCTGCAGCAGGTTATAGGAAAACTCGGTGAAAGAGATCCCCTGATCGTCACGGTTCAGACGCTGCTTCACCGCTTCTTTGTTGATCATCTGGTTCACAGAGAAGTGCTTGCCGATATCACGCAGGAAGGTCAGCACGTTCATGCCGCCGAACCAGTCGTAGTTATTCGCGGCAATCGCCGAGTTGTCGCCGCAGTTGAAATCGAGGAATGGCGCAACCTGTTTACGGATTTTATCCACCCACTGCTGCACGGTATCTTCGGTATTGAGTTTACGCTCAGCGGCTTTAAAGCTCGGGTCGCCAATCAGACCGGTCGCGCCGCCGACCAGCGCCACAGGCTTATGGCCTGCCTGCTGGAAGCGTTTCAGGCATAACAATGGAACAAGATGCCCCAAGTGCAAGCTGTCAGCGGTAGGATCGAAGCCGCAATAGAGCGCGATCGGGCCTTGCGCCAGTCGCTCTGCTAACGCTTCCTCGTCCGTCACCTGGGCTACCAGCCCCCGCTCTTGCAATTGTTTAATCAAGTTACTGCTTGCCATCAAATTCTCCATGTATAAACGACTGCACCTTTGCCGGTACACGACTTTTCGCCAGACGCGAAAGGTACATAGAATAAAGCGCCGGAGCACGTAGCACCAGCGCTTAAAACAACATTTTGCGTCCTTTATGGCGCCAGACGGTCGATTTGCCAGCCATCATTTTGCCGCTGGTATAAAAAGCGGTCGTGCAGACGATGTTCACCGCCCTGCCAGAACTCCATTTGTTCGATGCTAACGCGGAAACCGCCCCAGAAACTTGGCAACGGCACTTCGCCTTGCTGGAATTTCTGTTTAAGCTCGAGGAATTTACTTTCCAGGATCCCACGAGCGGAGATACGGCTGGACTGTTGGGAGACCCAGGCGCCAATCTGGCTATCGCGCGGTCGGCTGTGGAAATACTTAACCACTTCCAGCGTCGACAGACGTTCTGCCTGGCCTATTACCATCACCTGGCGCTCCAGCATATGCCAGGGAAACAGCAGGCTGATATGGGGATTTTTTTCGATCTGGTGCGCCTTACGGCTGCCCAGGTTGGTATAAAACACCAGCCCTTTTTCATCATAGTGTTTTAACAATACGATGCGTTGATAGGGCTGGCCGTTTTCATCAACGGTCGCGACTACCATCGCCGTCGGGTCGGCGAGCTTAGCGTCGCAGGCCTGACGCAACCAACGTTCAAATAACGTCAGGGGTTCAGCGGGAAGATCGTGGCGACGAAGGCCGCCACGGGTATATTCACGGCGCAGATGCGCGATTTGCTGCAATTCGTCGTTATCAGACATAACCATTGAGATCGTTGTCATAGGGTGGCGTTATTGTGCGCCCCCGCTACGGAAATCTCAACGTTTGGCGGTTTGTAACTGGCAGTTGTCCAGTACGGCGCGGTCGCGCTTATACACGGTGGCGCTGTCGCCCTTCGACCAGAAGACATAAACGCCATCAGTGTAACGAGAACCGGAAGCCGAGAGCCCCTGGGTCAGATTGAGTTGCTGATTATCATAGATAAAGCTCACCTGCTGACGAGCGTTGTTCAGATGGACGGTCAGCGGTTTTTGATCGCACTGATATTCAAGGGTGTCGGTCTGCATCCGTTCAACGAATTGGTTGTAATAGCTACACCCCGCCAGCATAAAAGGAACTACCGCAATAAGAAATTTTTTCATGAGTATGCCTTCGACTTTCCCGGTCAGGAGGGCAAACCGCCCTCCCGGAATTTCGTCCAGTTTACCGGTAAATAAAAAATAGCGACTTCAGTTAACTCTGATTCTGCGCTCGATTCGCGGGATAAATGGCGCCAAGAATGGTCGCTTCGCTGGCGCCGGTGACGGAAGGAAGATTACCCGGCAGGCCGGCAAGCGTACGCCATGCCAGCCACGCAAAAGCCAACGCTTCCATATCGTCACCGCTGATACCGGCATCATCGGTGGTCGTGACTTCCGTTCCTGGCAGCAGCGCCGCCAGACGCGCCATCAACAGCGGATTACGCGCCCCGCCGCCGCAAACTAACAAACGCTCGCAGCCGCCGCTTAACAAAACCTGCTCACTGATGGTCACCGCCGTCAGTTCAGTCAGCGTGGCCTGAACATCCTGCCCTCGCAGATTAGCGTAACGCGCCAGATGTTTTTCCAGCCAACCATAATTGAAATACTCTCGACCGGTGCTCTTCGGCGCGGGTAACGCAAACCACGGGTCGCTTAGCATATCCTGCAGCAGCGGTAGCAATACTTTGCCTTCACTGGCCCATTGCGCGTCTTTATCGTAGGGTTTACCGCACTGGCGCCAAATCCAGGCGTCCATCAACATATTTCCCGGTCCGGTGTCGTAACCGCGTACCGGCTGCCCTGGAACCAGCAAGGAAAGGTTGGCTATGCCGCCGATGTTAAGCACCATACGTCTTTCAACCGGGTGCGCCAGCAGCGCCTGGTGGAAAGCCGGAACCAGTGGCGCGCCCTGGCCGCCAAGCGCCATATCGCGGCGGCGGAAATCCCCCACCACGGTCACGCCGGTATGCGCTGCGATCTGATTGTTATCGCCTATTTGCATCGTGTGCGGCGCATCGCCGGTCGGTTCATGCCACACCGTCTGGCCATGGCAACCAATAGCGACAACATCCTCAGGCTGAAGATTTTGCTGGCGCATCAGCGCTAATACTGCATCCGAAAAAAGCCGTCCCAAACGGGTATCGAGTCGCCCCAGTTGCGACAAGGTCAGCTGTTGCCCCTGGCAAATCGCTAAAATATCTTCTTTCAGATTGACCGGGATGGGGTACGAGAGGCTCGCCTGCTGCGCCACCATGTTTTCATTTATTGCCGCCAGAACAACATCAACGCCATCAAGGCTGGTGCCAGACATTACGCCAATAAAACGACCTGATTTCATACGCCTACCCTCATTCCATGACTTTTGCAGTGCCATCAGTGCATCATAAAGCAGCGTGCAATGCTATGGCGCACTAATACTTTTTAACAATAGTTCTGCCGCGACAATTTGTTATGTAAAGTACTTACGTTTATCCGTCGTTAAAGCGAACCTTATTATTTTTAAACAGTCCATAAGGAAGCTATGCCAGCGAACGCTTAAATGCCATATAATTGACCACATGGAAGTTCACTGGAACATTTTGGTACACAGGAGATTCATAAATGATTTTACGTGTTTTGGCTGTCTCGATGATTGGCTTAACCCTGGCGGGTTGCGTCAGCAGCAGCGGTCTATCCGGCGATGTTTACACAGCATCAGAAGCCAAGCAGGTGCAAAGCGTGACCTACGGTACCATCGTACATACCCGTGCGGTCCAGATCCAAAGCGGCGATGACAGCAATGCTATCGGCGCGATTGGCGGCGCGGTACTCGGCGGCTTCCTTGGTAATACCATCGGCGGCGGTACCGGTCGTTCTCTTGCAACTGCTGCAGGCGCGGTTGCCGGCGGCGTAGCCGGTCAGGGCGTACAGGGCGCGATGAACAAAACGCAGGGCGTTGAGCTGGAGATCCGCAAAGATGACGGTAATACCATCATGGTGGTTCAGAAACAGGGCAGCACCCCGTTCTCCGTCGGCCAGCGCGTAGCCATTGCCGGCAGCGGTAGTCAAGTGACGGTTTCCCCGCGTTAAGCCTCCCTAATGCGGCCTTAATTGGCCGCATTAATTCTCCAGATTCATTATTTATCACCAAAACATTCATCATACATATATCAATATTATTGATGTTTCTGCACAGCAACTTGCGTTTGCGCAATATTTCCCGTTGATTAATTCGTTAGCCTGAAGATGTTTTTCATTTAGCGACCAGCACGTCGTTTTTATCCGCCCTTTTATCGCGGGAGTTTGCCTGTGCCTCTGAATTTAAACCGGTTATCGCACCGCTTATTTGCTTATATCTTTGCCTGCAGCCTGGCAATTATTACGATTGATTTACTATCTCATTCAGTCGTTAATCGTATTCCTACGACTTCATCACCACTTTTTCCTTTGTTGACAATAATATTAATGATTTTTCATATTACTATTGCCTGTTTCATGAGCATGAAATATTGGTGTGATAAAAACCGCCTGTATCTAATGCCTATCGCCATCGCCTTTGCCAGCTCCGCCCTGCTGATGCTGGGTACCCTGAGCAGCTATCCCGGCTGGCTATTGTACAACAGCGAATATATTGTTAAACAAAATGACGCACTGATCTTTTATTCATTCCGTAATATCCTGATGGCGGTGTTGTTCATCACCGCTATTGTTATATACCGTTTTCGTCAGTATCTTAATCAAGCGTCCGGCGCACATACTATAGTACTGACGGGGTGTTTTCTTTTTAGTGCTATCACTCTTATTTTGTCGTGGCTACATTCCAGTAATAGTCCATTATTAAGCATCGATTTCATCGACGATCTCACCAGCACTTTTACTCCGTTATGGCATAACTGGATGGGCTGGTTGCTTTTTTTAGTCTGGGTAGTGACATTGGTATTATTGGTTACTCTCACCCGGCTAAGAAATATATTCTGGTACAGCGGGGCATTTTTCTGCGCCGCCTATTTGTTTACGCTAAACGTATTACTCACAGCGACAAATAGCCAACATATCATCGCATGGAATCAGGCACGCCTGTTCGAAACCTTAAGTACCTTATTTATGCTGTTCGTCCTGTTAAGCGACGTTTTTCTTCTCTATCGCGACTCTAACAACAAATACATCAATTCATATCAGAACTCTATCCGCGATCCGCTGACCAGACTGTACAACCGCAGCTACTTTTACGACACGCTCAACGGTCTGCTGCCGCAAGTTTCAGCAACACAACCGCTGTCGGTTATCGTCAGCGATCTCGACCACTTTAAGCGTATCAACGACAACTACGGTCATGTTCAGGGTGACAAGGTGATTCAGTTTGCCGCCGACGTATTACGGACGCACGTGCGCCATGATGATATTGCCGCGCGCATCGGCGGCGAAGAGTTCGCCCTGCTGCTGGTAAATACCCACGCTGATGATGCGCTGGCGATAGCCGAGCGAATTCGTCAGATGGTCAGCGCCGGACAGACATCGCTGCCGGAACGAATGACCATTAGCATGGGTGTTTACACCGTTACAAGCTCAAGCATTGGGGCTGAGGAGTGCGTCAAGCGCGCGGATACGGCTATGTACGCGGCGAAAAACGGTGGCCGCGACCGCGTGGTGGTCTGGCAGGAATAATAGAAAGGGCTTTGCGAACGCAAAGCCCTTTTCCCGGCTAGTCTTTTGCCTGAAGATCGAGGATATTGTTTTCAAGTTTACGGATTAAGTTGAGTAGCGTTTCGACTTCCTGCTTTGAGACACCCGCAAGGATTTCATCACGCGTTTTGCCAATCACCGCTTCCATTTCATTGATCAGCGGTTCAGCCTTTTCCGTTAACTTAATACGTTTCGCCCGGCGATCGTTTGCACAAGTCTGGCGAGAAATGAGCCCTTTCTCCTCCAGTTGATCCAGCGTGCGCACCAAAGAGGGCTGTTCGATACCAATGGCCTTGGCCAGCTGGATTTGCGACTGCTCAGGAGGTAGCTGATGAATGTTATGCAGCGTGACCCAGTGCGTCTGCGTTAACTCCAGAGGTTTCAGGCGATGGTCGATCAGCGCGCGCCAAACGCGTACCAAACGTGCCAGATCAGAACCAAGTGGCGATTCCAATTTCATCTCCTTATAATTAGCTTGCTAAGTTATTATACTGCTTTTAGAATAGTGTGCAGCATTTAAATTACCAAAACAAATGAATTACTTGATTCACTAAATTCAAGACAATGATTTACAATGTGAACTAATTCATCACCAAGAACATTATCCCTGCAACGGCAAAGGATTTTTGCTTGTGAAACTGAGTCTTAACACTCCCGGATTGTCGCTACAGGACCTGGTGTTCGGCGCTTCTATCTATTTTCCCCCGTTATTTAAAGCCGTCGTGCTTGGTTTCTTTATCTGGTTAATCGTTCATCGTCAGCTACGCGACTGGATGTATGCCGGCGAAATCTGGCATCCCCTGCTGATGGACCTTTCCCTGTTTGCGCTGGCCGTTTGCCTGGCGCTGGTTCTCCTGACTCTCCTGTGATGCTCATTTCATGAAGAAACTAAAATATCTCTCAACCTTAATTATTGCCGCTATTGCGATTATCGCCGCCTGGCTGGTATGGAACTACTACACCCAGTCTCCGTGGACGCGCGATGGCAAAATTCGCGCCGAACAGGTCGGTATCACCCCGCAGATTTCCGGCAGTATTTTGCAGTTGAATGTTAAAGATAACCAATTGGTCAAAGCCGGCGACGTTTTGTTCCGTATTGACGATACGCCGTATCGCATCTCGGTATTAAACGCACAAGCGCAGCTGGCAAAAGCCAAAGCCGAACTGGCTAAAGCCAAAGCCGAGCAGACTAAAGCCGCCAGCGATGTCGCTCGTCGCCGCAGTCTTTCGCAAAACTTCATATCTGCTGAAGATATGGAAACCGTTAATACCACTCTGAATACCGCCAATACGACTTATGAAGCGGCAAAAGCGGTGGTTGGCGTAGCGCAAGCCGCGCTGGAGCATGCGCAGTGGCAGCTGGCGCAAACCGTGGTCAAAGCCCCGGTTGATGGCTGGATCACTAATTTGTCAACGCGAGTCGGGGATTACGCCTCCGTCGGCCATCCGGTATTTGCGTTGGTTGATAGTCATTCTTTTTATGTTCTGGGTTATTTTGAAGAGACCAAACTGCGGCACATCCGCGAAGGTGATAGCGCTCAGGTCGTTCTCTATAGCAGCAAACAAACGTTACAGGGTCACGTCTCCAGTATCGGCCGCGCCATCGTTGACCAGAGCGTTGAAGGCGGTTCGGCGCTGGTCGCTAATATTAAACCCAACATTCCATGGGTACGCCTTGCGCAACGCGTACCGGTACGTATCGAGTTCGATAAACTCCCTGCGGATGTCACGTTGGTTTCAGGTACCACCTGTACCGTGTCAATTGGCGGACAATAATGAAGCTGCAGCCTTTGCGCTGGCAATCACTGCCGTGGTTTAAGGCCAGTCGCCCGCAATGGCGCTACGCATTGCGCAACGGCATTGCCATGTGTCTGGCGCTCAGCATCGCCTATGCGTTGGACCTTGATGAGCCTTACTGGGCGATGACCTCGGCCGCGGTAGTCAGCTTCCCGACCGTCGGCGGCGTTATCAGTAAGAGCTTTGGACGTATCGCCGGCAGCCTGCTCGGCGCCTGTGCCGCCCTGCTACTGGCCGGCCATACCCTTAATGACCCCTGGCTATTCCTATTCAGTATCTCAGCCTGGATTGCGCTCTGTACCTGGGCCTGTGCGATGTTTACCAATAACGTCGCCTACGCCTTTCAGCTGGCAGGCTATACCTGCGCCATTATCGCCTTCCCGGTTATTAATGTTACCGACGCGAATGAACTGTGGACTATCGCTCAGTCGCGTGTCTGTGAAGTGATTGTGGGGATATTGTCCGGCGGGTTCATGATGATGATCCTGCCCAGTACCTCGGATGGCGTCACGCTGCTGACGGCACTGAAGAATATGCACTCCCGATTATTAGAGCATGCCAGCCTGCTGTGGGTGCCGGAAACCACCGATGCGATTCGTAGCGCTCATGAAAGCGTCATCGGCCAGATCCTGACCATGAATCTGCTGCGTATCCAGGCCTTCTGGAGCCACTACCGTTTCAGACGGCAAAATCCCTTGCTGAATTATCTGCTACACCAGCAGTTGCGAATGACCAGCGTCATCTCCAGCCTGCGGCGAATGTTATTGAACTGGCCGGATGCGCCAGGTAATACGCGGGCGGTGCTCGAAACGCTACTCAGCGAGCTCGCCAACCCGCACGCGACTGCTTATAGCGTGGCGCGGATACTGGTGCCGCTTGCTCCTGGCCCCAACGCCGACTATCGCCATCTGGCGTTCTGGAAACGGCTGCGCTATTTCTGCCGTATCTATCTCGAAAGCAGCCGCTGGATCCGCCGCATCGAGAATGCCAGCGCTATCACCGAGTTTAACGTCCCTTCGGCGCCTGCGTTGTCGCGTCATACCGATCAGGCGGAGGCGTTATGGAACGGCTTGCGTACCTTCTGCGCGTTGGTGGCCGTGGGTGCCTGGGGCATCAGCACCCAATGGCAGGCCTGCGCCGCCGCGCTCACCCTTGCCGCCATTAGCTGCGTACTGTACTCGGTGTCGCCTTCGCCTTTTAAATCGCTCACCTTATTGATGCGTACCCTGGTGCTGTTGTCGCTGTTCAGCTTTGTGGTGAAGTTTGGCTTAATGGTGCAGATAACCGACCTGTGGCAGTTTTTACTGTTTCTGTTCCCGCTGCTCACCACCATGCAATTATTGAAACTTCAAATGCCGAAGTTCGCAGGGCTATGGGGGCAGTTAATCGTCTTTATGGGATCGTTTATTTCGGTCACCAACCCTCCGGTCTATGACTTCGCCTCGTTTCTTAATGATAATCTCAGCAAAATCATCGGCGTCGGTCTTGCATGGCTTGCCTTTGCGATTATCAGTCCCGGTTCGGATGCGCGGAAAAGCCGCCGCCATATTCGTGCGTTACGGCGTCACTTCGTCGATCAGCTGAGCCGCCGCCCGCAGCACAGCGAACACGAATTTGAGTCACTGGTGTATCACCACATTAGCCAGTTGAGCAGCAGCCAGGACGCGCTGGCGCGACGTTGGCTGCTGCGCTGGGGCGTGGTGCTGCTCAACTGCTCGCATGTCGTGTGGCAACTACGTGATTGGGAGACACGCTCCGATCCGCTTTCACAAGTGCGCGACTTGTGTATTAGCCTGCTACGCGACGTCATGAGCGAACGCGGCGTCCAGCAACGCCCACTTGCCTCGACGTTGCTGGAACTGCAGCGGATTTGCGACACCCTTAATCACCATCATCAGCCGGCGGCTAAAGAGCTGGCGGCGATTATCTGGCGGTTATACTGCTCGCTATCGCAATTAGAACAAGCGCCGATTGCCGGCACCATTACCGAACGGGCTACTTAATCACCCCGCAGGCAAAACGCTCGCCGCCGCCGCCCAGCGGCTGCGGGCTATCGGCCATATTATCGCCGCCGACATGCACCATCAGCGCTTTGCCCTTCACTTCCGCGAGCGTTTTCAGGCGCGGGGCAATAACCGGTTGATTAGCCACGCCATCGTCGTTCACCACCAGCAGAGGGAGATCGCCGAGATGCCCCGCCCCTAATGGCCCTTCATGTTTGCCGGTATGTTGCGGGTCGAAATGCCCGCCCGCCGCGCCGGCGGCGACCGCTTTACCGTCTTTTATCGCCGGCTGGCAGCTCCCTTCAGCATGAATATGAAAACCGTGTTTACCCGGCGGTAACGCGCGTAAATCAGGAGCAAATTCGAGTCCCCTGTCGGTTTCAGTAATTTTAACGCTGCCGACGGCCTGGCCAACGCTTTGGCTGGTGACAAGATTGAGGGTGACATCTTCACTGGCGGCCTGAGCGCCAGCGCAAAATGCGAGAGTGAAAATAGCGAGTAAACATCGTTGCATAACACCTCCGGATTAGCCGTATCCCTGATAAGTGTAAACCAGGTAACGGCATCCGGAGGCGTAATCTGGCTTACGGGACGTCGTAACCCAGCGCCGCTTTACGAATGCGGAACCACTGCTGGCGCGTCATATGCAGTTTTTCCGCCACAATCGCCGAGCGCACGCGCTCGATTTTCCCCGAGCCAATAATCGGCAGCGGTTTCGACGGCAGGCGCAACACCCAGGCGTAAACCACCTGCTCAATGCTTTCTGCGTTGAGCTCCTGGGCAATTTGCGCCAGCTCGTCGCGCAGCGGCTGGAAGCTTTCGTCGTTGAACAGGCGTCCGCCGCCGAGGCAGGACCAGGCCATCGGGCGAATGCGCAACTGCTGGAGTTGATCGAGGGTGCCGTCCAGCAGCAGCGGCTGATGTACCGGCGAGAGCTCGACCTGGTTAGTGGCCAGGGTGAAAGGCAGGCGCGATTGTAAAAGCGTAAACTGCGCCGGCGTAAAGTTAGATACCCCAAAGTGTCGCACTTTCCCACTATGATGTAACGCGAGGAAAGCCTCAGCGACCTCATCGGCATCCATCAGCGGATCCGGGCGGTGAATCAGCAGTAAATCGAGATGATCGGTCGCCAGATTACGCAGGGATTGCTCGGCGCTGAGAATGATATGGTCGCGGTCAGTAATATAGTGGCCAATAGTATTTTCCGCGCGCGCCTTGGTCGCAATACCGCATTTGCTGACGATTTCCATACGGTTACGCAGGTGCGGGGCGCGCTTTAGCGCTTCGCCAAAGGCAGATTCGCATTGATAATCGCCGTAGATATCGGCGTGGTCGACGGTAGTAATTCCCAGATCCAGGTGCTGCTCAATAAAGCCGACCAGCGCCTCGGCGGACATATTCCAGTCCATTAGCCGCCAGTAACCCATAACAAAACGTGAAAATTCCGGCCCCTGCGGAGCCATAGCAATACGCTGAACCATAAACGCTTCCTCGACAAAAAAGTGCTCTGAGTATACGCATATTTATCTTCAAAACAGTGAGGGTTGCTGCGGTTCTTCCGCCGGCTCCGGCTTAGCCGCTCGAATTTTACGCAGTAATCGCTGACGGCACAGGCGCAGAACCTCTTGTTTTTGCGCATCGCTCAGTTTTTGCCAGTTGAAGCGCTCATCACGGCTACGAAAACAGCCACGGCAATACCCGCGTTCATCGGACTGACATATTCCCCGACACGGACTTTGTACCGGGAAAAACTCAAGCTGCTCTGCCACAACCGATCTCCTGTTTGTTCTCTCTGCTTCTCATTGAAGACGCTCTGCCGCTCGCGTGCAACTTTTGTTCGTTTGTTATCCTCGCAGAATGATCATTTTGCTTGCATTAGACCAATCGGTCTACTACAGTGTGCCGCATGAACAGACACAGCGAATGCGATACCCGAGAACACATCCTCGTCACCGGCGAACAACTATGCATGCATCGTGGTTTTACCGGAATGGGCTTAAGTGAACTTCTGAAAACGGCGGAAGTGCCGAAAGGCTCTTTCTATCATTACTTTCGCTCAAAAGAAGCCTTCGGCGTCGCGTTGCTTGAACATCACTACACCGGCTATCTGCAGCGCCTGGTTGACCACTTCGACCATGGCGAAGGCAACTACCGCGACCGACTGCTGGCCTACTATCAGCACACGCTGAATCAGTTTTGCCAACAGGGCATTATCAGCGGCTGCTTAACCGTGAAGCTGTCGGCGGAAGTGTGCGACCTGTCGGAAGATATGCGTACCGCCATGGATAAAGGCGCCAGTCAGATTATCGCCCTATTGGGCGAAGCACTGGAAAAAGGCCGTCTGGAGGGTAGCCTGCTGTTTGAGGGGGAAGCTATCACCCTTTCACAGGTGCTGTACTCGTTGTGGTTGGGGGCCAATCTACAGGCCAAAATTACGCGTAGCGCAACGCCGCTGGAAAGCGCCCTTGCTCACGCCAAACAGATCATTGCAGCGCCTGCGGTTTAACAGGCGTTTTTATTTAACCAGTTACAAGACGACCGGTCTACTCAGGAGTCATTATGTCAGAATCTAAATTGTTCAGCCCGTTAAAAGTCGGTGCGGTGACCGTACCTAACCGCGTATTTATGGCTCCGCTGACCCGTCTGCGCAGCATCGAACCTGGCGACATCCCTACTCCGCTGATGGCTGAGTACTATCGTCAGCGCGCCAGCTCCGGCCTGATTATCACCGAAGCGACGCAAATTTCCGCCCAGGCGAAAGGTTATGCCGGCGCGCCGGGCCTGCATAGCGCAGAGCAAATGGCCGCATGGCAAAAAATCACCGCTGGCGTTCATGCTGAAAACGGTCATATCGCCGTGCAACTGTGGCACACCGGGCGGATTTCCCATAACAGCCTGCAACCGGGCGGCGCAGCGCCGGTCGCGCCATCGGCACTGAGCGCAGGCACGCGTACTTCGCTGCGTGATGAAAACGGCCATGCGATTCGCGTTGATACGTCAATGCCGCGCGCGCTGGAAACGGACGAAATCCCAGGCATCGTTGATGATTTCCGTCAGGCGGTAGGCAATGCCCGTGATGTCGGATTCGATCTGGTAGAGCTGCACTCCGCGCACGGTTATCTGCTGCACCAGTTCCTGTCGCCTTCTTCTAACCAGCGTACCGACCAGTACGGCGGCAGCGTTGAGAACCGCGCCCGCCTGGTGCTCGAAGTGGTCGATGCCGTCAGCAAAGAATGGAGCGCCGACCGTATCGGTATCCGCGTGTCGCCAATCGGTAGTTTCCAGAACGTCGATAACGGCCCGAACGAAGAAGCCGATGCGCTCTATCTTATTGAGCAACTGGCAAAACGCGGTATCGCTTATCTGCACATGTCCGAACCAGACTGGGCCGGCGGCCAGCCGTATAGCGACGAATTCCGTCAGAAAGTCCGCGATCGTTTCCCTGGCGCGATTATCGGCGCTGGCGCCTATACGGTGGAGAAAGCCAACGACCTTATTAATAAAGGGCTGATCGATGCCGTGGCCTTTGGCCGCGATTACATCGCCAACCCGGATCTGGTGGCCCGTCTGCAGAAGAAAGCGGCGCTAAACCCGCAGCGCCCGGAAAGCTTCTACGGCGGCGGCGCGGAAGGTTATACCGATTATCCAACCCTGTAATCCCTCCATTGATAGCGGCGTACCAACGCCGCTATACTCAAGACTCTGATGTATCAAAACAAACTGCATAGGGGAAATTATGCGCTTACTTCACACCATGCTGCGCGTTGGCGACCTGCAACGTTCTATCGAGTTTTATACCAACGTGCTGGGCATGAAGCTGCTGCGTACCAGCGAAAACCCTGAATATAAATACTCGCTGGCTTTCGTCGGCTACGGCGAAGAGAGCGATACCGCGGTTATCGAACTGACCTATAACTGGGGCGTGGATAGCTACGAGCTCGGTACCGCCTATGGCCATATTGCGCTGAGCGTCGACAACGCGGCGGAAGCCTGCGAACGTATTCGCCAGAACGGCGGCAACGTCACTCGCGAGGCCGGCCCGGTGAAAGGCGGCAGCACGGTTATCGCCTTTGTTGAAGATCCGGACGGCTACAAAATTGAGCTGATCGAAGAGAAAGATGCCGGAAAAGGTCTCGGCAACTAAGCTAATTCGGGCGCGTTCGCGCCCGATGTTTTATCCCTACCTGCTGCAAGCCGCGGCAAAATTTGCCATAATGCGCGCTACTTTTTTCCAGCTAAGAGAATCTGATGTCCGAGAACGCTCAACTTAATGGTCTGTGCGGCCGTTTTCGCGGTTTTTACCCAGTGGTGATTGATGTTGAGACCGCCGGGTTTAATGCCAAAACCGACGCCCTGCTGGAGATCGCCGCTATTACGTTGAAGATGGATGAGCAGGGCTGGCTGATGCCGGACGAAACGCTGCATTTTCACGTGGCTCCCTTCGAAGGGGCCAACCTGCAGCCGGAAGCGCTGGCTTTCAATGGAATTAACCCAAACGATCCTGAGCGCGGCGCGATAAGCGAATACGATGCGCTGCACGCCATTTTTAAAATGGTCCGCAAAGGGATGAAAGAGAGCGATTGTAGCCGCGCGATTATGGTGGCGCATAATGCGACTTTCGATCATAGCTTTACGATGGCCGCCGCCGAGCGCGCCGGGTTGAAACGCAACCCGTTCCATCCTTTCGTGACCTTCGATACCGCCGCGCTGAGCGGGTTGGCCTTAGGGCAAACGGTATTGTCTAAAGCCTGCATTGCCGCGGGAATGGAGTTTGATGGCAGCAAGGCTCATTCTGCGTTGTATGATACCGAGCAAACCGCCCAGCTATTCTGCGAAATCGTCAACCGCTGGAAGCGCCTTGGCGGTTGGCCCTTACCTGCGCTTGAAGCATAAGCGATAAAAAAAGCGACTTCCGGGGAAGTCGCTTTTTCTTTGCTGCAAAGAATTACTCTGCTTTCGGCTCGTCAGCGCTGTGCTTGGCTGCCGTTTCTTTGATCAGCTGCTGCAGTTCGCCGCGCTGATACATTTCGATGATGATGTCGCAACCGCCAACCAGTTCGCCGTCAACCCACAGCTGCGGGAAGGTCGGCCAGTTAGCGTATTTCGGTAATTCAGCGCGGATATCCGGATTCTGCAGGATGTCTACGTAGGCAAAACGTTCGCCGCAAGCGGAAAGCGCCTGTACAGCCTGAGCGGAGAAACCGCAGCTCGGCAGCTTCGGAGAACCTTTCATATACAGCAGGATCGGGTTTTCAGCGATTTGACGTTGGATTGTTTCTAAAGTGGTGCTCATTGTCGTGCTTCCTTAAACATCTTTACGGCAGTAATTTGTCATTGTAGCGTCCTGGACGCAGGACCGATAATAACATTTTTTTCACTCGCCACATTTTATCTTCTGTCGTCTGAAGTTGCCTTAAAAATATCACTTTGTGACGTCAGTGCGGGGCGGGTTGCGCATTTTTTGTACGCAGCGGCGATTCTCTGACTTATTTGTTTGCAATCGTTAACCAAACGACATTTTAGATACAAAAGAGTATTAACTTTCTGGCTTTTTATGCTTTAGAATCATTCCGGTTTGTCATTCACCGTCAGGCATTAGTATATGTCTGTAATTTAATCAGGGGATTGCTCAGTGGCGCGGCTCAATAAAATCGCGATATCGCTCTGTGCATTACTGTTTACATCTATCTCGCTTACGCCATTGGCGCATGCTTCAGGGCATACGCACGCTTCGGCTACGCCGAAGGCGCATCCGGTAAAAGGCTCCACCGCCGAGCGTAAGAAGAAAGCGGCACAGAATAAATCCAAATCCACCGCTAAAACTACCCGTAAAAAAACCTCCAGCTCTAAGCTCCCTACCCGCACTACCGCAGCAAGCCAAACCGCGCTTAATCGTCAAGCCGCCGGCGCCACCAAAAAATGCGTGTTGCGCAAAGGTTATAAAAAACAGTGTGCAAAAACGGTAAAATCCGGCGAAGCATCGACGCTGGCGTTGAACAGCGTGAAAAGCAAATGCGTAGTGCGTAAAGGCTACAAAAAACGCTGTAAGCCCGTTGTCGACGAGCCGAATCTGACGATTGCCGACGCACACAAAGCCCGCGTGCAAAAAGCGCAAAGTACCGCAATGAATAAACTCATGGATCAGCTGGGCAAGCCTTATCGCTGGGGAGGCTCCTCACCGCGTACCGGTTTCGACTGCAGCGGGCTGGTTTATTACGCCTATAAAGATCTGGTAAAAATTCATATTCCGCGCACCGCTAACGAAATGTACCACCTGCGCGATGCCCGCCCGGTTGACCGCGATGAACTGCAAAGCGGCGACCTGGTCTTCTTCCGTACCCGTGGACGCGGCACCGCCGACCACGTAGGCGTTTACGTTGGAAACGGTAAGTTTATCCAGTCGCCGCGTACCGGTCGTGATATTCAGATAACCTCCTTAAGCGAAGATTATTGGGTTCGCCACTACGTCGGCGCGCGCCGCGTAATGACGCCAAAAACCATTCGTTAAGAGACGCTGGCCTCGGTTTGCCGCTGCGCCGGCAAACCGCTCTTCTGTACATCCCCCCCCTCTTCCAGATTCAGCGGATACTGCATTCGCTCCTCCAGTTGCGCGGGGTGGCGGCGATAACTGGTCGGCGACATACCAAAATGACGACGGAAAGTACGGCAGAATGTCGCCTGGCCTTCAAAACCGAGCAGCAATGAGATACTCAACGCCGAATCCTTCGTCTGTTTGAGAATACCGGCGGCAATAGTCATTTTGCGTCGGCTAACATACGTTCCCAGCGTATAACCGGTAATCAGCGCAAACTGGCGCTGAAAGTACCAGTGCGAATAACCCGATTTCCTCGAGATCGCGGTAACGGGGAGCGCGGTAAAAATGTTGTCTTCGATCCATTCGATAATATCTATGACGATCGGGATAATATGTCCGCTGACCATTTCATGTTTGTGCGCCATCTCTTTTCATCCATCAATTATGAGCTTTATGCTTGTTCAATAACGATTTCTTACGCCGAGGTCCGTTGCCTGCAGAGACAATTATATTTGTCATACAATTAAAATAGATCCCAATGATTATTGGGCATGAAAGTCATTCCTATTACGCATAATGCTAACAAGCTAATGATTTATCGCATTTTAAAAAGATAACAAGCGGTGAGGATATGCAGCGTTTTAGTCGTATGCAGGAGCGTCGATGGGGACTTTGCGAATCATATCGCTCGTCATGCGCCAGACTGGCGAAGGCTTAATCAGTCGCGTTAGCAATGAATAACCTTTGTTGTTGTAAGTCTTTTAACTGACTTCAGCAAATGTTAACATTCTCAACACAATAACATGTAACACTCGCGACAGCGTTACACAGTAAATACTGTATTCAGGTGAACTTTCACCTAATTAATGTGAGAAAAAACAAAAAGTTATAAGGAGAGTAGCAATGTCGTTCGAATTACCTGCATTACCATATGCAAAAGACGCCCTGGCGCCGCACATTTCCGCAGAAACCCTGGAATACCATTACGGTAAGCATCACCAGGCCTATGTGACCAACCTCAACAACCTGATCAAAGGCACCGCTTTTGAAGGCAAATCTCTGGAAGAGATCGTTCGCTCTTCTGAAGGTGGCGTCTTCAATAACGCAGCGCAGGTCTGGAACCACACTTTCTACTGGAACTGCCTGGCGCCGAACGCCGGCGGTGAGCCGGAAGGCGAACTGGCCGCAGCGATTAGCAAATCTTTCGGTAGCTTCGCTGATTTTAAAGCGAAATTCACCGATGCCGCGGCGAAAAACTTCGGCGCAGGCTGGACCTGGCTTGTTAAAAACGCAGACGGCAGCCTGGCTATCGTCTCCACCAGCAACGCCGGCACTCCGCTGACTACCGATGCGACGCCGCTGCTGACCGTTGATGTCTGGGAACACGCCTACTACATCGACTACCGCAATGCCCGTCCTAATTATCTGGAACACTTCTGGGCGTTGGTAAACTGGAAATTTGTTGCCGCCAACCTGGCAGCATAAAACAAAACCGCAGCAGGCTTGCCCCGCTGCGGTTTTTTCTTAGTACAACTTAGTGATTCGCTAACGCTTCTTCTGGTTGAGAACGCCCGCCAAACAGCACTACCGCCAACGCCAGCCCGGCAATAATCGCCCCCATCACCGGCACAAAAGCATAACCGAGACCGCCGGAAATCACCGCGCCGCCCGCCGCCGCACCCAACGCGTTACCGAGGTTAAAAGCGCCAATATTCACCGACGATGACAGACCCGGCGCTTCGTGCGCCACGCGCATTACGCGCATCTGCAGCGGCGGAACCACCGCGAAGGTTGCCGCGCCCCACACGACCATGCTGACGGCAGCACCCAACTGTGATTGCGCCAGCAGCGGAATGGCCAACATGATGGCAATCAGTAACAACAGGAACCCTTTCAACGTTCCGGAGACTGAACGGTCGGCAAATTTACCGCCCAGATAGTTGCCAAGTGAGAAACCAACGCCGATTAATACCAGCATGGCGGTAACAAACAGCGGTGAAGCATTGGTAATGGTATGCAGTACCGGAGAAATGTAGGTATACAGCGTGAACATCGCCCCGGCGCCCAGCACGGTGGTCAACAGCGCGGAGAGTACCTGAGGACGCATCAACACCGACAGCTCGCGCTTCACGTTCGGACGCTCGCCGGCGCTACCCTTCGGCAGGGAGAACCACAGGCTGACCATCGCAATTAATCCCAGACCCGCCGTGGCGAGGAAAGACATTCGCCAGCCGATGGTTTCGCCAAGCCAGGTAGCCGCCGGTACGCCGCCGATATTGGCAATGGTCAGCCCCATAAACATGGTCGCGACCGCACTGGCCTGTTTGTGTTTTGGCACCACGCTTGCGGCAACGACCGAGCCGAGGCCGAAGAACGCGCCATGATTGAGGCTGGTGATAATACGCGACAGCAGTAGCGTCGTGTAATCCGGCGCAATTGAAGAGAGCACGTTGCCGAGGGTGAAGATCCCCATCAGGAAGATCAATGCATTGCGGCGAGCGCGATGCGACAGCAGTAACGTCATTAACGGCGCGCCGACCATCACGCCAATGGCATAGGCGCTAATCAGCATCCCCGCGGCCGGAATAGAAACATCTACGCCTTTGGCGATAACCGGCAGTAGTCCCATCGGGGAAAACTCGGTGGTACCGATACCAAAGGCACCGATCGCCAACGCGAGTAAGGGAAAGTTGATTTTCATTCAGAGACTCCATCAGGCCGATTCAGGACTCGGCATTACATCAGAAGCCAAAAGCATGACATCAATCACAGAAAAACAGAAGTAAACGAAATGACAAAAGATTTTTGCAGATTTGCTAATAATGGCGGGATGGGAGGGGAAGCCCCCTCCCTGCTGGAATCAGTGCAGTACCGCGGTCAACGCGGCGGCGACGATCAGACCCAAAACAATAACCGTCGTTGTCAGCGAAAACTTTAAATTTGTGTCCATCAATTTTCTCCCCTGATTATCCCCACATAGAAAGTGAGCTTGCTCATTTTTGCACAAAAATATGCAAAAATCTTCCCGGATTTAGAGTGATGCACATTTTTGCTCTTCCCCTTTGCCGCGAGATAGGACAAAATCCCACGCTAATTTGAAAGCGTATCGGCCATTGACCCCTTCCTGTCGTTCTGTGTCGTTTTCCCAGGTGTTGCAATGTTGAGCATTGTATACAGGGTGTGTATAGGCAAACGTTTACGTATCGATAATCAGACGATCAGGTCAAGGTCTGGAGTGAGAAGTAATGGCAACTATTAAAGATGTAGCGAAACGCGCAAACGTTTCCACTACAACTGTATCACATGTGATTAACAAAACCCGTTTCGTGGCGGAAGAGACGCGCAATGCGGTGTGGGCGGCAATTAAAGAACTCCACTATTCGCCAAGCGCCGTGGCTCGCAGCCTGAAAGTCAATCACACTAAATCGATCGGTTTGCTGGCCACCAGCAGCGAAGCGGCCTATTTCGCTGAAATTATCGAATCCGTAGAAAAGAGCTGCTTCCAGAAAGGCTATACCCTGATTCTGGGCAACGCCTGGAACGATCCGGAAAAACAGCGCGCCTACTTGTCTATGATGGCGCAAAAGCGCGTCGACGGCCTGCTGGTGATGTGTTCCGAGTACCCGGAGTCCGTACTCAGCATGCTGGAAGAGTATCGTCATATTCCGATGGTGGTGATGGACTGGGGCGAAGCCAAGGCGGACTTTACCGACTCGGTTATCGATAATGCCTTTGAAGGCGGCTATATCGCCGGCCGTTACCTGATTGAACGCGGCCATCGCGAAATTGGCGTTATTCCGGGCCCGCTTGAACGCAACACCGGCGCCGGACGCCTGGCAGGCTTCATGCAGGCAATGAAAGAAGCGCATATCAATGTGCCGGAAAACTGGATTGTGCAGGGCGACTTTGAACCGGAATCCGGCTACCGCGCCATGCAGCAGATCCTTAATCAGCAGCATCGCCCAACCGCCGTGTTCTGCGGCGGCGACATCATGGCGATGGGCGCTATCTGCGCCGCCGACGAAATGGGCCTGCGCGTGCCGCAGGACATTTCGCTGATCGGGTATGATAACGTGCGTAACGCCCGCTACTTCAGCCCGGCGCTGACCACCATTCACCAGCCGAAGGACTCGCTCGGGGAAGCGGCATTCAATATGCTGCTCGATCGTATCGTTAATAAACGTGAAGAGTCGCAGTCCATCGAGGTGCATCCACGTCTTATCGAGCGCCGCTCGGTAGCCGACGGCCCGTTCGTCGATTATCGCCGCTAACGCCCTCCTCCGGCGCCGGTTATTCCGGCGCCCGCAGCCACTCCCGATTCAACGTTTCGCTGTCGCCAAGATAGTCAAGCAGCCAGCTTAAAGCGGGTGAAGCATCGCTTTGTTGCCAGGTCAGGCAGCAGGCAGCATCCGGGAATGGGTTTTCCAACGTCAAGGCCGTCCACTCCCCGCTATCGATATGCGGGCGGGCGAAATGGCCGGGCACCATCCCGACGCATAATCCCGCAGAAAGACAGGTGGCTGAAGATTCCCAGTCCGGCACCACCACCCGCTTCTGGTTATCCAGCAGCCAGGTTGTGCGCTTCGGCAACGAGCGCGAGGTATCTTCGCGCACCAGGGACGGCCAGTTGCGCAACACATCATCGCTGAGCAGCCCATCCATCTGCGCCAGCGGATGGCTACTGGCAACGACACAGTGCCAGTTCAGCATCCCCATATCGCGGAAAGCGTAACGCCCGCCCACCGGAATCGAACGCGTCGCGCCGATAGCTAATTCTACCCGCCCATCGGCTAACGCATCCCAGACGCCGTTGAAAACTTCCTGAAAAACGATCAGTTCGACATCGCTAAAATGGCGATAAAAATCAACGATCATCTGGCGCATACGCGCGGGTTTAACGATATCGTCCACCGCGATGGACAACTGACCACGCCAGCCGTTAGCAATCTGCTGGCACTGCTGGCGGGTGATCTGCATTTTTTTGATAACAGAACGCCCTTCCTGCAAAAACCAGTGCCCGGCGGGGGTTAGTTCAACATCACGGTGGCGGCGTTCAAACAGCGGAACCGCAAGCCACTCCTCCAGTTGTCGCACCGTATAGCTCACCGCCGAAGGTACGCGGTGCAACTCCTGCGCCGCGGCGCTGAAACTTCCGTTACGCGCTACAGCATCAACCACTTCTAAGGAATATTCAGACCACATATTCTGCCTGCAAAATTTTTGAATGCATGTGACAAATAATAGCGTTTCACAAGGTGGATTACACTCCCTACACTCTGCGGCATCGTACCTGCATCAGTAGAAAGAGAACGTTATGCAACAACCTGGGAAAGGATTTTTAGTGTGGCTGGGCGGCCTGAGCGTGCTTGGCTTTCTGGCCACCGACATGTATCTACCGGCTTTTGCCGCCATTCAGCAAGACCTCAACACCTCTGCCGCATCGGTTAGCGCCAGCCTGAGCTTATTCCTCGCGGGCTTCGCGCTCGGCCAGCTGTTCTGGGGGCCGTTGTCGGACCGCTATGGCCGAAAACCGATTCTGCTCGCCGGGCTGGCTATCTTCGCTCTTGGCTGTCTTGGGATGCTGTGGGTACGCGACGCGACGCTGATGCTGGTACTGCGTTTTATCCAGGCGATTGGCGTATGCGCCGCCGCGGTGACCTGGCAGGCGATGGTGACCGACTACTATCCAGCCCAGCGCACCAACCGCATTTTCGCGACGATCATGCCGCTGGTCGGGCTCTCTCCGGCGCTGGCGCCGTTACTCGGCAGCTGGCTGTTAGTTCATCTGGAATGGCAGGCTATTTTCGCCACCCTGTTCGCTATCACCTTACTGTTGATGCTGCCGGCTTTTCGTCTGAAGGCGGTGGTAAAACCTGCTGGCGAAACGCCGCAAAAACTCACCTTTATGGCCCTGCTGCGTTCACGTGAATATAGCGGTAACGTGCTCATTTATGCGGCGTGTTCCGCCAGCTTCTTCGCCTGGCTCACCGGCTCGCCGTTTATCCTTCATGAAATGGGTTATGGCCCAACGGTGATTGGTCTCAGCTACGTGCCGCAAACTATTGCCTTCCTGATCGGCGGTTACGGCTGCCGCGCGGCGCTGCAAAAATGGCAGGGTCATCAGATGCTGCCCTGGCTGCTGGTTGTTTTTGCGCTGAGCGTGGCGGCGACCTGGCTTGCCGGAATGCAGGCTCATCCGTCGCTGGTTGCGCTAATGATTCCGTTTTGCATCATGGCGATTGTGAATGGCGGGATTTACCCTATCGTCGTCGCCCAGGCGCTGAAACCTTTTCCACAAGCGACCGGCCGCGCCGCCGCCCTGCAGAATACGCTGCAGCTTGGCCTGTGCTTCCTGGCAAGCCTGCTGGTATCAAGCCTTATCGCCACTCCGCTTCTGACCACCACCAGCGTGATGTTGATTTCCATCGTCCTGGCAGGCATCGGTTTCTGGATGCAGCAACGACGCGTGCAGTTAGTGAACGAATCCTCTCACGCTTGATGATTTTTTAAAGGAAATCCCGGACCAGTCATTAGCCTGCTAATATATTTTTATTGAAAGGCGGTTTTTAGCGGCCTATACTGGATCCGGCATCACATAAATAGAAAGTTTTTTAGATATTAACGGGGGCAGGAAGCAGCCCGTTTCACCATGGAAGGCCTTTCGGCAAGGGTTATCTCCCTTCCTCTGTTCTACGTCGGATAGCACCCTCACGATTTTTTCGTGAGATTTCTCACAAAGCCAAAAAAGCGTCTACGCTGTTTTAAGGTTCTGATCACTTGGGCGTGATGGAGAAGCTATGAGTTCATCGTGTATAGAAGAAGTAAGTGTACCAAACGATGATTGGTACCGGATTGCAGCTGAATTATTGGGCCGTGCCGGAATTGAAATCAATGGTTCCGCACCCTCCGATATCCGGGTAAAAAACCCGCTCTTTTTTAAACGTGTGTTACAGGAAGGGTCTCTCGGATTAGGCGAAAGCTATATGGACGGCTGGTGGGAATGCGAACGCCTGGATATATTCTTTCACAAGGTATTGCGCGCCGGGCTGGATAAGCAACTCCCCCACCATTTCAAAGATACGCTACGTATCGCTGGCGCTCGCCTGTTCAATCTGCAAAGTAAAAAACGCGCCTGGATTGTGGGTAAAGAACACTACGATTTAGGCAACGACCTTTTCCACCGCATGCTCGATCCCTATATGCAATATTCCTGCGGATACTGGAAAGAGGCCGAAAATCTGGAGCAGGCGCAGCAGGATAAATTAGATCTTATTTGTCGCAAACTGCAGCTTGAACCGGGAATGAAAGTGCTGGATATCGGTTGCGGTTGGGGCGGACTGGCCTATTACATGGCCAAAAACTATAATGTCAGCGTGACGGGCGTGACCATTTCGGCCGAACAACAAAAAATGGCGCAGGAGCGCTGTGCAGGATTAGATGTCAATATTCTGCTGCAGGACTATCGCGATCTCCATGAGAGTTTTGACCGTATCGTCTCCGTCGGGATGTTCGAGCACGTGGGGCCTAAAAATTACGCCACTTATTTTGAAGTTGTCGATCGTAATTTAAAACCAAACGGTCGTTTTCTGCTGCACACCATCGGCTCAAAAATTACCGATCACAACGTCGACCCGTGGATTAATAAATATATCTTCCCTAACGGTTGCCTGCCGTCGGTACGCCATATTGCCGATGCCAGCGAGAAGCATTTTGTGATGGAAGATTGGCATAACTTTGGCGCCGATTACGACACTACTTTGATGGCCTGGTACGAGCGTTTTCTTGCCAGTTGGCCGGATATTGCCGATAACTATTCAGACCGTTTCAAACGCATGTTTACCTATTATCTGAATGCCTGCGCCGGTGCCTTCCGCGCCCGCGATATTCAGCTCTGGCAGGTCGTCTTCTCGCGCGGTGTTGAACACGGCCTGCGCGTAGCCCGCTAGACTCGCAAAAAAGCCCCCGCAGAAATACGCTTCTACGGGGGCTTTTTTGATTATTCCTCGGCGTTTTTTTGCGCCGCTTCTTTTGCCGCCAGCACGCGCTCCACGGTATCCACGACCGCCTGAGTCTGCGGATCGATTTCGATATTCACTTTATCGCCGAGTTTTTTCACGCCAAGCGTCGTGCGCTGCAGCGTTTCCGGAATCAAGTGCACGCAGAAACGAGTCGGGGTCACTTCGCCAACCGTCAGGCTAATACCGTCGACGCCAATGAACCCTTTATACAGGATATATTTCATCAACGCCGGGTCCTGCACCTTAAACCAAATCTGGCGATTATTTTCCGAGGTGAGGATTTTAACGACCTCGGCGGTGGTCATAATATGGCCCGACATCAAATGACCGCCAATTTCATCACTGAATTTCGCCGCTCGCTCAACGTTGACCATATCACCTTCATGGATAGCGCCAAGATTAGTGATACGCAGCGTCTCTTTCATCAAATCAAAGCTGATTCGCGGGCCGTCAATTTCGGTAACGGTCAGGCAACAGCCATTGTGCGCCACCGAAGCACCGGTCTCCAGGCCGTCGAGCATATGCGCCGGCAGCTCCACCACGTGGGTGCGGAAATTCGGTTTCTCATCGATGGACACCACTTTCGCAGTCCCCTGTACAATACCAGTAAACATACTTTGCTCCTGTTGAGAATCGTGACGGTATCATTACCGTTATATATACGCGGAACAATAACAGTTGACCAAACAGGTTGCCAGCGCGCATCGTGCCCCCACCATTTTTTCACTGGCTTAATGGCTAATCCTCGCTACAATAGACTGGAAATTCCTCCTGTATTTTCTTCTTGCTGCCATTTAAGGCGGCTTTTTTAGTCTCAAAATAACAACAATATAAAGGTGTTCACGTGCAGAAGTACTTTATAGAAGCGCGTCAGTTATTAGCATTGGCTATCCCGGTCATTCTGGCGCAGGTCGCCCAGACGGCGATGGGCTTTGTCGATACGGTGATGGCCGGCGGCTACAGCGCAACCGATATGGCCGCCGTGGCTATCGGCACCTCGATCTGGCTACCGGCCATCCTGTTTGGCCACGGTCTGCTGCTGGCGCTAACGCCGGTTATCGCCCAACTCAATGGCTCCGGTCGCCGCGATCGTATCGCCCAGCAGGTACGCCAGGGCTTTTGGCTGGCGGGTTTTGTCTCCGTACTGGTGATGGTGGTGCTGTGGAACGCAGGCTATATCATCAGCTCGATGCACAACATCGACCCACAGCTTGCCGACAAAGCGGTGGGGTATCTGCGTGCGCTGCTATGGGGCGCGCCGGGCTATCTGTTCTTCCAGGTCGCGCGTAACCAGTGCGAAGGGCTGGCAAAAACCAAGCCCGGAATGGTGATGGGGTTTATCGGCCTGCTGGTCAACATTCCAGTGAACTACATTTTTATCTATGGTCATTTCGGTATGCCGGAACTTGGCGGCATCGGCTGCGGCGTCGCGACCGCCTCGGTCTACTGGGTCATGTTTGCCAGCATGCTGGCCTGGGTGCGCCGCGCGCGCTCAATGCGCGATATCCGCTGCGCTGAGCGTTTCAGTAAACCTGATTTTTCGGTATTAAAACGGCTGGTACAGTTAGGCCTGCCGATCGCGCTGGCGCTGTTTTTTGAAGTCACGCTGTTCGCGGTTGTGGCGCTGCTGGTTTCGCCATTGGGGATTATCGATGTCGCAGGGCATCAAATCGCCCTTAACTTCAGTTCGCTGATGTTCGTTCTGCCACTCTCACTGGCGGCGGCGGTGACCATCCGCGTTGGCTTTCGCCTCGGCCAGGGCTCGACGCTGGATGCCCAGACTTCAGCGCGTACCGGCGTCGGCGTGGGCGTCTGCATGGCGATGATCACCGCGATTTTCACGATCCTGATGCGTAAGCAGATTGCCCTGCTTTACAACGATAACCCGGAGGTCGTGTTACTGGCCTCACAGCTGATGCTGCTGGCGGCGATTTATCAGATTTCCGACTCCATCCAGGTGATCGGCAGCGGTATTCTGCGCGGTTATAAAGATACCCGGTCGATCTTCTTTATTACCTTTACCGCTTACTGGGTGCTAGGCCTGCCAAGCGGTTATCTGCTGGCGCTGACCGATATTGTGGTGCCGCGGATGGGGCCTGCGGGATTCTGGTGCGGATTTATCATCGGCCTGACCTCCGCTGCCATCATGATGATGCTGCGCATGCGCTTCCTGCAGCGTCAGCCGTCAAGCGTGATCCTGCAGCGCGCCGCGCGCTAACCAGAAACGCTAAAGAAAAGGGCAAGCCGATAAAACGGTTTGCCCTTTAATAGCGCTACTTCGCAAGCCATTTGCGCTGCGGCGGCGTATAGCGATGGAATGCGGTTAAAATCTCCTGTACATCATCGCTAAAAGTCAGCATCTCAGCATAGCGGCGATGCATAAACCCTTCGGCGGCCATTTTTTCCGCCATCGCCTGCAGCGGGTTGTAATAGCCGTTCACGTTCAGGAAAGCACAGGGCTTTTCATGAATACCGAGCTGCGCCCAGGTCCACTGTTCAAAAATCTCTTCCAGCGTTCCGGCTCCACCCGGCATGGCAATGAAGCCGTCCGCCAGCAGCGACATTTTGTTTTTGCGCTCATGCATATTCTCAACGACATGCAGCTCGCTTAATCCGCTATGCGCAATCTCACGCTCCACCAGCCCGCGCGGCATCACGCCAATGACCCGCCCGCCGTGTTCTAATGCAGCGTCTGCCACGGCGCCCATGAGTCCTACTTTACCGCCGCCATATACGAGCTCCACCCCGGCTTGCGCCAGCGCCTTGCCAACCTGTTGCGCGTAAACCTGATAAATCGGGTTTTCCCCGGTAGAAGAACCACAAAAAATGCCAATTGCTTTCATTACTGCGCTCCGTCGTTTATTTGCCGCACACTCTAGCATAAAGTCGGTGAGCGTCTCCCCTGCCAATCCGGGCAGAAAAACGCAACGAAGCTGGAGATTGCTGAAGAAATATCCTTTATCATCAGTAAAATATGGGCGATATGGATAAAAGTTCTGCAAACGCGTCTATTCTGCAAGAAAAGTGACGTTTGCCTCTTGCCACACGGCCTCCCTGCCGTTAATATGCGTCCCCGTTGTCACCACAACATTGCGTTCATAGCTCAGTTGGTTAGAGCACCACCTTGACATGGTGGGGGTCGTTGGTTCGAGTCCAATTGAACGCACCATTCGCGTTTATAGCTCAGTTGGTTAGAGCACCACCTTGACATGGTGGGGGTCGTTGGTTCGAGTCCAATTAAACGCACCATATGCGTCCGTAGCTCAGTTGGTTAGAGCACCACCTTGACATGGTGGGGGTCGGTGGTTCGAGTCCACTCGGACGCACCATTTCAATCGTTATTGATTTGGTGCGCACTTCTCTTCTTTCCTCTTTTTTTATCTATAACGCCATTAGCCGCTGTACCTGAATACTCTCCAGTTTACCCTCCAGAATCGCCAGAAAATCGTCATGATAGGGCATCGCAACGTGCTGTTTCAGATCGTCTTCCGAACGCCAACGCTCAATAAACACAAATGAGATCTTTCCTTGCCGGGAAAGCTGCCTGACATCAGGGATCTCCCGGCTTTCGTGCAGGTCATATTGCAGGCACCCTGCTTCTCTGTGCGTCGGCGGCACCATGGCTAATGCCGCCTCTCTGATGGTATCGATATATTCAGGATGGGGAGTTAGCGTGGCAACAATTTTGACTTCACTCATAAGGTTTCCTCTGGCTCACCGTATTCCCCTGGAGGCTATATCTATCCAGGGCGTGAATTATTCAGCGTAGTGGTGAAGCCAGAATTACGCCAGAGTCCGCGTCAGCGCCCTTTCTCATACACCGTCATGGTAAAGACGACGGGCAACTGACTGAAATTACAATATTCATGTGGCACATCGGTACGTGCTACCGCAGAACACCCTTCAGCCACCTGATATGGGTCATTATTCACCGTCAGGGTGAGTTCTCCCTCGGTCACGTATAGCAGTTCGTAGGTGTCGGCCGGATGCCCCGGTGAACGGAACGATTCGCCAGGCAACATCCGCCACTGCCAGAGTTCAAGCATATCCGGTCCGCTGGTGCCGGCCAGCAGCCTGGCACTGCCGCCCTGCTCGCCGCGCCATAATACCGGAATCGCATCACGGTCGATAAGATGAACCATCGGCTCACTGGCAACGTTGACAAACTCCGCCACCGACACCCCCATCGCCGCAGCGATTTTGCACAACAGCGCGATACTGGGATTCGCCCTACACCCTTCGATATCCACCAGCATCCCTTTACTGACGCCGGCGCGACGGGAAAGCTCGTCGAGAGAGATCTTCTTTTCGCGTCGAAACTGCTTAATACGCCGCGATACCGCCTCATTAATGCGGCTTAGATCGTTACTGTTATCGGTCGTTATATTGACTTTATCATTCATCGGTCGATATTATGCTCTAAATCAGTCATTACAGGATTATGCAATGTCTCACCCATTACCGTCAATTAGCCCACAGTTAGCCGGGATCGCTCCTGGGTTTCGGGCGCTGAGTATTACCGTCAACGCTGCGCCGCTAGGTGATGCTTCTATCGGTGAAGCCGCGCTGGCGTCAGCCTGTCAGGCAGTATTAGCCGGAGAACCCGCATGGGCGGAGGACCATCTCGCGGCATGGTCTACGGTATTCAAAGCGTTTGGCGCTAAACCGAAACGTACGCCCTGTTCCGCAGAGGCGTTGCGTAAACGCGTACTTCGCGATGGCGCCATGCCGGCAATTGACCCGGTCGTTGACCTCTACAATGCCGTCAGCCTGCGGTATGCCGTTCCCGTCGGCGGCGAGAACATCGCCGCCTATTGCGGCGCGCCGCGTCTGGTCATCGCCGACGGCTCTGAGCCCTTTGATACGATGAAGGAAGGCTTAGCCGCCGTTGAATCACCGGAATCGGGAGAAGTCATTTGGCGTGACGATCGCGGCGTGACCTGCCGCCGCTGGAACTGGCGACAGGGTGTTCGTACCCGCCTGAGCGCTCGCGACCCGCAGATGTGGTTTATTCTGGAAAGTCTGCCAGAGATGCCGCTCGAAGCACTGCATGAGGCCGGCCGCATGCTTACCGGGGGGCTGGAGCAGATGATGCCCGGCTTGAGCCACCAGTCCACGCTAATCAGCCTATAAAGTCAGACACAGGAGCAGGTAATGTCACTATTTTTAACCAGTTTTATCTTTGAGAAGAAAGAGTACGACGATGACTTTTATCAACTGGACGGCGAGATCGAGCGCTATACCCAGTCGCTGGAGGGATTTATCGGTATGGAGAGCTATCATGATGCCGCCAGCGGCCGAATCATCAACAACTACTACTGGCGCGACCGAGAGTCTATGGAAATGATGATGAACCATCTGCAACACCAGCAGGCCAAAGCTCAGGGGCAACGCTGGATCGCCGGTTATCAAACCATCGTTGCCGAGATTGAGGGCAGCCATAATATGAACCTGCCCCATCCACTTGCGGAGTATCCACTACGCTATCAAACACAACATCAGTGATTTTGAACAAGATAGGCAAATTGTTTCGATTTTAAACAATCATCATTGGTTCTATTCTTATCACATCGGAGCAACAGCGCTCCTCACCAAACAAAATCTTTAAGGAATATGACCATGAAATCCATCAAAACTTTTGCTGCAGTTACCGTGCTGTCCCTGATGTCATTCGGTGCTTTTGCCCAGAGCGTGACGGCAACCGCTTCAACCCTCGACCGTGCGGAAGCGAAAATTGCCGCCCAGGCTGCCGAGCAAGGCGCGTCTTATAAAATCACCAGCGCCCAGTTCAATAACCGCGTCTATATGACTGCCGAACTGAGCAAATAAAAGTGCGAGTGTGACGCGCCAGGCTTTATTTCTGGCGCGCCGCGCTGCTTTTCAGCTACGACAATGTCGTTGTCCTCTCCACCGATGCTTCAACTACCTGCCACTTGCTCCAGTACCGCCGAGGCCTTTTCCGCTATTTCGGCGCTAACTTTTGTCGCCAGCACGTCAATAAATCCACGCAGCTGCTGCGCCGTCAGCCCGTTGTGTAGGCTAATCGCGTAATGGCTCTTCAGCTGGCTTTCCACGCCTGTTAGTGCGGCCAGCATTGAGATCGTCGCCAGCTCGCGCGTCGACCAATCCAGGACGTCACGCTGGAAGATATCGCCAAACAGATGCGCCTTCAGATAGCAGTCGATGGCTGGCGCAAAATCAAATAGCGGCCCGCTGACCGTCTGCCCTACCAGTTGTGTCTGATTACGGCTACCGGCCTGCAGGCTATCCCAGTTCTCCGGTAACGGGGCCGCTGTCGCACCCTCGTTATCAATAACGCCTCGCGCCTGGCGCTCGGTTATCACCCTCATCAGGCAGGAGAGCGCATTCAGGCTACGCGGAAAGCCGCAGTAGGCGTACAGCTGCACCAGCGTCTCTTTTAATTCATTTATCGTCAGGCCGGTATCCAGCGCGGTCTCCAGCGCCGAGGCCAATTCCTCGATATTGCCTTCAGCGGCCAGGGCGGCAACCGGGATCAGCGCCTGTTGGCGCGCGTTCAATGGGTTTTGCATCGTTTGTTCTCCAAACGGAAAGTGTCGACAGGAGAAGACGATTATAGAAAGTTAGCGGGGGGTTGATTAGCCAGGCAAAAACGAACAGACCTATGAGATGGGTTCATGAATTATTTATAACGATGCACAGGGCTTCCTTGCCCTGGAGGATATTATTCGAAGTAGACTTCCGGGTTTTCCGACAGTGAAACGAAGGTTTTGGTGTCTTTATCCAGTGCGCGAATATCGCCGCTTTCAATATCATAGAACCAGCCGTGCAGACGCAGGGTTTTGTCGCGCAGGCCAACCGCAACCGACGGATGCGTTTTAATGTTGTTCAACTGGGCAATAACGTTTTCCTGCACCATACCGTTCACTTTATCGGTTTCGCTGGCCCAGGTTTTCTTCTCTACCACCGCTTTCGCCGCGTCGGAGTAGCGTAACCAGTGGGAAACGGCAGGCATTGGTTCCAGACACTGGCAGGTGGCGATGGCTTTCATCGCGCCGCAGTTAGAGTGACCGCAAATAACGATATCCGTCACACCGAGGGCGACAACGGCATATTCAATAGTTGCAGACACGCCGCCCGGCTCCGGCCCGAAAGAGGGAACAATATTACCGGCATTACGAATAACGAACAGCTGCCCTGGCTCCTGCTGGGTAACCAGCTCCGGGACCAGGCGGCTATCAGAACAAGAGATGAACAACGCTTTTGGGTTTTGGCTCGACGCCAGGCTGCGGAAGAGCTCTTTGCGTTGCGGGAAAATCTCTTTCTGGAAGTTGAGGAAGCCCTCAATGATATGTTGCATAGCAGTGTCTCTTTTCTCTGTAGTAATTACGATATGACAAAGATCACATTTAGCTAGTGTATCACCGAAGCGCAGAATGGGAATCGTTATTGATAATAGCTGTGCAATAAGCACCCAACCTGCCCGTTGGGTGCTCGCCTCTGTGGGTCTACATAAAGAACTTCACCGCTTGTTGCAAGGTGGTGCCCATTCCCCACAGCAAGGGTATACCGACGGCCAGCCAGCTTAGCGTCAGCAGCAGCGGCGCGGGCGTCGGTTCCCAGCTCAGCTGCGCGTCTTTATTGATAGTATACAGCCCCCTCGCCTGCTGCTGTTGCTCCGCGGTCATGGCATATTTCTGCGGAATCGGCCGAACCAGCTGATTACAAATAAAGCCGATGATAAGCAACCCGGTCAACGCCAGCAGCGTGATGTCATAAATTCTCGCGGGTTCCACGCCTTGCGCCAGCTGGTACTCGCGCAAATAGTTGACCAGCACCGGGCCGCTGATCCCGGCCGCCGACCAGGCAGTCAGCAGACGACCATGGATCGCGCCAACCATTTGTGAGCCAAATACATCGGCAAGATATGCCGGGATGGTCGCGAAACCGCCGCCGTACATAGAGATAATCACGCAGAGCGCACAGACAAAAAACGCCACGTAGCCGCCGTGGTTAATCAACGGCAGTGTGCCGTAAAGGAGGGTTCCCAGAAAGAAGATCAGCGCGAAGGTGGCTTTCCTGCCGCACATATCGGAAACAGAAGCCCAGAAAAAGCGCCCCAGAATATTAAACAGGCTGAGCAGGCCGGTAAATCCCGCCGCCATTGTCGCGATGCGCTTCAGTTGTTCTGCATTGAGTTCCTGCCAGCCCAGATCCAGGGATAGTAGCTTTCCGGCAAAAATCTCCTGCAGCATCGGCGAGGCCATGCCGAGAATGCCAATCCCGGCGGTAACGTTGAGCCACAGCACAAGCCACAGCAGCCAGAATTGCGGGGTACGCCACGCGACGCTGACGTGAACCTGAATAGTTGGCTGTTTGCTGATGGCTTGCTGCGCCTTCGCGCCGCGCGGATGCCAGCCCATTGGCGGCAGACGGTAACCAAAAGTGCCGCAGAGCATGAACAGCGCATAAATCACCGCCAGCGCCAGGATGCTTTGCCATACCCCACTTTCCTGACCATCGGCGAAAAAATTGATTAGCCAATTCGCCAGCGGCGCTCCCACCAGCGCCCCGCCGCCGAAGCCCATGATCGCCATTCCCGCGGCCATCCCTCGCTTATCAGGGAACCAGCGCAACAGCGTTGAGACCGGCGAGATATAGCCAAGCCCCAGGCCAATGCCGCCAATCACGCCGGCGCCCAACCACAGTAGCCACAGCTGATGAAAATAGATTGCCGCGGTCGCCAGCAGCAGGCCGCCGCACCAGCAGAGGGTGGCGACAAAACTCACCAGACGCGGGCCAACCTTCTCCAGCCAGCTTCCCCAGAGCGCCGCGGAGCAGCCGAGAAAAACGAAGAATAGCGTATAGGTCCAGCCGAGCAGGGAAATTTTCCAGTCGCACTGGCGGGTAACCAGTTGCTGCCAGAACGACATATCGACCGGACACTGCAGCGGCGCGCTGCCGCCGATCAGCTGCGACATTGGCAGCCAATAGACGGAAAAGCCGTAGGCCATGCCAATGCACAAATGCACCGCCAGCGCCGCGGGTGGGACCAGCCAGCGGTTAAATCCAGGTTTAGCAATAATGCGGGGCTTAGCAAAAAAACGACTCAACGATGAAACGGGCGGAGTCGCGAGATTCTCATTTATCTGCACCATGTTCCTGTCCTTATCATGTTTGTTTGCCGGCTATCGCAGCAGCCGATGGCAAACGGTAAAGGCAAGAACAATGCCAGCCGCTGAAAAAACGAACAGAAAATGGCGACTGAAGCGAGCAAGCAGAGCGGATAAGGACTGGCGAGATGAAGTTCAAAGGCGTAAAAAAAGAGAAAATCAGCGGTAGTGATTTTCTCTTTTCCGCGTATAAGGGCATTTTCGTTGCCAGATCAATAACGATCGGCGATTTTGATAAACGTTGCTCTCAGAGTGATACGGCTTATCAAACCCCGACCAGCTCATACTTTTTAATTTTGCGATACAGCGTCGCAATGCCGATCCCGAGCTCATCGGCGGCCTGCTTTTTATTGCTATAGCGCGTCAGGGCGTCGCGGATCATCTGTTTTTCCATCTCCTCCAGCGCCGTTCCCCCCTCTTCTTCTTTCGCAACGCTGGCTGGCGCTGCCCGGGTGCTTTCCCGCTCGGTGACTTTGCCGCTGCTGATAAGATTTGGCGGCAGCAGCGAAAGATCAATCACCTCGCCGGAGGGAACCACGTTAACCAGATACTCCATCAGGTTACTCAGCTCGCGAATATTGCCCGGCCAGCGGTAGTTCTTCAGTAAGGCGATGACTTCCGGGGACACGCCGGGATAGACCAGCTCCAGCCTACGGGTGTGCAGATGCAGGAAATAGTGAATCAGCAATTCGATATCATCCTGACGCTCGCGCAGCGGCGGCAGGCGCAGCGGGATGACATTAAGCCGATAGAACAGATCCTCGCGGAATTTCCCTTCGGCAATGAACTGCTCAAGGTTCTGGTTGGTGGCCGAAATAATGCGGATATCGACCGGTACAGGGTGGCTGGCGCCCACCGGCTGAATTTCGCGCGATTCAATCGCCCGCAGCAGCTTGGCCTGCAGGGTTAATGGCATATCACCGATTTCATCAAGAAACAGCGTGCCGTGATTAGCCGCCTGAATCAGACCGGTCTTACCATTGGCCGAGGCCCCGGTAAATGCGCCTTTGACATAGCCAAAGAGCTCGCTCTCCAGTAGCTGCTCGGGGATGGCCGCGCAGTTGATCGCAATGAAAGGCTTCGCCTGTCGGTCGCTCAGCTTATGCACCGCGCGAGCAACCACCTCTTTGCCGGTCCCACTTTCACCGACGATCATCACGCTCGACGGGCTTGGCGCCACGCGGGTAATCAGTTTTTTCAGCTGACGCATTGGCCGACATTCGCCAACCATCTGTTCAATCTGCGGGCCATCCTGCGGTGGCGCCAGATCGGCTGACGAATGCGACTGGTGGAAGGCCATTAAGAACAGCCATTGATCCTGAATAGCGTGCAGCTGACCGATAATCAGTTCTTTCTTATCATCAAATGAAATCACGTGCTGAACATGGCCGCGAATAAAATTTTGCGCAAAAGTCAGCGGACGAAAATGAATAGTTTTGCCAATCATACTGCCGTGATTCGCGCCAAGGATTTTCATCGCCGCCTGATTGGCAAATTTAACTTTTTGATCCTGGCTAACCACCAGCACGCCCTGATCCATGTTTTCAATCATGGTGGAAAACATTTTAAGCATATTGTCTCCCCCACCCTGGTCTTCTAACAGGCGGGAGACAAATATTGAAGAAACGTGGCGTACATAATCTGAGAACTCGTGGAGGTTGTCATTAATGCGCTCCTGCTGTTCGCGAGTTAAGGCGACCAGACTAATAACCCCGACACACTGTTCCTGATAAATCACCGGGGTACCCAGAAATGCCTTCTCTTTACAGTTCTCTTTATTGGTACAACCTTTACACAAGGGATCAAAACGCGAATGAGTTACGACCTTTTCTTTTTTTGTTTCTATTATGTAACGTAAAAGTCGCGAATCTGTATTTAATTTTCGCCCCAGGAATTTACCGTAGGCGCCGGTACCGGCGACCCGGCACAGCGTATTGTCGACAATCTCGACTTCGAGTTGTAACACGCTGGAGAGCATGCGGGCAAAACGTTGAATCGTTGGCTGAATCTGCATTAAAACGGATAGCGAATTGGAGGGAATCATAATTGACCTTTTAATATCAGTAGCCGAAAGAGAATGCTGAAGATCGACTCTTTTTATTCTGCGTTTATCATACTACCGCCGGCCGACCTGAAAAAAGGTGCCAACCCTGCGCTTTTTTACAGCTTAAAGAAAATATGGAAGAGGTATCACATTTTCCTCTCAATATGATAATCCGCAGGTCAAAATTATCATTTTGGTGACAAACTCATCGTCGCAGATCGATATCTACGCTTGTCTGATGGCTCAAATTTAATTTGCCGTAACAACTGGCAAATGAATTTCATTTCCATCAAGTGAGCGTTATAAGCCATTTTTCGTGACCCGCCTCGCATAATTTCCGGCTTTTCTGCTCAGCCACCGCGACTCAATTATAACTGGCACGCTTATTGTTAGTGGTAATACAGCGCTGGCCGTCGCCACTTACATCAATGTCATTTCGACTGCACAGCAATCAATAAGCCGTCATTCACTACCAGGATCGAAATATGAAAACTGTTAACGAACTGATCAAGGATATCAATAAGCTCAACTCTAACCTGCATGAAAAAGACTTTTTGCTGACGTGGGAGCAATCGCCGGACGAGCTGAAGCAGGTGCTGGATGTCGCCGCGGCGTTGAAAACGCTGCGGGCGGAAAACATCGCGACCAAAGTTTTTAACAGCGGACTGGGTATTTCGGTCTTTCGCGATAACTCGACCCGCACCCGCTTCTCTTATGCCTCGGCGTTAAACCTGCTCGGCCTGGCGCAGCAGGACCTCGACGAAGGCAAGTCGCAGATCGCCCACGGTGAAACGGTACGTGAAACCGCCAATATGATCTCCTTCTGCGCTGACGCTATCGGTATCCGCGACGATATGTACCTCGGCGCCGGCAACGCCTATATGCGTGAAGTCGGCGAAGCGCTGGATGACGGTCACAAACAGGGCGTACTGCCGCAGCGCCCGGCATTAATTAACCTGCAGTGCGACATTGACCATCCGACGCAGGCGATGGCCGACCTGGCCTGGCTGCGTGAGCACTTCGGCTCGCTGGAAAATCTGAAAGGTAAAAAAATTGCCATGACCTGGGCCTACTCACCAAGCTACGGCAAACCGCTTTCCGTTCCGCAGGGGATTATCGGCCTGATGACCCGCTTCGGTATGGACGTCACCCTCGCCCATCCTGAGGGCTACGATCTGATCCCGGATGTTATCGAAGTGGCGAAGAAAAACGCCGCGGCATCCGGCGGCAGCTTCCGTCAGGTCACCGATATGGCGGAAGCCTTTAAAGACGCCGATATCGTTTACCCGAAATCCTGGGCGCCATACAAAGTGATGGAACAGCGCACCGAGCTACTGCGCGCCAACGACCATGACGGGCTGAAAGCGCTGGAAAAAGCCTGTCTCGCCCAGAACGCCAATCACAAAGACTGGCACTGTACCGAAGAGATGATGAAGCACACCAAAGACGGTGACGCGCTGTATATGCACTGCCTGCCGGCGGATATTACCGGCGTCTCCTGCGAGGAGGGCGAAGTCACCGAAGCGGTGTTCGAGAAATACCGTATCGCCACCTATAAAGAGGCCAGCTGGAAGCCATACATCATCGCCGCCATGATCCTCTGTCGCAAATATGCCAAACCCGGTCAGTTGCTGGAACAACTGCTACAGGACGCGCAAAAACGCATCAAATAACTTCGCGAGCCGGTCTGCGGGCCGGCTTTCCCGACTCCAAAGAAGGATAAGGACAGAATATGTCTGCTTTTTCGCTGAAAATGGATATTGCCGACAACCGTTTCTTTACCGGTGAAACTTCGCCGCTGTTCTCTCGTCAGCAGGCGCAACAGGCGCGCCATTTTCATCAAAAAATCGCCGGTTACCAACCGACGCCGCTGTATGCCCTGAAGGAACTGGCGACGCTGTTCGGCGTAAAGAACATCCTGGTAAAAGATGAATCCCAGCGCTTTGGCCTCAACGCCTTCAAAATGCTCGGCGGCGCCTACGCCATCGCCCAACTGTTGTGCGAAAAATACCATCTCGATATTAACGCTTTCTCGTTTGATACCCTCAAATCCACCATCAAAGAGAAGATGACTTTCGCCACGACCACCGATGGCAACCACGGGCGCGGCGTCGCCTGGGCCGCCCAGCAGCTAGGGCAAAACGCGGTGGTGTACATGCCGAAAGGGTCAGCGCAGGAACGCGTGGATGCCATTTTGCGCCTCGGCGCGGAATGTATCGTTACTGATATGAACTACGACGATACCGTGCGTTTTACCATGCAAACCGCACAGAAAAACGGCTGGGAAGTGGTACAGGACACCGCATGGGAAGGCTACACCAAAATCCCGACCTGGATTATGCAAGGTTACGCCACCCTCGCCGATGAAGCGGTAGAACAGATGGCGGCGATGGGCATTGCTCGCCCTACCCACGTCTTCCTGCAGGCCGGTGTCGGCGCGATGGCAGGCGGCGTGCTCGGCTATCTGGTCGACGTCTTCGGCGCCCGCGATTTGCACTCGGTGATTGTGGAACCTGAACTGGCGGACTGCATCTATCGCTCCGGGGTAAAAGGCGACATCGTCAACGTCGGCGGCGACATGGCCACCATCATGGCAGGACTGGCCTGCGGCGAACCTAACCCGCTGGGCTGGGAAATCCTGCGCAACTGCGCCACCCAATTTATCTCCTGCCAGGATGCCGTGGCCGCCCTCGGTATGCGCGTACTCGGTAATCCTGTCGGCAATGACCACCGGGTTATCTCCGGGGAATCCGGCGCCGTCGGGCTCGGAACGCTGGCCGCCGTCCACTTCCATCCCGAGCGCCAGGCGCTAATGAACAAGCTGGGGCTTGATACTCACTCCGTGGTGCTGGTCATCAGCACTGAAGGCGACACCGACGTGCAGCATTACCGCGAGGTCGTCTGGGAAGGCAAACTGCCGGCAGCACAATAAACGTTCAACTTATTCAACATATTCATCCCGCGAAGCGGGAAACCAGGACCGGAGAGTTAATTCATGGCTAAGCACATTCCTTTCAAACTGATTGTCGAAAAAGCAAACCACTACCAGCAGGATATGACCCGCTTCCTGCGCGATATGATCGCCATCCCCAGCGAAAGCTGTGACGAAAAACGCGTCGTGCATCGTATTAAAGAAGAGATGGAAAAAGTCGGCTTCGATAAAGTCGAGATCGACCCGATGGGCAACGTGCTGGGCTATATCGGCCACGGCCCGCGACTGGTCGCCATGGACGCGCATATCGATACCGTTGGCATCGGTAACATCAAGAACTGGACCTTTGACCCCTATCAGGGAATGGAAACCGACGAACTGATCGGTGGGCGCGGCGCGTCTGACCAGGAAGGCGGGATGGCGTCGATGGTCTACGCTGGAAAAATCATCAAAGATCTCGGTCTGGAAGATGAATATACCCTGCTGGTGACCGGTACCGTTCAGGAGGAAGATTGCGACGGTCTGTGCTGGCAGTACATCATCGAACAGTCCGGCATTCGCCCGGAATTCGTGGTCAGTACCGAGCCGACGGATTGCCAAATCTATCGCGGCCAGCGCGGGCGTATGGAGATTCGTGTCGATGTCCAGGGGGTCAGCTGCCACGGCTCGGCGCCGGAGCGCGGCGATAATGCGATTTTCAAAATGGGGCCGATTCTTAACGAGCTGCAGGAGCTCTCCCATAACCTGGGCAACGATGAGTTCCTGGGTAAAGGCACCCTCACCGTTTCAGAAATTTTCTTCACCTCGCCAAGCCGCTGCGCGGTTGCCGACAGCTGCGCGGTCTCTATCGACCGCCGTCTGACCTGGGGCGAAACCTGGGAAGGCGCGCTGGATGAAATCCGCGCCCTGCCTGCCGTGCAGAAGGCCGGCGCCGTGGTCTCAATGTACAACTATGAGCGTCCGTCATGGACCGGGCTGGTTTATCCAACGGAATGCTACTTCCCGACCTGGAAAGTGGAAGAGGATCATTTCACCGTGCGCGCGCTCTGCAACGCTTATGAAGGGCTGTTCGGTAAAGCGCCGGTGGTCGACAAGTGGACCTTCTCCACCAACGGCGTTTCCATCATGGGCCGTCACGGCATCCCGGTTATCGGTTTCGGTCCGGGTAAAGAGCCGGAAGCCCATGCGCCAAATGAAAAAACCTGGAAACAGCATCTGGTGACCTGCGCCGCTATGTACGCCGCAATCCCGCTGAGCTGGCTGGCAACGGAGTAAGTTCGTACGGTTATTCCTCCCGCCGCGCGTCGGCGGGAGTCTGGAGTTTTTATGCGCGTACTGATTAAAAACGGCATCGTGGTCAACGCCGACGGCCAGGCAAAACAGGATCTGCTGATTGAAAACGGCCTGGTCAGCCAGCTCGCCGAACGGATAACCCCGACCGAACCTTGCCAGACTATCGATGCCGCGGGTTGCTACGTCATGCCCGGCGGCATTGACGTTCATACTCACTTTAATATCGATACCGGGCATGCCCGCAGCTGCGATGATTTCTTCACCGGCACCCGCGCCGCCGCCTGCGGCGGTACCACCACTATCGTCGACCATATGGGCTTCGGCCCCGCCGGCTGCCGACTTCGTCACCAGCTAGAGGCCTATCACGGATATGCCGCCTACAAAGCGGTGATCGACTACAGTTTTCACGGCGTTATCCAGCATATCAACCATGCCATCCTCGATGAAATCCCGATGATGGTGGAAGCCGGAATTAGCAGCTTCAAGCTCTACCTGACCTACCAGTATAAGTTGAACGATGACGAAGTGCTTCAGGCGATGCGCCATCTCCACCGCGCCGGCGCGCTAACCACCGTTCATCCGGAAAACGACGCCGCTATCGCCCGTAAACGGGCCGAATTTCTGGCGGTCGGCAAAACCGCGCCGCGCTACCACGCCCTTAGCCGCCCGCTGGAGTGTGAAGCGGAGGCTATCGCGCGGATGATCAACCTCGCCCAGCTCGCCGACAATGCGCCGCTGTATATCGTTCATCTCTCCAACGGCCTGGGGCTGGATTATCTGCGTCTCGCCCAGCGGCGGCACCAGCCGGTGTGGATTGAAACCTGTCCGCAATATCTGCTGCTTGACGACCGGTGCTATGAACGCGAAGACGCGCTGGGCTATTTGTTAAGCCCGCCGCTGCGCAACGCCAGCAACAATGATGCGCTGTGGTGCGGTATCGCCGATGGCTCGATCGACGTGGTGGCGACCGATCACTGCGCTTTCTCGATGGCCCAACGCCAGCAGCTCTCCGGCGGCGATTTCAGCCGCTGTCCGAACGGCCTACCGGGGGTGGAAAACCGCCTGTTGCTCATGTTTTCCCACGGCGTCATGACCGGGCGGATCTCACCGCAGCGTTTCGTCGCGCTCACCAGCGCCACCCCCGCGAAGCTATTTGGCCTGTGGCCGAAAAAAGGACTATTGGCACCCGGCGCAGACGGCGATGTCGTCATAATCGATCCGCAGCGCACCACCACGATCCGCCATGAGATGTTGCATGACAACGCCGACTATTCGCCCTGGGAGGGCTTTATTTGCCAGGGCGCGATTCGCCAGACCTTATCGCATGGCCGGGTTATTTTCGATAACGGCACCTTCACCGGCAGCGCTGGCCAAGGGCGCTTCTTACGCCGCGATCCCTTTTCTACCGCTCACCTTCCGGTCAGCGGAACCACATCTTAAGTGAGGCATTCATGAGTAAGAAAATTGTACTCGCCCTCGGCGGTAACGCGCTTGGCGAGGATCTGGCCGGGCAAATGCAGGCCGTCAAACAAACCGCGCAGGCTATTGTCGACCTGATAGCTCAGGGCCACCAGGTGGTCGTGACCCACGGCAACGGCCCGCAGGTTGGGATGATTAACCTTGCCTTCGAAGCCGCTGCCAAAACCGAGGCCCATACCCCGATGCTGCCCATGTCGGTCTGTGTGGCGCTAAGCCAGGGTTATATCGGCTATGACCTGCAAAACGCCCTGCGCGAGGAGCTGCTGTCGCGATCGATGCATATCCCGGTGGCGACAATCATCACCCAGGTGGAAGTCGACGCCAACGATCCGGCGTTTAAAAATCCGACCAAACCTATCGGCTCTTTTTTCACCGAGCAGGAAGCGGAACAGCTTACGCGTCAGGGCTACGTCATGAAAGAAGATGCCGGGCGCGGCTATCGCCGGGTTGTCGCCTCGCCGCAGCCGGTCGATATTATTGAGAAAGAGACGGTAAAAGCGCTAATGGATGCCTGTCACGTGGTGATCACCGCGGGCGGCGGCGGGATCCCGGTAATCCGCGAAGGCAATCATCTGCGCGGCGCCAGCGCGGTAATTGATAAAGACTGGGCCAGCGCTAAACTGGCGGCGATGATCGACGCCGACATGTTGATCATCCTGACCGCGGTCGAGAAAGTGGCGATCAACTTTGGCAAACCCAACGAGCAGTGGCTGGATAAGCTGTCGCTCAGCGATGCCGAACAGTTCATTCGTGAGGGGCACTTCGCTAAGGGTTCGATGCTGCCGAAAGTTGAGGCCGCCGCGTCATTCGCCCGTTCACGTCCGGGGCGCAAAGCGCTCATCACCGTATTAAATAAAGCCAAAGAAGGGATTGAAGGAAAAACCGGTACGGTCATTGAAGGGTAAAAAGGCACCGAATGTAGCCCCGGTAAGCGGTAGCGCCACCGGGGATTTTGAGGCCATCAACACCGGTTTCGTGCTGCTATCTACGCCACCGACAATAACTCACTCTTCTCTTTTACTCTTTTATTCATCAGCGTCATCAGCGCCTCAAGCACCCCGCCGCCGATGGCGCGCGCCTTATCGGAGACGCTGGTAAAATCGGCGCTGGCGCCGCGCGGGTCGATATCGCCAATTTTAAAGCCGCTCTCGACCACTAACCCATCGCTGAGCAAACCGCGCACCATACCGCTTAATGGCGCAATAATCTCGGCCTCGCCGATGGTGGCGATGATATCACCTTCGTTCACAATATCACCCAGCGCCACCTTCGCGCGCATCACCCCGGCCCCCGGCGCGCGGATCACCCGTCGTGAAGTATGGCCAAGAATATTACCTGGAACCCCGGTGTTCTCCTGCGCTTTGCCATCGTAAATCACCTGCCCCAGCCAATGGCCGCGATTGGTTTCAATCACCGCATGGCAATCCACGCCGGCGCAAAAACCAGGACCCAGCGCAATAACCACTGGCGCCATTTCTCGTTGCGTACCAAAATTCTCTTTCGCCAGAATGGCATCCACCACGCAGACAGGGCGCAGTTCAGTCAGCGATTCGCACAGCGGATCCACCAATACCGGGATCGCGCCATTTTCAATTACCCGGATGGCCTCCTGAGCGGATGACACCCGCTTCGCCATCACCCCTTCTACCGTCATTTCACCGTCGAAGACGGCCTGGGCAAAAGCGACGCTACGGCGGATAACCGTCGGCTTCGCCACTTCCAGCATCACCACTTTGAACCCGGCATGCCACAGGCGCAGAGCCACGCCGCTGGCGATATCGCCGGCGCCGCGAATAGCGACCAACTGCTGCTGCGCAGGCGTGGCAGCCGCCATCAGCAGGCCGCCTGGCGCACGATTTTTTACCTGCAGGATTTCCGCCAGAATGCTAATCGCTATCTCATGCGGCGTTTCGGCGCCAATGTTATAGCCGACCGGCGCGTGCAGGCGGGCAATATGTTCTGCGGCAACGCCGTTCTCCCGCAGCTGGCGTAAAAACACCTGGACTTTACGGCGGCTCGCCAGCAGCCCAAGCCAGGCGACCGGTTGTTCAATCAGTTTATCCAGCGCTTCACGATCCTGGTTATTGGTGGCGATTAACACAAAGTCATCGCCGCGGATCGCCAGATTTTCCACCGCCTCACTGAAGGTTTCGGCATGCAGCAACTGCGTTGCCGGCGGAAAATAGTCGGGGTTCAGACTCTCTGGATAGATATCGGCCACCGCCACCTCAAAACCGAGCAGCGCCGCGCTTTGCGCCACCGCGCGGTTCACGTGCCCGGCGCCGATCAGCACCAGACGCGGGCGCAGGCCATGTACGCTAATATAGACCGACATCGCCCCGCCGCAATCGGAGCCGACCGCATCGCTGCCGCTGCGCGCCATCCGCCCATGAAACATGCGCGACGCTTTTTCGCTGAGTGCTTCCAGCGCCTGTTCAATCACTTTGCGCTCAACCATGCCGCCGCCGATGGTGCCGACTATCGAACCATCTTCACGAATTAACATCTGCGCCGAATGGCGCGGCGTTGAGCCGCGGCTATCGACAATCTGCGCCAGCGCAAACGGGCGATTCTGTGCTTCGAGTTTTGCCGCTTCAGAGAAAATATTCATAACAACCTCAATGGATATCCGCTATGCGCCCAAGCCGGGGCGTCACTCTGTTGTTCGTCGTCGCGTTATCGCGGGCTGCTCTTGTACTGCTCCCGCCCACAGTGCGTTAATTCCCCACTGCTGCAACAGCGCCTCCTCCGGTAAATTCTCATTTTGAGAAAGCTGATTCAGCAGCAGGATCCGGCGACTGGATGGCGGAACACCTTTAAACGCTCCCTGCGGATGCGTAATTAAGCGATGCAGCATTGGCCAACTCAGCGCCGTATCCGGCGCCGCGCCGGTGATCCGGGAAAAAAGGGGCCAGCGATGAACGGTCGCTGGCCCAACGTTTTGCCCGAGCCTCCAGGCCCCCATGACGGCAATAACGCAGCAACAGGATTGAGGTATGCAAGGTTCGTGCTCAGCTGGCGCTTTTAAAGCGAAACCGTGAGCCCCGTCAGCTTCTACCAGCACCACATCCACGCGCCCCGCGGCAACCAGCGCATCAAGCTGTTGCGGGCTAAACCCACGAACCTTACCCGCAGGGGCGAGCCATGAGGCGTAACAGGCCTGCAGCGGCCGCTGCCAAACCTCGACAGGCAGCGCCAGCGGTTCGCGGCAAATCACCACAGGTAGTGATGCCGGGAGATACATATGGGTAGTCGTGGTGAGCAGAACTCGCCGGCCAGACTCAAGAAAACGCTGCGCCAGCCACATTAAGGTACTGGTTTTGCCTCCCGCGCCGACGGCGGAAATGAGCAGCGGACCATCATTTACGCCTAAATCACAAAACAGCGATTGCATATGCGGTATATTTTCCATGCGCTGGCCAGGATTCCATTATTCAGGGAGGAGTATGAGACAGGTCGATTGTATTATTACCGCCGCCGGATTGTCCTCCCGGATGGGACAGTGGAAAATGATGTTACCCTGGCGTGGAACGACAATACTTGATGCAAGTATAAAAAATGCCCTGCAATTCTGCTCGCGTATTATTCTGGTGAGCGGTTTTCGCGCAGAGGAGTTACATCAACGCTATTCGGCGCATCCGCAAATAACCCTGGTTTATAATCCCAACTATCAACAGGGTCTGTTTACTTCTGTTTGCGCCGGCGCAAGCCAGGTGCGAAACAACTTCTGTTTTATCACCCTCGGCGATTTACCCTGCCTGCCGCCTGCGCTTTTCCAGCGGCTGTGGCAACATCGCGGAGACAGCGCTCTTCTTCCGCAATATCAAGGCGTACCGGGCCATCCCATTCTTATTGCCGGCACGCACTTGCGCCAACTTATCACTCTCGATGGACCAGGCTCAATGCGCAAACGGTTATTACAAAGCCGCCATCGCTGCCTGGAGTTAGATTTTCCGCAAATGGTCTGGGATATCGATACCCCTGCTGATTTTATTCGCCTGCAAAACCAGGATTAATCATGCCTTTGTCGGGAAATTATCATTGTGATATTTCGCCGTTTATTTTGAGAAATCCCGCCGGATAAAAATATAGAGTGATTTTAATTCTCATTACCATAGCGTGAGCCTATTCACAAAGCCAGGTGTTCTTTAGATCTCTCTCACATTTTTAATTATTCAAACCTTCTGCCTTTAATAACTGGTTCGATTGTTGCTCCTCCTTAACTATCCGTCGGAATAAGCACTACTAACCGGCAAATTTGATTGCACAAATAAAGGAGAGGGTTATGGGGGATATCATGCGTCCCGTCCCGTTTGAGGAATTATTGACGCGCATTTTCGATGAGTATCAACAACACCATTCCATTTTTGGTATTCCTGAGCAGCAGTTCTATTCGCCTGCCAACCAACGCCGGGTAAGCGTCTTCGGCGAAAGCTGCGCCACCCCAATCGGCCCCGCCGCCGGGCCGCATACCCAACTGGCGCAGAACATCATCACCGCCTGGCTCACCGGTGGGCGATTTATCGAGTTGAAAACCGTACAGATTCTCGACCGGCTTGAGCTGGAAAAACCCTGCATCGATGCCGAAGACGAATGCTTTAACACCGAATGGTCTACGGAATTTACGCTGCAAAAAGCGTGGGATGAGTATCTTAAAGCATGGTTTATTCTGCATCTTTTGGAAGAGGTTTTCCCGTTCACGCCGGCGAAGAACGGTAAGTCCTTTATTTTCAATATGAGCGTCGGTTATAACCTGGAAGGGATCAAGCAACCGCCGATGCAGCAGTTTATCGATAATATGATGAACGCCGCCGGGCAACCCAAATTTACCCAGTACCGCGACACGCTGAACCGCTGGCTGCATGATGACGCCTTCCTCACCCGCTTGTCGCTGGATGATATTCGCCCACGGCTGGCGACGCTCGCGGAACGCATTCCTGCAAAACTGGTACAAGGGGTTACTCTCTCGACCATGCATGGTTGCCCGCCAGATGAAATCGAAGCGATCTGCCGCTATATGCTGGAAGAGAAGCAGCTCAACACCTTCGTGAAGCTCAATCCGACGCTGTTGGGCTACCCGCGGGTACGCGAAATTCTCGACACTTGCGGCTTTGACTATATCGGTCTGAACGAAGAATCCTTCGAACACGATCTTAAAATCGGCCAGGCGCTGGAAATGTTGACGCGCCTGATGGCATTGGCGAAAAGTAAACAACTTGGCTTCGGCGTGAAGCTGACCAACACCCTCGGCACGGTCAACAATAAAGGCGCGCTGCCCGGCGATGAGATGTATATGTCCGGCCGCGCGCTGTTCCCCCTCTCCATCAACGTTGCGGCACTGCTCTCGCGTGAATTCGACGGCAAACTCCCGATCTCCTACTCCGGCGGCGCCAGCCAGCTCAATATTCGCGATATCTTTGAAACCGGGATCCGCCCCATTACCATGGCGACCGACCTGCTGAAACCCGGGGGTTATCTGCGTCTTAGCCAGTGCATGCGCGAGCTGGAGCAGGCCGATGGCTGGGAAATGAATCAGGTCGACGTCAAGCGCCTGAACGCGCTGGCGGAAAAAGCGGTCAGCATGGAGTACACGCAAAAACATTGGAAGCCAGACGATCGCATCGACGTTGGCGAGCCGCTGCCGTTAACCGACTGCTACGTCGCCCCTTGCGTCAGCGCCTGCGCCATCAAACAGGATATTCCGGAATACATTCGCCTGATGGGCGAACAGCGCTATGCCGATGCGCTGGAGCTTATCTATCAACGTAACGCGCTGCCGGCGATCACCGGCCATATCTGCGATCACCAGTGCCAGTACAACTGTACGCGTCTTGACTATGACAGCGCGTTAAATATCCGCGAGCTGAAAAAAATCGCCCTTGAGAAAGGCTGGCCGGAATACCAACGCCGCTGGCATAAACCGGCAGGTTCCGGCAGCCGAAATCCGGTGGCGGTGATTGGCGCAGGCCCGGCGGGGCTGGCGGCGGGTTACTTCCTCGCCCGCGCCGGCCACCCGGTCACGCTCTTTGAGCGCGAAGCCAACGCGGGCGGAGTGGTAAAAAATATCATTCCGCATTTCCGCATTCCCGCTGAACTTATCCAGCAGGATATTGAGTTCGTTGTTAATCACGGCGTCAATATTGTCTACGGCTGCGACCCGCATCTCACCGTCGAAAAACTCCGTCAGGAGGGTTATCGCTATGTACTGGTCGGAACCGGCACTGACAAAAACAGCGGCGTGAAGCTTGGCGGCGACAATCCGAATATTCATAAGTCGCTCAACTTCCTGCGGGCGTTCAACCACGGCGATCGCCTGAAAGTAGGTAAACACGTGGCCATTGTCGGCGCGGGTAACACCGCAATGGACTGCGCCCGCGCGGCGCTGCGCATCCCGGGCGTTGAGAAAGCGACGGTGATTTATCGCCGCTCCCAGCAGGAGATGCCGGCATGGCGCGAGGAGTACGAAGAAGCCCTCCAGGATGGCGTTACGTTCCGTTTTCTCAGTAACCCGGAGCATTTCGCCGCTGACGGCACGCTGACCGTCCGCACCATGGCCCTCGGTGAGCCTGATGAACAAGGTCGACGTCGCCCAATGCCCACCGATGAAACCTGGACGCTGCAGGTCGATACGCTGATTACCGCCATCGGTGAACAGCAGGATGGCGAAGCGCTGGCGGCGATGGGGATCCCGCTCAACGACCACGGCTGGCCTGAAGTTAATGCTGATGGCGAAAGCCGTCTGGCTAACGTCTTCCTGATTGGCGACGTACAGCGTGGCCCTTCTTCAATCGTCTCGGCGATAGGCAACGCCCGTCGCGCCAGCGATGCAATCCTTAAGCGCGAGAATATCCGCAGCCACTTCGGCGATAAACAGTGGAATAACGTCGATCCCGCGGACATCTACCGCCGCAAAGGGACCATTGCTATCGCTCAGGTTGATAAAGACGACCGCGATGCTTTTGTCGCGCAGGAGGCGGAACGCTGCCTCGAATGTAATTACGTCTGCAGCAAGTGCGTTGATGTCTGCCCGAACCGCGCCAATGTCTCAATTGCGGTACCGGGGTTCGACAACCGCTTCCAGACGCTGCACCTCGATGCGTACTGCAACGAATGCGGCAACTGCGCGCAGTTCTGCCCATGGCAAGGCAAACCTTATAAAGACAAAGTCACCGTTTTTAGCCTTGAACAGGATTTCAATAACAGCAGTAATCCGGGTTTCCTCGTGGAACAGCAGCGGGTTCATGTCCGCCAGGACGGTCTGATCTGGCAGTTGGAAATCGATACTCAGGGTCAGTTCGTTGAAGTACCGCCGCAGCTGGATGCCATGTGCCGCATCATCAGCCACGTTCATCAACATCATCACTATTTGCTGGGAGCCGTCGAAGTATGAGTATCTTAGTGCTTAAAAATGCCACTCTTGCCCAGCTTCACCCGGCAAAAGTGGAAGAAGGTGTCGATATCGTCATCGAAAATGACAGAATTCTCGAAACAGGCACGAACCTGAGCCCGCGTTATCCGCAGGCGCGTATTAAAGAAATGCGCGGCCGGCTGGTGATGCCGGGGATGGTCTGCTCGCATAACCATTTTTATTCCGGCCTGTCGCGCGGGATTCAGGCCAATATTGCGCCGAGTCCCGATTTCATCTCGACGCTGAAAAATCTGTGGTGGCGGCTCGACCGCGCGCTGGATGAGGAATCCTTATACTACAGCGGGCTTATCTGTTCGCTGGAGGCCATTCGCAGCGGCTGCACCGCCGTCATTGACCACAGCGCGTCGCCGAACTATATCGCCGGTTCGTTAAGCCAGTTGCGTAACGCCTTCATCAAGGTCGGCCTGCGCGGCATGACCTGCTTTGAAACCACCGACCGTAACGGCGGGCTGCAGGAACTTCAGGCAAGCGTCGAGGAAAATATCCGCTTTGCCCGCGAAATCGATCGGGCGCGGGAAAGCGGCGACGAGCCGTATCTGGTAGAAGCGCATATCGGCGCCCATGCGCCGTTTACGATTCCTGATGAGGGGCTATTAATGCTTCGCGAAGCATTAAAAACAACCGGGCGCGGCCTGCATATTCATATGGCGGAAGACCGTTACGACGTTTCTCATAGCCACCATCACTACGGTAAAGATCTGCTGGTACGCCTGGCGGAGTTCGATCTCATCGATAGTAAAACGCTGGTAGCGCACGGGCTGTATCTGTCGGAAGCTGATATTGAACTGCTGAACGCGCACGATGGTTTCCTTGTCCATAACGCCCGCTCTAACATGAACAACCACGTTGGTTATAACCAGCAGTTGACGGCGTTTCGCAACCTGGCGCTGGGCACCGACGGCATCGGCTCCGATATGTTCGAAGAGCTCAAGTTCGCTTTCTTTAAACACCGCGATGCCGGCGGGCCGCTGTGGCCGGATAGCTTTGCGCGGGCATTAAGCAACGGTAACACGCTGCTTAGCCGCAACTTTAACGACCGTTTCGGCCGTATTGAGGCAGGCTATAAGGCGGATTTAACCATCAGCGATTATATTCCGCCGACGCCGCTGCTGGCGGCGAATCTCGCCGGGCACATCGCCTTCGGTCTGGGGGCCAGCCACGTTCATAGCGTGATGGTGAATGGCGTCATGGTCTATGAGGATCGGCAGTTCGCTATTGATTGCGATACGATTTTCGCCGAAGCGCGGAAGGTGGCGAAGAAGATGTGGCAGCGGATGGATGCATTGCCATAATCCCATCACGCAAAAACAAAACCCGGTCGCTGTACCGGGTTTTGTTTTTGGCTTCTACCGGGGCTATAAATAGCGCAGGAACATCGTTGGGTAGCCCGGATAAGACGCAGCGCGTCGCCATCCGGGGCTCTCCTACAAGCTCAATAAGCTAGCGCTGGCGATCGTTCTCTGTTTCTGCAGCGCCGTCAGCGCCTCACCGGTCATCAGCGATAATGCCGCCGTTGGGCACACCGATACACAGGCCGGGCCATCTTCTCGCTGCTCGCAGAGATCGCACTTCACAATAACCGGCGGATGCGCCGCCGATGTCTCGATAGTAATCGCGCCAAATGGGCAGGCGACGACGCAGCTCTGGCAACCAATGCAGCGCCCGGCATCGGCCTCGACCCGCTCGGCGCCCATCGCTAATGCGCCGGTCGGACAGACCCCGACGCATGGCGCGTTCTCACACTGATGGCACATCACCGGCACGCTCAACGCATCGAGTCGCATCACCTTCAATCGCGGATGAAATTCCGCCCCTTCCGCTACATGCTCCAGTGCGCAGGCGACTTCGCAGGTACGACAGCCGATACAGGCCTGTGAACTGGCAAGAATAAAATGGGTCATCACCGCTCCTTATGGTCAAATCGCGCCAGCATTTCGCTTGCGGCCTGGCGCCCGGCAACCATTGCCGTCACCACCAGATCGGCGCCATGTACCGCATCGCCGCCGGCATAGATTTTGTCATGGCTGGTCTGCGTGGTGCCGCGACCTTTGCCGCCCGTCACAATCTGCCCCCAGCGGTCAAGTTTGATGCCGTGCCCCCGCAGCCAAGGCATGTCGTGGGCCTGGAAACCAAACGCCAGCACCAGCACTTCGGCCGGGAGTTCGAATTCTGAACCGGCAATTGGCCGCGGGCGGCGGCGGCCATCCGGCCCTGGTTCACCCATTTCGGTACGGATCATCCCGACGGCGCTGACCTGGCCTTTACGGTTACGCAGGATATATTGCGGCTGAACATTAAACTGAAACGCCACGCCCTCCTCTCGCGCGTTCACCACCTCTTTTTTCGAGCCCGGCATGCTTAACTCATCGCGACGATAGGCGCAGGTCACGCTCTCGGCTCCGCGACGCACCGCGGTGCGCAAACAGTCCATCGCCGTATCGCCCCCGCCGAGCACCACCACCCGCTTACCCTTAATGTCGGTTAACGGATATTCGGCGCTCTCTTCAAGCCCCATCACCTCACGGGTGTTGGCAATCAGGAACGGCAACGCCTGAATGACGCCCGGCGCGTCTTCGCCATCGAGACCCGCGCCCATCAGTCCGTAGGTGCCGACACCTAAAAAGACCGCATCGTAGTTAGCCAGCAGTTCGCTAAAGTCCACGTCGCGCCCCACTTCCTGATTGAGATGGAAATGAATCCCCATGTCGCTGAAGATCTCGCGCCGCAGCGCCATTACCGTTTTTTCCAGCTTGAAAGACGGAATGCCGAAAGTCAGTAGCCCGCCAATTTCAGGATGTTTATCAAAAACATCAACCTGCACCCCAGCGCGCGCAAGAATATCCGCGCAGCCCAGTCCCGCCGGGCCGGCGCCGATAATAGCCACACGCTCCCGACGCGGCGCGACCTCGCCTGTGGTTGGCCGCCAGCCCATCGCCAGCGCGGTATCGGTGATATAACGCTCCAGATTGCCAACCGCCACCGCGCCGCCTTCGTTTTTCAGCGTACAGGCGCCCTCACATAGCCTGTCCTGTGGGCAGACCCGGCCGCAAATTTCCGGCAGTGAACTGCTTTGATGACAGAGTTCTGCGGCCTCAATAATTTTTCCCTCACGTACCAGTTTGATGAAATCGGGAATGTGGTTGTGTAACGGGCAGGTCCAGTTGCACCAGGCTTTTTGCGCACAGTACAGGCAACGCTCGCTTTCATATTCGGCATCACATTCGCTAAGGCGCTGGTAGATCTCGGCAAAATGCCCTTTTCGCTCCTCCGCGGCAAGCTTCTTCGCCCCCACCCGCGGCGCTTTATCCAGGAACGCTTCGCGCCTTGCGCCACGACGCTCGGCCAGCGGCTGCCCTTGTGCGGAGCGGATTTGTCTTTCCCGCTGTAAACGCTGGAGCGCGCTCTCGTCCATTACGCGCAGCGCCTGAGTCGGGCAACTGGCCACGCAGGCCTGCTCTGCTGAGGGGCGATCGCGACAAAGATCGCATTTTTGCGCCAGTTGCGGGCCATCTTCCCCGCTGGCGACCATCTCAATTGCGCCAAATGGGCAAGCAACAACGCAGTTTTTGCAACCGATACACTCGGACTGGGTAAACTGGATGCTGTCGTTGGCGACATACAGCGCCTGAGTCGGGCAGGAGGTGACGCAAGGCGCGTCGTTGCAATGGTGGCAAGTGGTCGCAGTACTGGTATTCCGGTGGAAGACAACATGGATGCGCGGAACAAACGCGCTGCGCTGTGCCGGCCAGGCATTCTGATGATGCGCCGTGACGCAGGCTACTTCGCAGGCATGACATCCAATACAGTTCGCAACATCGGCCACAATAAATCGATTCATTTGCTTCCCTTTTATTCTTCTGGAATAGTCTTAGGGATGGATTGCAATATTCGGGCGATATTGGGCGCTCACCTTCTGCTGCTATTCATTTTTGCGAGTCAGCTCAAATTATTACTCTCCTGTCACTCACGAATAAATAAAAGCTCATCAAATCACCGGGATGGCATCTCAAGCCAGCCCTGACTTTTTATCATTTTTATCTTCTTAGCGCTTATTTCGCCTACCAAAATGAGACGGTATACATCTCAAACTGATATTCGCCATTTTTATTTCTGATGCCCGCTCGCAGCGCTAAACAGGCCAGCAAGAAATAAACATGCCAACCCGTGATTGATTTCACAAATATATTATTCCACTGCCGCATCGCTCATTTTTGGCACAGCTTACGCATAACCCTCCTAACGCATAAGCAACTCCGTGCGCGTTATACGCTGGTGAACATCATCAGCAGAGGGAGGCAATGGCCTTCGAATCGTAACTTCTCCCCTTTCAGTTCGGCACGGGCAGAAGTCGTAAAGGAGACAACTACTTCATGAAAGATTTTGCCATTCCGGCCTCACGCAATACGGCGACTGTCGCGCCGGTCGATGAGGTCCTGCCAATTACGCAAATGATTCTCTATGGATTGCAGCACGTGCTGGTGATGTACGCCGGGGCGGTGGCGGTACCGCTCGTGGTGGGTAACGCGGTCGGTTTGCCTGCGGAGCATATTATTTTGTTAATCAGCGCCGATTTGTTTATTTGCGGCGCCGCGACCATCGTGCAATCGATGGGCATCAAGCAGTGGTTGGGCTGCCGCCTACCGCTGATCCAGGGCTGTACTTTCGCCGCGCTGATCCCGATGGTGCTTATCGGTAAAGAGTACGGTATCGGGGCGATCTCCGGCTCGGTTATCGTCTCGGGTATTTTTATCCTCTGCTGCGCGCCGTGGATTAGCCGCCTCATTCGCTTCTTTCCGAAGGTGGTGATGGGCGGCATCGTAACGCTGATCGGCCTCTCGATTATGCCGGTCGCGGGGGGGTGGATCGGCGGCGGCAGTAGCGAGATGGCCGGTTTCGGCGATCTCTTCTCGCTGCTGATGGCGGCCATCACGCTGGTCATTATTCTTAACCTTTATACTTTCGCCACCGGCGTGGTCAAAAACACCTCGGTGCTGATCGGTCTGGTGATTGGCACTATTTTATGGAGCTTCTTCAAGCCGCTGGATTTTAACCTCGTCAATGCTACGCCGTGGCTGCATCTGCCACAGGTGATGCAGTTCGCCGGGCCTGAATTTCATATCGTGCCGGTCGCCCTGCTGTCGATGGTGATGGTGGTGGTGATGGTCGAAACCATGTCGTCCATCATGGCCACCGGCGATATCGTTGGTAAACAGGTCACGGCCAGCATGCTGCGTAACGGCCTGAATACCTGCGGACTGGCGACGACAATCTGCGGTTTCTTCAATCTGTTTCCCTACGCGGCCTTCGCGCAGAACGTCGGCCTGATTGGCCTGACCGGCGTACGCAGCCGCTTCGTGGTGTCGGTCTCCGGCGTCATTCTGATGTTGATGGGCATTTTCGCCAAAATGGCGGCGCTGGTGGTACTGATTCCGAAACCGATCCTCGGCGGCGCCGGTATCGTTATGTTCGGCATGGTTGCCGTTTCCGGTATTCGTACTCTTGGTCAGGTCAACTATCGCAACAATAACAACGGGATGGTCGTCGCACTCACCCTTGGTCTCGGCATGATGCCGGTATTGGTGCCGAATCTGTTTACCCAGTTCCCGCCAATGATGCAGCTGTTTCTGCATAGCGGCATCACTATCGGCACCCTGACAGCAATTGTCGCCAACCTGACGCTGAACGGCAGCGTGCCGTTCCGTATTTCTCACGATGTCCCGGAACCGGACCCGGCGCCGCCGAGCGCGGCTGCCCGCAACATGGCCGTGCGTACGGTGCGCATGTGGCTGCTGCTGCGCAAGGTACAGAAAGGTCAAACCGCCGCTGACGGCCAGGAGTGATTATGTCTATGTCGCAACGTCTGCTTTTTGCACTGTTGATGATGGCCCTGATGGCGGTTCCCGCCATCCAGGACGCCATTACCCTCGGAATTAACAGCCGTTTTATCTATCTGTTGCCGTACTATTTTTAAGGAGTCACACGATGGAAAAAGTCACCACCGTCTGTCCCTACTGCGCCGCTGGCTGTAAGCTGCGGCTGGTGGTGGACGACGGCATGGTCGTCGGCGCCGAAGCGGCCATGGGGAAAAACAATCAGGGCACCCTGTGTCTGAAAGGCTATTATGGCTGGGACTTTATTAACGATACCCAGATCCTGACCCCGCGTCTCAAAACCCCCATGATCCGTCGTAAGCGTGGCGGCAAACTGGAAGCCGTCTCCTGGGATGAGGCGTTCGATTATGTCGCCACCCGCCTTGGCGCCATTAAAGAAAAATATGGCCCGGACGCGATCCAGACCACCGGCTCCTCCCGCGGGACCGGCAATGAAACCAACTACGTGATGCAAAAATTCGCGCGCGCCGTTATTGGCACCAATAACGTCGACTGCTGCGCTCGCGTCTGACACGGCCCTTCGGTTGCAGGTCTGCACCAGTCGGTCGGTAACGGCGCCATGAGTAATGCCATCACGGAGATTGATAACACCGATCTGGTGTTTATCTTCGGTTACAACCCGGCGGATTCCCACCCTATCGTGGCGAATCACGTCATTAACGCCAAACGCAACGGGGCGAAAATCATCGTCTGCGACCCGCGCAAAATTGAAACCGCGCGCATCGCCGACATGCACATCGCGCTGAAGAACGGCTCGAATATCGCGCTGCTCAACGCCATTGGCCACGTCATTATTGAAGAGGATCTGTACGATAAATCCTTCGTTGCCAGTCGTTCCGAAGGCTTCGAGGAGTATCGCAAAATCGTCGAAGGCTACACGCCGGAGTCGGTGGAAGAGATAACCGGCGTCAGCGCTCAGGAGATCCGCGCCTGCGCCCGGATGTACGCCAGCGCCAAATCCGCCGCCATCCTGTGGGGCATGGGCGTCACCCAGTTCTACCAGGGCGTGGAGACCGTGCGCTCGCTGACCAGCCTCGCGATCCTCACCGGCAACCTCGGCAAGCCAAGCGTCGGCGTCAACCCGATACGCGGGCAGAACAACGTCCAGGGCGCCTGCGACATGGGCGCGCTGCCGGATACCTATCCGGGCTACCAGTACGTTAAGTTCCCGGAAAACCGCGAGAAGTTCGCTAAAGCCTGGGGCGTCGACAGCCTGCCGGAACATACCGGTTATCGCATCAGCGAGCTGCCGCACCGCGCTGAACACGGCGAAGTCCGCGCGGCCTATATTATGGGCGAGGATCCGCTGCAGACCGATGCCGAGCTTTCCGCGGTGCGCAAGGCGTTTGAACAGCTGGAACTGGTTATCGTCCAGGATATTTTCATGACCAAAACCGCCGCCGCGGCCGACGTCATCCTGCCGTCCACCTCGTGGGGCGAGCACGAAGGCGTGTATACCGCAGCGGACCGCGGCTTCCAGCGCTTCTTTAAAGCGGTGGAGCCGAAGTGGGACCTGAAAACCGACTGGCAGATCATCAGCGAAATCGCCACCCGGATGGGCTATCCGATGCACTACAACAACACCCAGGAGATCTGGGATGAGTTGCGGCATCTGTGCCCGGACTTCTACGGCGCTACCTATGAAAAAATGGGCGAGCTTGGCTATGTCATGTGGCCATGCCGCGATGAGTCCGACGCCGACCAGGGGACGTCGTATCTGTTTAAAGAGAGGTTTTCTACACCGAGCGGTAAAGCCCAGTTTTTCACCTGCGACTGGGTCGCGCCGGGAGATAAACTTTCTGAACAGTATCCGCTGGTGCTGTCGACGGTGCGCGAAGTCGGTCACTACTCCTGCCGTTCGATGACCGGTAACTGTGCGGCCTTAAGCAGGCTTGCCGATGAACCAGGCTATGCGCAAATCAACACCGCCGACGCCGAACGGTTGGGCATCGAAGATGAAGCGCTGGTGTGGGTCAATTCGCGTAAAGGCCGCATCATCACCCGCGCGCAGGTCAGCGAACGGCCGAATAAAGGCGCGGTGTACATGACCTACCAGTGGTGGATTGGCGCCTGTAACGAGCTGGTGTCGGAGAACCTGAGCCCGATAACCAAAACGCCGGAGTACAAGTACTGCGCGGTCAACGTTGAGCGGATTGCCGATCAGCGCGCGGCGGAGCAGTACGTGATCGACGAGTACAACAAGCTGAAAGCCCGCCTGCGCGAAAGCGCGATGGGTTAAGGTTCGAGCCTTTGTACCATTGAGTAGCCCCGGTAAGCGCTAGCGCCACCGGGGATTTTCCCGGAGGCGGCGCATTGCGCCTTCTCCGGGCTACCAAATCGCACCACCCTGTAGCCCCGGTAAGCGCTAGCGCCACCGGGGATTTTCCCGGAGGCGGCGCATGGCGCCTTGTCCGGGCTACCTAATCGCATAATCCTGTAGCCCCGGTAAGCGCTAGCGCCACCGGGGATTTTCCCCGGTGGCAGCGCATGGCGCCTTCTCCGGGCTACCCAATCGCATAATCCTGTAGCCCCGGTAAGCGCTAGCGCCACCGGGGGTTTTCCCCGAAGCGGCGCATGGCGCTTTGCCGGCTACCAAGTCACACAACGCTGTAACCCCGGTATAAGATCACGATTTAATCGCGTGTTGAATGGAATCAATAATCGGCTGATAGCCGGTACAGCGGCACATATTGCCTTCTAATACATCCTTTATTTGCGCTTCGTCCGGATGCGGCTCTTTGGTTAATAATTCGGTGGCGCTCACCAATACTCCTGGCGTACAGAACCCGCACTGCACACCGCCCTTCTCAATAAATGCATTCTGTAATTTCTGGGTAATCGGATTATCGTTTAACCCTTCGAGCGTCTCGATCTCCGCTTCATCACACTGTTCGGCCAGTACCAGGCAAGAACAAACGGCGTTACCGTCCATCAGCACCGTGCAAGCGCCGCATTCGCCAATCGAACATCCCTCTTTGGTGGCGGTAAGATGCAATGTATCCCGCACCAGATCCAATAAGCGCATATTGCCTTCTACTTTTGCTTCCACCAGCTTGCCATTTACCTTCACTTTAATTGTGCTCATAGCTCTATCCTGTACAGGGCGCTCTGGCGCCCTGATTGAATCATTAAATCCCTGAGGCCCGTTGCGCCTCGGCCATCATGTCGCGGAACATATTGACGAATACCGGCTGCTTATATGCCGCCGACCAGCGCTTACCAATGGCCGCATAGATAAGCTTGTCCAGCATCTCGCAGGCGCTATTAATCGTGTCGCTATTTAACGGTTTCCCTAGCAGGCATCGTTCAATATCCAGCAGCCGCTGCGGTTTACTGAACAGCGCGCCATCCACCAGACGGCAGTAGCTCACCGTGCCATCATCGGCAAAATCAAGCAGCGCGCTCAGGCTCTGACGGGTGATGTTGAGCGCGTTGCGCCGCCCTAACTGGTGATAGAAACCTTTGGCCTGCGGACGCGCCGGTGGCGGCAGTATCACTTTGGTCAAAAGCTCATCCGGCTGGCGCTGGGTCTTGTAGCCAGACAGCAAGAACTCGGCCAGACCGAGGGTACGTACGCCATTTAACGAGCGCAGTTCGATGCGCGCGTCATAGAGGATGGCAGGTGGAATGGAATCGCCGCAGGGCGCGGCGTTGACGATATTGCCGCCGATGGTGGCGCGGTTGCGGATCTGGTGCGAACCGACGGTATGACAGGCCTGCACCAGCAGCGGGTAACGTTCGCGCAGCAGCGGATGATCGGTAATACGGTTAAAGGTCATCGCTCCGCCAATGATGACCTCATGGCTGACCGGATCCTCGCTCACCTGCGTCAACTCCGGCAGACGGGAAATATCAACCAACCGCATCGCGCGGGTTTGCAAACGCCCCTGCACAATCACATCGGTACCACCGGCGATAGCCGTCACGCCCTCTTGCGCCAGCAGGGTTAACGCCTCCTGCAGGCTTTTCGCCCGGGTAACTTTCACATCAGTGAGGCGCAGCACCTGCTTCTTGTTTTCCGCCTCCAGCATCATTTCGCTTTGGCGAACCGGCTTCTTCAGGTTGTAGCCGAGGATCACCTGTTCGAGGGTCAGTGGTAATTTATTAAACCGCTGCTCAAGGGCAAAACTCACCGCGTTATTGATAGCCGCCGCCGCGAGTTCAGTGGCCGGCTCGCCGATCCCCTTCGCCCCCAGAGGCCCGGCGATATCCGGGTTTTCTACGCCGATAATCGTCATCGGCGGAATGTCTTTCATCGTCGGCAGCAGGTAGCTGTCGAAGTTTTCCGATTTGACCTGGCCGTTTTCAATGTTGAAGTCTTCCAGCAGCGCATAGCCGAAACCCTGCGCCACCCCACCGTAAACCTGGCCTTCAAAACCCACCGGGTTGAGTACCCGGCCCACGTCATGGGCGGCGGTAACGTGCAGCAAATCGGTTTTACCAGTGCTGGTGTTCACCCGTACCTCAGCCACCTGGCAGCCGTAGACCCAGGTAAAGTACGGGCTGCCGCAGCCTTTTTCTTCATCCCAGTGAATGGGCGGCGGCACAAACCAGCCGTACTCGGTCAGGCTGACGCTGGCCCATTTGGTCCTATTGACCGCGGTTTTGAAGTCAATACGCCGTTCACTGTCCTGGGCGTTGATGATAAAGCCATCCTGCCACAGGGTTTCTTCCAACTCGCGGGTGCCGATGCTGTCGCCGACGACGCTGAGAATACGGCGCTTTATCTTGTCGGCGGCGTCAAGAATCGCCCCGCCGCCGACCATCGTTCCGCGGGTGGCCGCCGTCGATCCGCCGTCGCCGATAACCGAGGTCGGCGGCTCCATAAAATGCAGTTCCGATAGAGGAATACCAAAGGCTTCCGCGGCGATTAGCGACATCGCGGTTTGCAGACCCTGACCGTTTTCCGATACCGATGTCGCCAGATTGACGCTACCATCTTCATTCACCTGAATGAGCGCCGTCGAGGTATCTACCCCTTCCGCGCCGATGGAACAACCGCGGTAGCTCAGCGCCAGGCCAATACCATATCGATAAACATCGCCTTGTTGGTTCAATTCACGATAGTGCTGGCGTTTTGCCGCAAATTCCGAGGCATTCACCGCCTTGCTCAGGACTTCAATCGCCGAGACGGTGTGTTTATCAAACCGCTGGCCGGTGACCGAGGTATCGCCCTGACGCAGCGCGTTCACTTCACGCACCGCCACCGGCGAGAGATTGAGCGCTTCGGCAATTTCATCCATAAAGGATTCGTTGGCGTAAACCACCTGTGGTGAACCGAAACCACGCATCGCCGAGGTATAGCTGTTGTTGGTATAGACGGCTTTGACGTCGATATGGACGTTATCAATATTGTACGGCCCCGCCGCCTGCACCGAAGAGCGCCAGGTGACGAACGGGGAGGACGCCGCATAGCCGCCGCTGTCGGCAAGAATATCGATTTTGATCGCCAGAATGCGTCCGTTGTCGTCCACCCCGGCCCGATACTTCATTTTATAAGGGTGGCGCTTACAGCTTTCGATAATGGACTGCTCGCGAGTGTAGGCAAATTTCACCGGGCGACCGGTCAGGCGCGTCATCAATGCGGAACGGCAGGCCAGATGATCGATGATGTCATCTTTGCCGCCGAACGAGCCGCCCATCACCGCGCGTTTGACGTTAATCTGGCTTTGCGGGCAGCCCATAAACTTAGCCACGAAGCTGCGTACGCGGTGCGGGTTCTGAATAGAGCCGGAGATAATCAGGCTGCCATCGGTAGGATCAAGCCAGGTCAGTACGACTTCCGGTTCGATGTAGGCATGTTCCTGGAAGCCCACTTCATATTCACGTTCAATCACGTGGCTGGCTTCGGTGAAGCCTTTGGCGATGTCGCCCTTAACGGTGTGGTGATGAGCGGCGATATTATCGCTGCGCTCCGGGTGAATTCGCCGGGCATCCGACGCCAGAGCGGCTTCTACATCCGTTAGCGGCTCATAAGGCGTGTAGCGCACATGTATTTTATCCGCCGCTTCGCAGGCAGCTTCATAACTGGTTGCCGCCACCACGGCGACGACATCGCCGTGGAAGACCACCTCGTCTTTGACGATGGGCAGATAATCTTTGACGATAATCCCCACGACCGGCGTACCGGGAATATCCTGCCAGGTGGCGATTTTTACCACGCCTGCAACATTCAGCGCCTCGCTGAGATCTATCGCCTCGATTTTCCCGGCGGGTATATCCGCAAAACGGCAAACGCCATACAGCATGCCCGGTAAGGTAATATCGTCGCCATAAACGGCCGTTCCTTTGACTTTCGCCAGTCCATCCACGCGCCATAGCGGCGCTGAAGGTGAAGCACACATAACAGTCCCCTCAATGATTATCCGTTGCGGGCAATCCCGGGTACGCTAAACGTCGCGCTATCCACAACCCATGGGAAAAGCCACATCAGCGATAACAAATCCAAGATTTGTGCCAGAAATCAATGAGGTGCTGCTTGAGCTTCGTTTTTGTGAGTCGCCGCGCAAAATGCGGCTAAAGTGCGGAGAAAATAGCGCTGCTGAGGCCGCGGCTCGCAGGTCAGTAACATTTCGCCGCCATTTTTATCAAAGTGATAGCCCGGATTTCTCAAATTAATAATTTGCCCGTGTGCTAGACGGTATAGATACGGATCTCATGTTCACGGAAAGCATCCCGGTATTTACGGCTGATGTTTTCCTCCACCACCAGCACGTCAATGGCGCTGCTTTCAGCTACCACAAAACGCGCGACGGCGGGGATTTTATCTGAGGTTAAGCCAACGATAATTTCACTGCACTGTTTGATAACCGCTTTCTTAAATTCACAATCGGCGTGATCAAAGCCGGTTAAACCTGACTCCGGAGCCATCGCGCAGCCGCCAATAAATCCCTGATCGAAGAGGATCCCCTGCACCTGGGCCACCGCCGATGCGCCGACACAACCGCCAGCCGCGCGTTGCACCAGACCGCCAAGCATCACTACCTCATAAAGCGGTTTTTTAAGCAGAACCGCCGCAATTTCCGGGGAATTGGTAACCACGGTTAAGGCCAGTTCGCCCGGTAGCGTTTCCGCCATTGCCAGATTGGTGGTGCCGGTATCAATAAAAATACAGCCGCCCGGTTTCACTAGCTGTGCGCATTTCTGAGCGATCCTGCTCTTTGTTGCCCTATTTTTCTCTTTACGTTCGTTGTACTCCATGGATTCCGGCAGGGTCATCACCGCACCGCCGTAGACTTTCTTACAATATCCGTCTTTGCTTAGCTCATGAAGATCGCGGCGAATAGTGTGTTCAGAGACCTGTAAGCGCTGGGCCAGATCGGCGCAGACGACCCTACCGTCCTCCTGCAGGATCTGACAAATCAGCGCTTGTCGTTGCTGAGGGAAAGCAGCATAATCGAGCACAATAACTCCTTTAAATAAACATAACGAGCAGCAAAGAGCATAATCATTCACTCATGCGCATGCTGTCAACCCGATCCTTTACGAGGTAAACCATGAAAGTTGCCCATATCGCCCTCTGGACCCGTCATCTTGAGCAGCAAGCACGCTTTTGGGTGGTATTTTTTGCTGGCGAAATCAACGAAAAGTACCGCAGTAAAACCAATCCTGGTTTTGAATCCTACTTTGTAAAAATTGGCTCTGACGTGGCAATTGAGTTAATGAGCAAACCCGGCTTACAGGACTCGCCCCGCGATAACAACTATACGGGGTGGGCGCATCTGGCGATCGCCGTCGGCGGCGTCGATCAGGTTAATGCGTTAGCCAAACGCGCTGAAATGGCGGACATTTTAGTCTCTGCCCCGCGCACTACCGGCGATGGCTATTATGAGGCGGTTATTAAAGACCCTGATGGAAACCTGGTGGAAATCGTCGCATAGTAAGGCAAATCCACATGAAGGAGTCGACCGTGGCACATTATCGCGTCATTGATAAAGCGAGCTGGCCTCGCCTGGATCATTTTACGTTCTACCGTACCTTTGCCAATCCCAGCTTCAATCTGTGCGTACCGGTAGAAGCGCAACAGTTGTACACCTGCGCGAAGGACCGGGGCGTCTCCTTCTTCCAACTGGCATTATTCGGCCTGTTGCGCGCGGCCAACGCCGTACCGCAGCTAAAACAGCGCTTGCGCAACGAAGATATCATCGAATATGACGCCATCTCGGTGATGACGCCGATCATGACGGCCAGCGAAGGTTTTCGCCAGGTATGGTGCGATAACGCCGCTGATTTCCCCGCGTTTAGCGCCGCCGCGACGCCGCGCATTGAGGCCGCAAGAAGCACCAATCCCTCACCGCTTATTGTGGAAGAAGAAAATTTCTTTTGCGCCAGTTGCCTACCGTGGCTGCACTTTAGCGCCATGACCCATGCGGAATACTACGTTGGCGCGGCGGTGCCCGCCCTGACGTGGGGAAAACTGAAAAATGGCATCATTCCGGTTGCCGGCCGATTTAATCACGCTTTTGTGGATGGCCTGCACGCCAGCCGTTTTTATGCCGAAGTCGAATATTATTTCGCTAACCCGCAGGCCCTGTGGCTGCCGGTTGAGGCCCGCGAGTAGCTGCCGCGGCATAAAGAACAATCCACTATGACTTCCCCGAAAACCGGCATTATATTGCCGGTTTTTTGCTAATGCGAAATGGCTATAAACCATAGCGTTTCGTTGTTAGACAGTATTCAACGCGCCTCTTATCTTCGTCATGAATTGTAAATAACAACGCAATCATTTGATGAGGTAGCACTTTTGTCCAGATTACGGCAAGGATTAAAAACCAGACAAACGCGCTTCGCGCTGGCGTTGAAAGTGGCGCTACTCGGTAGCATGGTGGCATTTTCTTCTGTCGCCAACGCCGACGATATTCTCAAAGAAGGGATCACTCCCGCAACCGATGCCAGCCAGATCCCGGCCAGCGCCAAACTGCGTAAAGACACGGTGGTGGCCGGCATTTCCGAACCGCAGGGGATCTTTAACCCTTACTTCTTCGTCAACGGCTGGGATGAGAACGTCACCAACGTTATTTTCTCGCGCCTGATTGACTGGGACAGTCAGGGTAAGCTGGTGCCGGGGCTAGCTGAGAGCTGGACGGTGAGCGCGCATAACAAAGTTTATACCATCAAATTGCGCCCTAACCTGACCTTCAGCGACGGATCGCCGCTCACCGCGGAAGATGTCGCCTTTACGCTGACCGTTCTGCTCGACCCGAAATATGACGGCGACACCGATATTACTCTGGCTAATATCGCCGGCGGCGCGGAATATAAAGCCGGTAAAGCCGATAGCGTGAGCGGCCTGAAAGTTATCGATCCGCTGACCCTGCAGGTTACTACCACCCAGCCGGGCGCGACAACGCTGGCGAAAATCGGCGGTCCGGTATTATCGAAAGCCTGGTACGGTAAAGGGTATCAACGCGGAAATCTGGATTATCTGCGTTCTCTGCACGGAAAACCGCTCGGTAACGGCCCTTATGTCTACGATAAATATATTCCCGGTCAGGAGATTCGCTTCCACGCCAACACGCATTTTTACCGCGGTACGCCGCCCACGCCGCGCTTTATCTATCGCGTGACCAATCCGTCTACCAATTTCCAGTTATTCCAGACCGGCGAAACCGACTACGACGCCTTCACCTCGCGCCCGGATGATATTGAGCAGCTTAAGATGCTCGGTTTTGCCAATATTAACCTCTACGGTTCCAGCGACTACAGCCAGGTGGAGTTCAACGTCCATCGCCCGGCGCTGCAGGATAAAAAAGTGCGTCAGGCGCTGATTTACGGGCTTGACCGGCAGAAGTTAATCGACGTGGTATATCAGGGGTACGCCAAGGTAGCCATTGAACCGATCGCGCCTATCTCCTGGGCCTTCAACGCGCAAGGCGTCAACCCCTACCATTACGATCCGGCGCAGGCGAAAAAACTGCTCGATGAAGCGGGCTGGCTGCCTGGCGCCGATGGCATCCGCGTGAAAGACGGAAAACGGCTGGAATTGACCTTGCTTGCGAGCAAAAAAGTCATTAACGATGCGCTGATCCCGATTGCCAAAGAGAACTGGCGGCAGATCGGCGTGTTGCTGAAACCGCAGGTGGTTGATTTCAACGCGCTGATGGCGCAGCGCAAAGCGGGTAATTACGATCTGGCGTCGTTTAGCACCAGCACTCTCAACGATCCACATGACGGCGTGTGGGACTTCTACAGCAGCGAAGCCAAAGAGTCGGGCTACCACAATGCTGAAGTCGATAAGCTTATCAATGCAGGCAACGCGGTGCTGGATGTCGAACAACGCAAGCCTATCTATCACCAGCTGTACCAGGTGCTGGCCGAGGATCCGCCGGTTATCCTGCTTGGATACCGGGAAATTCTTTCCGCCAGCAGCGCCCGGGTGACCGGCTTTAAGCCGGATATCTATAACGGCCTCACCGGCAGTTTGCCGGACGTGAAAATCGTGAAGTAAATCCCCCAGCCGCCGGCCACCCGGCGGCTGATGTGAGAATGTTATGAAAAATTTCATCCTGAGGCGCATATTGCAAACGCTGCCGATGCTGCTGCTGGCCTCCTTTATCATTTTTATGCTCTTTGCTAAAACCCCCGGCGATTTTATCGATGGCAACATCACCCTGACGGCCGCCCGCGCCGCCGAACTGAAGGCGATATACGGCCTCGACCAACCGCTTTTCACCCGCTACCTTCACTGGCTGGGGCAACTGCTGCGCGGGGATTTAGGCTTCTCGCTGCAATACCAGATCCCGGTCAGCCAGTTACTGAACCAGTACATCTGGAACTCCTTCCTGCTGGCAAGCGTGGCGCTGGTCTTCTACTGGGGTATCGGCCTGACGGTTGGCGTGGTCTCCGCGCTCAGACCTAATTCATGGTTCGATCATCTGGTGAGTATCGCGGTGTTTGCCGCCATGTCCTTTCCCACCTTTTTCCTCTGCCTGCTGCTGATTAAGTGGTTTGCCGTCGACCTGCACTGGCTGCCGGTAGGCGGGATGACCAATACCGGTAGCGACGATAGCGGCTGGCGGTACGTGCTGCAGGTCGCCGCTCATCTGGTACTGCCGGTACTGGCGCTGGTAATGCTGCAGGCCGGCAGCCTGACGCGCTATTTTCGCGCCAGCATGCTTGACGTGGTGAAGATGGATTTCATTCGTACCGCCCGTGCTAAAGGGTTGCGAGAACGCACGGTTATTATGAAACACGCGCTACGCAATGCGTTACTGCCGGTCATCACCCTGCTTGGCTTCGAACTGCCGGGATTGTTCTCTGGCGCCATCATTACCGAGAAAGTATTTAACTGGCCGGGTGCCGGGCACATTCATATCGATTCGCTGGCCGCCCGCGATTATCCGGTACTGATGGGGTTTACCCTATTTCTGGCGGTACTGACGATCATCGGTAATTTACTGGCCGATGTGCTCTACGCGTGGGCCGATCCGCGCATTCGAGTGAGATAATGATGATAACTTCCCTATTTGGTCACCGTCGCCGCCTGCGCCAGGCGACAATCCCCGCGCTTGCGCAAATAACGCCCTCTCCATGGTATCAGGCCTGGCGCCAGCTACGCCGCAACCGGATGGCGATGCTGTGTTTAATCCTGCTTGTGGTGATGGCCCTGTGGTGCGTACTCGGGCCGATATGGTCGCCATGGAAAGATGACGCCACCGATGCGCTGATGATCAACAAGCCGCCAGGCGCCGAACACTGGTTGGGTACCGATTTTCTTGGCCGCGATATCTATACACGTTTGCTGCTGGCCGGGCGCATTTCACTGATAATCGGCCTGCTGACTATGCTGCTGTCGGTTACCCTTGGCTATCTACTGGGAGCGCTATCGGGCTATGTCGGCGGCGTCACCGATAAACTGATTATGCGTCTGGCCGACCTGGTGATGACGATACCCGGCCTGCCTTTGTTAATCGTTGCAGGCGCGATGCTCTCCGAGCTCGACTTTTCAGCGGATTCCCGCATCTGGATGGTGGTGATTATGCTCAGCCTGCTGGAGTGGCCGAAGCTGGCGCGGTTAGTACGCGGGCAGTGCCTGTCGCTACGCGAACGCGATTTTATGCTGGCGACGCAGGTACTGGGACTGTCGGCGCGTCGCCGGCTGTTCGGTCACCTGCTGCCCAATACCATCCCGATTCTGGTGGTAATGGCGACAATGGCGGTCGCTAACGCCATTCTGAGCGAATCGGCGCTGAGCTATCTCGGTCTCGGCGTAGTACCGCCGACGCCATCGTGGGGCAATATGATGGATGCCGCTAACAGCTTGATTGATTTTCAGCGGCGACCGTGGCTGTGGATGCCTCCGGGTATTGCCATCTTTATTACCGTGATTGCCATTAATGTGCTGGGCGATGGCCTGCGCGACGCGATGGACCCGAAAATGAAACAGAGGCTGAAATGAGCGCACCATTAATTTCTTTTAAGCAACTTTCTGTCTCTTTTGCTGCTGAAGGTAGCCGGGTACGCGCGGTACAGGAGATCTCTTTCTCGATTCAGGCCGGGCAAACGGTAGGTATCGTCGGTGAATCCGGCTGCGGCAAAAGCGTGACCGCGATGTCGCTAATGGGCCTGCTGCCTCCCCATGCCGCGCGTATTGACGGCGGCGAGATCCTTTTCGAAGAACGCGATCTGCTCAAGCTGAAAGCCCGTCAAATGGCCGATCTGCGCGGTAACCAGTTGGCGATGATCTTCCAGGAGCCGATGTCGGCGCTCAACCCGGTACTGACCATAGGCGAACAGCTCTGCGAGCCGCTCATCCGCCATCGCGGCGACTCGCCGAAAGCCGCCTGGCAGCGCGCAATACGGCTGTTAAACGAGGTGGGGCTGGCACGCAGCGAAAGCCTGATGGCGAACTATCCGCACCAGCTTTCCGGCGGTATGCTGCAACGGGTGATGATCGCCATGGCGTTGAGCTGCGGGCCACAATTATTAATAGCAGATGAACCGACGACCGCGCTGGATGTTACCGTACAGGCACAGATCCTGCGCCTGCTGCGCGACCGCGCGCGCGAAAGCCAGATGGCGATGCTGCTGATCACCCACGATCTGGGAGTGATCGCACAGATGGCCGAACGGGTAGTGGTGATGTATGCCGGGCGGATCGTCGAACAGGGAACCACCGCCGAGGTACTGCGCCAGCCCCAGCATCCCTATACCCGCGGGCTTATCGCCTCTCGCCCGGTGCCTGGCACGCGGCGCCGGCGGCTGTACTCCATTCCCGGCCAGGTGCCGGATCTCGCGCAACTGCCTGCAGGCTGCGCGTTTGCCGACCGCTGCCAACAGGCAACCGCGCGCTGCCGTCAGGACACACCACCTCTTTTGGGGTCTTCTCACCAGGCGGCCTGTTTTTATAGTGAATTCGCGGAGTCGGTGGCATGAATCAGCCCTATATCATTGAAGTTAATGGTTTGAAAAAGTATTTCCCGCTGCGCGACGGCCTGTTCGGCCAACAGACAGGTGAACTGCGCGCGGTTGATGACGTCAGTTTTAATATTCGACCGGGAACGATTTTCGGTCTCGTCGGAGAATCCGGTAGCGGCAAAACGACCGTTGGCCGTACCTTGCTTGGCCTGTATGACAAAACCGCCGGCAGCATTAAATTCCGCGGTCAGGAGTTATCCGAACTGCCAGCGGCCGCAATACAGGCCCTACGGCCAAAAATTCAGCTGGTGTTTCAGGATCCCTATAGCTCGCTAAACCCACGCATCCGCGTTGGCGAGGCGATTGGCGAAGCGATGTTGCAGCATAAACTGTGCACGCGCGCTGAACTCTATGAGAAAGTCATTGCGGTGATGAAGATATGCGGGCTGGCGCCTCAGCATTACCACCGTTTTCCGCATGAGTTTTCCGGCGGTCAGCGGCAGCGCATCGGCATCGCCCGCGCGCTTATCCTCAATCCGGACTTTATCGTCGCCGATGAACCCATTTCCGCACTCGATGTGTCGATTCAGGCGCAGATTATCAATCTGTTTTCCGACCTGCGCGACGAGCGTGGCGTCACCTTTCTATTCATCTCCCATGACCTTGGAGTTGTAGAGCATTTGTGCGACGACGTGGCGGTGATGTACCTCGGTCAACTGGTGGAAACCGCCAGCCGCGATGCGCTGTTTAGCCTCCCTCTTCATCCCTATACCCAGGCGCTGCTGGCCGCGGTACCCACACTCGATCCCGAAAGCGAACCGCAGGCGGTCGTTCAGGGGGAAATTCCCGACCCTTCCCGACCGCCTGCAGGCTGCCGTTTTTCGTCTCGCTGCCCGTTGGCAAACGACCGTTGCCGTCGCGAGCCGCCGCGTCTTCGCGAAATCGCGCCGGGCCACAAGGTCGCCTGTCATGAAATTGAGGCTGAGTCACGCGTGGTTATCGCATAACAATAACGGCAATAAAATCATCGTTTAGCGGCAAATTTTGCCGCTATCATCTCTGACGTTGGCTGTATTCCTCCGAGGCTCCACTGTTCCGGCTCGTGTTCATCAATGCGGACCCAGACGGACTGGCGGAATTGCGGATCGCCCCGGCCTTCAATTTCCACCATGAGGTCAGTCATGCGACGCAGTAGTTCATTCTTCTGCTCTGCGGTCATGATCCCTTTAATCGTTTGCACATTAACAAAAGGCACAGTATTCTCCTGATTAACTGAGTCTATATTTCAAACTCAGGTTAGGAGATAACCTATATCATGTCAAAAGATAATTCATCCCCCTATCTGCCTGCGGAACTTTGCGGGCTGGCGGAGAGCGCTAAAATTGTTGGCGATCAATGGATTTTATTGATTTTAAGAGAGGCGTTTTACGGCGTGACGCGTTTCGAAACGATTCGCGCTCATACCGGAATGAGCAAACAGACGTTAACTCAGCGTTTAAAATTGATGGTTGATGTGGGGCTACTACGCAAGCTCCCCTATCGCGAAGCGGGTGCGCGCGAGCGTTATGAATATACGCTCACCGAAAAGAGCCGCAGCCTGGCGCCGGTCCTTTTTGCCCTGATGGAATGGGGACATCAGCAACTCCTGCATACGTCGCCGCATATCCAGTTAGTCGATAAAACCACCGGTGCGCCGGTGTCTCTGGCCTACGTCAATGCCGCAGGGCAGCGTATTGCGCAGAGCGATGTTCAGATAGTAAAAGTCCAGGATTGACCCCTGCAACGCGCGGGCTGTCAGCCAGTAACAGGTCCCGTTTCCGGGACCTGTTTCGTGTAGGGAGGTTATTCCTCCAGCGCGTAGGCGATGATATCGTCACCGACGTCCGGCGAGTGGCTGGCGCCGCCGGCGGAAATCAGCACGTACTCTTTGCCGGTTTTCGGCGATTTGTAGACCAACGGCGCCGCTACCGCGCCAACCGGCAAGCGAGCGCGCCACAGCTCTTTACCGCTGGCGGAATCCAGCGCCCGCAGATAGTTATCCTGGGTACCGGCGAAGAATACCAGGCCCGAGGCGGTGGAAGTTGGGCCACCCAACGTCGGCATTCCCAGCGGGATATGCAGATGGGTTTTCATCCCCAGCGGCCCGGTATCTTCCACCGAGCCCATCGGCACCTGCCACAGGAGCTGACGGCTGTTCAGGTCAATGGCGCTCATGGTACCAAACGGCGGGGTATTACACGGCACGCCCAGCGCGGACTGCAGGATATCGATACGCACGCCGCCGTAAGGCCCTGCAACTTGCGGGCGAACGGTGCCCATAAAGCCAGGGACTTCGTCGGTGGAGACTTTGTATTTCGCCATCTCTTCCTTGCGCACCAGCGACATCCGCAACGGCATACGCATATCGTTGACGAACAGCGTACCGGTACGTTCATCGATGGTGATGCCGCCCCAGTTCATGCCGCCGAGCAGGCTTGGCCACTCGATATACGGTTTCTCCGACGGCGGCGTATACATGCCAAGGTAGGTCGACTCTTTAAAATCGATACGGCACATCAGTTGGTCGAACGGCGTCACGCCCCACATTGATTTTTCGCTCAGCGGCTCGACGCCTAACTGCGGCATGCCGGTGGAGAACGGCTGGGTGGCAGACAGATGTTCGCCCTCCGCCCCCTGATGAGCGACCGGCAGCTCTTCGACGCGGGTCACCGGTTTGCCGGTGCGGCGGTCGAGCACATATATCTGACCGGTTTTGGTGGTCTGGATCAGAACCGGGACGTCCTCGCCCTGCTCGTTTTTCATGTGGAACAGTACCGGCTGCGATGGCAGGTCATAATCCCAGATATCGTGGTGGACGGTCTGGAAAACCCATTTTGTTTTACCGGTACTGGCATCCACCGCTACCACCGCGGAGCCATATTTCTCTTTCGCTTCATTCCGATCGCCGCCCCAGTAGTCCGGCGGCCCGTTACCGGTCGGCAGATAAACCAGATTCAGCTCTTTATCAAAGCCGGGAATGGTCCACACGTTCGGCGTTTCGAGGGTATAAACGCGGCCTTTTTCCGGGTCGGTGATATTCTCCGGCTTGCCGACATCCCAGGCCCAGACGACTTTACCATCGCGTACGTCAAATGCGCGTACGACCCCGGATGGCTCGCCGTGTACGATATCGCGTACCCAGCCGCCCAGCACCGCAATGTGCCCCATGATCACCGGCGTTGAAGTCGGATGGTAGCGTTTGCTGTTTTCGGTGTCGCCCATGCCCTGCTTCAGATCCACGCTGCCGTGGTCGCCGAAGTCATCGCACAGTTCGCCGGTTTTTGCATTCAGCGCCAGCAGGCGCGCATCCACGGTCGATACCATGATCCGCTGCGGACACTGTTGCAGCGCCGGGCTCGCTTTTTCTTCCGCGCTGAGCGTATCGTCGCTCTGCACATCATAGTAACCCACGCCGCGGCAGGTCACATGTTCCGCCGTCTGCGCGTGCGGGTCAAAGCGCCAGCGCGCCTTACCGGTATCGGCATCAATGGCGGTCACCACGTTGAGCGGCGTACAGGAATACAGCGTATCGCCAATTTGCAGCGGCGTATTTTCGTCAACGCCGATGGCCGGGCCGGTCAGGCGGCGGCCTGTGTGGTAGGTCCAGGCGACTTTCAGCTTATGTACGTTTTCCGGGGTAATATCGGTATACGGCGCAAAACGGGTGCCGGAGGCATCGCGGCCGAAGAACTCCCAGTTATCGCTTTTTGCCGCCTGGGTCGCGCTATCGCCGCTCGCCGCTTTCACGACGCCATTATGGATGCCGCCGTGCGGGTAGAACGCCGAAACCAGCGTCGCCAGCAGCGCAATAAAGATAACCGTGGCGCTCCAGTTCGCCAGACGCACGCGAGCCACCGGCATCGCCGCCGCCAGCCACAGAGCCAACATCAGCATGAGCGCAGGAACCACCAGACGAGGGATCAAGCCCCAGTAGCTGAGCTGCACTTCATACAGTGCCCAGGCCAGCGTTAACAGAAAGGTAAGAACAGCAAGAGGAAGCGCGTATTGACTACGAGTGAAGTAACCGACGGCGATGATGAGATAAGCGAGACCGGCTAACAGATACCAGGCGCTGCCGCCGAGCGAGAGCAGCTTGCCCCCCCAGATAGTTAAGAAAATCCCAATGCCAAAACTCAGTAACACAAAAAGCAATCGGTATATGGTGAAGAAGATCCTTCGACCATGACCTTTTTGTTCGTCCATATTTCATCCCATTCGACATATGTCGATATAACCAAAGCATTTATTTTAAAGCGCCGATCGATAAGCGATGCCGTACAGCGCAGTTAACCTGTTGGTTGGACGCCCCAAACCAGGGCGAAGAACGTAAGAAAGTATATGGACATGTAAATTTTATGTAAAATTTAACCGCATAAAATGTTTAAAATCTTTTAATTTATAAACTGGATTTGATAGATGAGCAGGTTGTAAAGGTGAGCAGTGTTAGACGCAGACGCAAGGAAGGAGCTGGCATCAATCATGGCTTGCCGACCCGCCGCCCCCGGCGAATCGGCAATCCAGTATTATGGTTGGGTGGTGTTTTCACCGACGCTAATCTGCCGTAATGCAGCGATCAGCTCCAACTGTGCCTGCTCTTTTAAATTTTCACGTTTAATGAACTGGCTGCGATGTTTACTTTTCACCTCTTCAAGACTTTTTTTAATCTCTTGCGCAGGTAATTTGTACCAACCGCGCCGCTGCTTCTCGCCGCCGATTTCTAACCACAACTCTGAGTAACTGGCTTTCACCTTGTCGCTCTTCACATGGTAGTCGCTGTCGATGGCGTAGATCTCGCGGATATTAAAGTGGCGCAAGAACCCGTACAGCAAAGTGATAATCAGGTTTTTTGGCCGCGTGCCATAGAGCTCTTTGGTCAACACTTTCACTTCGTCGTTGCTAATGTCTTTACCGCCCTGAATACCGCCAATCCACGCGCTGCCCTGATCCGTACAGGAAAAACAGACGCTATACACGCGTTTATTTTCAAAGAACATCTGCAGCATCAGTTCCCCCTCTTCCTGGAACGGCGAGGCCAGAAGTTTCACTTCCAGGCTGGTTCCATTCTTTAGCGGGATGGCAATCATCGAACAACCGAACGCTGACACATTATACAACTGCGGTAATATTTCCGCCTGAAAGCTTTTTTCAATAAAATTCAAAGCGCCATGGGCAATATTCAGTTTAGCTCTTTTCGACATTCTCTTATTTAAATAAGCCTTGAAAGGCTTATCTTCAAAATGTACCAGTCCAGGCGTCGCACTGGTCAATTTTGCACAGCTGAATGTCTGGCAAAGCCGTTGATATTCCTTGTACTTACCTCCTGTTAAAGGTATTTCGCGGCATTTACGCAACACCTTTTTATATTTAAGTTTAACGTGACAAATGACTTTATTATTTCTCCGCCATTCTTTGATGGCAGATGCTGTTATCGATACCATTGATCAAGATCCATAGACTCATCCATAATCGCGGCCATATTACCATATCTGAAACGGGTCAATGGTTATTTACTGGTTCGTTGTCATTTCATTTAAGAAACAATCTGAAAATTATCCTTTTATGCTCTCATTATAATAAACAAATAATGTCAACTATAAATAATAGCGGTTATTAACTCATGCTCCGCCGCTCCGCCGCTCCGCTATCTGAAACAAGCTGACGATTAACGCTCTGTGCGATAGCTTCGGCCGTGGGGTGCCACCCTCCATCGTTTTGACCTATACTCTGCCGACAGTCAAAACAGTAGCAAAGTGGGTAACTCATGGAAATTGATCTCGACAACCTGGTGTTTAGCGGCCTGGAAGAAGCGGAAGAACGTAACGCTGAACGCCTGGATGAAGCGGACAAAAAAGCACAGGCGATTGTTGCCGATGATGATTGCGGCGATGCCTGCAAAATCTGATGATTAAACCGGCTGAAGAGGCCGGTTTTTTTATCTGTAAACGACCTAAGCAGGCAAAAAACCCTTCAGCGTTTCCAGCAGCGCCTGCGCCGCTTTCGACAACTGCATATGTCCGGCGTGAATAACGCCAATACACTTTTCAATCGGCGGATCGCTTAATGGTAGACAAACCGCTCCCAGCGACTGCATCTGCGACTGGCATAACGCGGGCACCGCGCTGCCGCCCAAACCGCTGGCGACCATCCGCCCGACGGTGACCAACTGATGACTTTCCAGCGCCACGTCTAACTGGCCGCCGCTACGCGCCAGCTCTTCTTCCAACATCAAACGCACCGCCGACGGCCGCTGCAGGGTAATAAAATCCAGCGTCAGTAGTTCACGCCAGCTCAACTGCTTTTTGCTCGCCATAGGCGACGTTTTTGGCACGATCGCCACAAAGCGATCCACCGCCAGCGGCGTAAACAACAGATTGTTGCCGGGCGATGGCTCAAACGCGATCCCCATCTCCACCCGGCCTTCGCGCACCATCTCAATGACCTGCTCATTGATCACGTCATGCACCGTGACGTTGACTCCCGCATAGCGGTCACGAAAGGCTTTAAGCACTTCCGGCAGCACGTTAGCGGCAAACGACGGCATGGCGGCAACGGAGATCTTTCCCCGTTGCAGGGTGAAACTTTGCCGCATCGCCTCTTCGGCATTATCCCAGTCCGCCAGCAGCTGGCGGGCCATCGGCAAAAAGGTCTCTCCCTCCTGGGTTAAGGTCACTTTGCGGGTGCTGCGTTGCAGCAATGCTCCGCCAAGCGCCTCTTCCAGCCCCTTAATGGTCAAACTCAGCGCCGGCTGCGACAGGTTCAGGCGCTCGCTGGCGTGGGCGAAATTAAGAGTGTGAGCTACCGCTAGAAACGCACGTAACTGTTTGACACTCATTCTCATTTTTCTGCCTGTTAACTAATTGAAAGAATTTAGTTAACGATAAATTAATAAAAAAACCAAATGAGTGAGTCACAAATTCAAAATTATCAAATCAGTCCGCGCCCTTAATGATAGAGCCATCGCAAGGCAGGAGAAAAATGATGGCAGGACTGGATAAGCGCGTCGCCAGCTATGAAGCGGCGCTGGACGGATTAACCGATGGTATGACGTTACTGGCCGGCGGCTTCGGCCTGTGCGGCATCCCGGAAAACTTAATCGCCGAGGTCAAACGCCGCCAGGTACAGGGGCTGACGGTCGTCTCTAATAACTGCGGCGTTGATGGCTTTGGTCTCGGCATGCTGCTGGAAACGCGCCAGGTACGCAAAGTCGTGGCCTCTTACGTTGGCGAAAACGCCCTCTTTGAACAACTGGAACTGAGCGGCGAACTGGCGGTGGAACTGACCCCGCAAGGGACGCTTGCCGAGAAAATTCGCGCCGGCGGCGCCGGGATCCCCGGATTCTATACCGCGACCGGTTACGGCACGCCGGTGGCGGAAGGCAAAGAAGTGCGTCAGTTCGACGGTAAAAATTACATTCTCGAAGAAGCCATTCGCGGCGATTTCGCCCTTGTGAAGGGCTGGAAAGCCGACTGGTACGGCAACGTGGTCTACCGCCATACCGCGCAAAATTTTAACCCGTTGATGGCCACCGCCGGACGTATCACGGTAGTGGAAGTCGAAGAAATCGTCGCGCCGGGCGAACTCCCCCCTTCCGCCATCCACACGCCCGGTATTTATGTCGACCGGCTGATCGTCGGGCAATTCGAAAAACGTATTGAACAGCGCACGCTGCGCGCCGGAGGGAACTGAACATGTTAACTCGCGAACAAATGGCGATGCGCGTCGCCCAGGAACTGCGCGACGGCGATTATGTCAATCTCGGTATCGGCATTCCCACGCTGGTCGCAAACTATATTCCCGCCGGTATTGAAGTGATGCTGCAGTCGGAAAACGGCCTGTTGGGGATGGGCGAATTTCCCGATGAGTCAACCCTCGATGCCGACATGATTAACGCCGGTAAGCAGACCGTTACCGCACAAATCGGGGCGGCTATCTTTGACTCCGCCCAGTCCTTCGCCATGATCCGCGGCGGCCACGTCGATCTCACGGTCCTTGGCGCTTTTGAAGTCGATGTCGCGGGTAATATCGCCTCGTGGATGATCCCAGGAAAAATGGTGAAAGGCATGGGCGGCGCCATGGATCTGGTGGCGGGCGCGCAAAACATCATCGTGGTGATGACTCACGCCTCGAAAAACGGCGAATCCAAGCTGCTGGCGCAGTGCACCCTGCCGCTCACCGGCGCGGGCTGTATTCGCCGGGTACTGACCGATCTCGCGCTGCTGGAAATTAGCGACGGCGCCTTTGTTCTGCGCGAATACGCCCCCGGCGTCAGCATTGACGAAATTGCACATAAAACGGCTGGACGGCTGGTCATTGCCGATGACGTCCGCGAAATGCGCTTCAACTAAGGAGACAATATGAAAGAAGTCGCTATCGTCTGCGCGCTACGTACGCCAATCGGCAGTTTTCGCGGCGCCTTATCTTCCCTTTCCGCCGTCGAGCTTGGCGCCGCCGTAGTGCGTGGTTTGCTTGAACGCACACAGCTACCGGCCAGCGCCGTTGACGAACTGATTTTTGGCCAGGTATTAACTGCCGGCTGCGGACAGAATCCAGCGCGACAAACCGCGCTGCGCGCCGGGCTACCGGTTGAAACTCAGGCCGTTACCATCAATCTGGTTTGCGGTTCCGGGCTGAAAGCCGTGCAACAGGCAGTACAAGCCATTCGCAGCGGCGAGGCGGAGATCGCGATCGCCGGCGGCCAGGAGAGCATGAGCAATGCTCCGTATCTGGTTCAGGGGGCGCGCGATGGCCTGCGTTTCGGCCATGCCAGTATGCAGGACAGTATGATTCAGGACGGATTATGGGATGCGTTTAACGACTATCACATGGGCATCACCGCCGAGAATCTCGCCGACGCCTTTGACATCTCCCGCCCCCAGCAGGATGCCTTCGCCGCCCTTTCGCAGCGCAAAGCCGCCGCCGCGATAGCCGCCGGGCGCTTTCAGGCTGAGATAGTGCCGCTTAGCGTCCCTCAGGGTAAAAAAGCGCCGCGCATGGTGGACGCAGACGAACAGCCGCGCCCGGAAACCAGCGAACAACAGCTCGCGCAGTTACGCCCGGCCTTCCGCACGGAAGATGGCAGCGTCACCGCGGGCAATGCCTCTTCGCTCAACGATGGCGCGGCGGCAGTGGTATTGATGAGCGTCGATAAAGCGCGGCAGCTTGGGTTGCCGGTGCTGGCGCGAATAGTCAGCTCTGCGGTGGCCGGCGTCGATCCGTCCGTGATGGGTATCGGCCCGGTAAGCGCTTGCCGGAAGGCGCTGCAGCGCGCCGGCTGGTCGCTGGATGAGGTGGATCTCATCGAAGCCAACGAGGCCTTTGCCGTACAGGCGCTGGCGGTTGGCAAATTGCTTGAGTGGGACAGCCAGAAGGTCAACGTCAACGGCGGCGCTATCGCGCTCGGCCACCCGATTGGCGCCTCAGGATGTCGCATTCTGGTTAGTCTGCTGCACGAGATGCAGCGCCGCGATGTCAACAAAGGCCTGGCGACGCTTTGCGTCGGCGGTGGTCAGGGTATCGCGATGACCATAGAACGTTAACAGGAGCCACTATGTTTACACCACAACTGGCGGTACTGGGCGCTGGCCTGATGGGCGTCGGCATCGCCTGCCATTTTGCCCGCCACGGCCACGCCGTACGCCTCTACGACACCGACCCGGCGCGCATTAGCGAGATCGAGAGCGTCGCCGCCGCCATTTTGCGCGAGCTCGAAGAGTGCGGGCAGTTTGACGCCGCTCAGCGTGCGTCGGTGCTCTCGCTCCTCTCCGGCACCACGACATTAGGCGATCTTGCTGACGCGACCTTGCTGATCGAAGCGATTCCGGAACGTCTGGCGCTCAAGCACGCCTTATACCGCGAACTGGAAACGCTGATCGCCGACGAAGCCATCATCGCCAGCAACACCAGCGGACTACCGCCGGATCGGCTGGCGCAGGGTATGCGGCATCCGGAGCGCTTGTTAATCGCCCACTTCTGGCATCCGCCGCATTTTATCCCGCTGGTGGAAGTGGTGCCGGGTAGCGCTACCGTGGCGCATCTCGCCAACCAGGTCAGCGACTTTTTATCCTCCTGCGCGCTGGAAGCGGTGGTACTCAACCGCGCCGCGCCGGGGTTCGTCGGCAACCGACTACAGTTCGCCCTGCTGCGCGAAGCGCTGCATATCGTCAAGAGCGGCATCGCTTCGCCGGAAGTGGTCGACAAAGTGATGCGCGCCTCGCTCGGCCGCCGTTACGCGATGGTCGGCCCGCTGGAAGCCGCGGATATGACCGGTCTGGCGACGGTTCAGGATATCTGCCAGCACCTGCTGCCGGAACTGGCCACGGGCAGCGACATGATGTCGCTGGTCGCCGACAAAGTCGCGCAAGGCGATACCGGCGCCCGCAGCGGGCAAGGTTTTTATCGCTGGGATGAGACCCGGCAGAAACGAATACAGTCGCGCCGCGAACATCAGCTGCGCTATGCCCTGAAACCGTAACTTCTCGTTTTGTACCCCGACAATAACAATGATAGTGAGGAGTCGTAATGAGTGTGTTGATCGCCCTGGCCGCGCTGGCATTACTGATGCTGGCTGCGTATCGTGGATATAGCGTTATCCTGTTCGCCCCTATCGCCGCGCTTGGCGCGGTTCTGCTCACCGACCCGAGCGCGGTAGGCCCGACCTTTACCGGCCTGTTTATGGAAAAAATGGTCGGATTCGTGAAGCTCTATTTTCCGGTATTTCTGCTCGGCGCCGTCTTTGGCAAGCTGATTGAACTATCGGGCTTCTCGCGATCCATCGTCGCCGCCGCGATTCAAATTCTCGGGCGGCGACATGCGATCCCGGTGATCGTGCTGGTCTGCGCCCTGCTGACCTACGGCGGCGTTTCGCTGTTCGTGGTGGCTTTTGCGGTCTATCCCTTTGCCGCCGAACTGTTTCGCCAAAGCGGTATCCCGAAGCGGCTGATCCCGGCAACCGTCGCGCTGGGCGCGTTCTCATTCACCATGGATGCCCTGCCGGGCACCCCGCAGATTCAGAACATTATCCCCACCAGCTTTTTTGGCACCAACGCCTGGGCCGCGCCCTGGCTTGGGTTGATAGGTTCACTGTTTATCATCACCTTCGGTTTACTGTGGCTGGAACGACAGCGGCGTAAAGCGCTCGCGAATGGCGAGGGTTACGGTACCGATCTGCAAAACGAGCCGCAGACGCCGGACAACATCAATTTGCCGCATCCGCTGATTGCCATCGCCCCACTGCTGTTGGTCGGCATACTGAACCTGCTGTTTACCCGCTGGATCCCGCACTGGTACGGGACCAGCCACGAGCTGACGCTACCCGGGCTGGCTAAGCCCATCGTCACCGAAGTTGGCAAAATCACCGCCATCTGGGCCGTCGAGGCCGCGCTGCTCTCCGGCATCGTCGTGGTACTGGTGTTCGGTTTTCGTAATATTCGCGGTCGTCTGGCGGAAGGCAGCCGTACGGCGGTCGGTGGAGCAATACTCGCGGCGATGAACACCGCCTCGGAATATGGTTTCGGCGCGGTAATCGCCGCCCTGCCGGGTTTTCTGGTGTTGTCGAAAGCGCTGACCGCCATTCCCAATCCTCTGTTAAACGAGGCAATTAGCGTCACCGTACTGGCCGGGATCACCGGTTCTGCTTCTGGTGGGATGAGTATCGCGCTGGCAGCGATGTCCGATACTTTCGTCGCCGCCGCGCATGCCGCCAATATCCCGCTTGAGGTACTGCACCGCGTCGCGTCAATGGCCAGCGGCGGCATGGATACCCTGCCGCATAACGGCGCCGTCATCACGCTGCTGGCAATCACCGGCTTAAGCCATCGCCAGGCTTACGGCGGCATTTTCGCCATCACGCTCATCAAAAGCCTCGCGGTTCTGTTTGTCATTGCCGTGTTCTATTTAACCGGTATTGTCTGATGCCTGATTTAAGGAGTAACGAAATGAATTTGAACGGTAAAACGGCGCTGGTCACCGGCTCCACCAGCGGTATTGGTTTAGGCATTGCCAAAGTGCTGGCGCAGGCCGGCGCGCAGCTGGTGTTGAATGGTTTTGGCGACAGCACGAGCGCGCGAGCCGAGGTTGCCGCGCTGGGTAAAATTCCCGGCTATCACGATGCCGACCTGCGTGACGTCGGGCAAATTGAAGCGATGATGCGCTATGCCGAAAGCGAATTTGGCGGCGTCGATATTGTGATTAATAACGCCGGGATCCAGCATGTGGCGCCGGTGGAGCAGTTCGCGGTGGAAAAGTGGAACGATATTCTGGCGATAAATCTGTCCAGCGTCTTCCACACCAGCCGACTGGCGCTGCCGGGCATGCGCGAGCGCAACTGGGGGCGGATTATTAATATTGCCTCCGTGCATGGGTTAGTCGCCTCGAAAGAGAAATCCGCCTACGTTGCCGCCAAGCATGGGGTGATTGGCTTTAGCAAAACGCTGGCGTTGGAGACCGCGCGTACCGGTATAACCTGCAACGCGATTTGCCCCGGCTGGGTGCTGACGCCGCTGGTTCAGCAGCAGATCGATAAACGTATCGCTGAGGGGGCCGACCCGGAGCAGGCCAGAGCGCAGCTGCTGGCTGAAAAACAACCTTCCGGAGAATTCGTGACGCCTCAGCAACTGGGTGAAATGGCGCTATTTTTATGCAGCGACGCCGCCGCGCAGGTGCGCGGCGCGGCGTGGAATATGGATGGCGGCTGGGTGGCGCAGTAACGGGTAACCCAACGGAGAAAAGATCAGCGTATCTCCGTTGGGTCGCGCTATGCGCCCCGGGAATTAGAACATCTCTAAAAATCGCTTCACCGTACGCGAGCGCTCAAAACGGCGCCAGGCGATGGCAATATCGGTCTTGACCGGCGTCCCCTGTATCGATTGATAGCTGACGTTGGGCAGCGCGATGCAGGTCATCGACTGCGGCACCAGCGCGAAACCAAATCCGGCGTTAACCATACTCAGCGACGATGAAATCTGCGACGACTGCCTTGCGCGGTTCATATCGATACCGGCGCGCAGGCAGCTATTGAACACCAGCTCATACAAACCCGGCGCCACTTCGCGCGGGAAGAGGATCGGCGCGACGTCCCGCAACTGTTCCAGCGCCAGCGTCGGTTCCGCTGACAATGGATTATCGCGCGGGAGCGCAATGACCATTGGCTCTTCATCAATGATACGCAAGTTAAACGCCTTACTGCTTTCACACGGCAAACGGACAAAGGCGATATCGATCTCCGCCTCGCTCAGCGCCGCCATCAAATTCGCCATGTTGCCCTCCCGTTGATGGAGGACGACGCCTGGGTGATCGAGCTGAAAACGGTGCAGCAAGGTGAAGATTTGCGGATGGAAAGCATCAGAACTGGTAATGCCTAATGACAAGCTGCCGTTCATTCCGCGAGCAATGCCCTTGGCCTTTTCCAGCGCCGCATCGCTCAGCGCGAGGATTTGGCAGGCATCCTCATAAAAGGACTCCCCGGCTTCGGTCAGCTCCACCCCGCGGGTTAGCCGACGCAACAGCGGAGTACCAACCTCACGCTCAAGTCGCTGAATTTGCTGACTTAACGGTGGCTGTGAGATACCCAGTTCTTTCGCTGCCCGGGTGAAGTGCCGCGTCCGGGCGACGGCGACAAAATAGCGTAGATAACGAAGTTCCATATCGAAAACGTCTCAAACCAGCATGGTTTCTATATTGGAACTGTGAGCTGAATCGGGTCAACCTTTATTTAACCTTTCTTATATTTGTTGAACCGAGGAAGTGGCTCATGAATCATGCTTCAGATTGCACCTGCGAAGAGAGTCTGTGTGAAACGCTACGCGCGTTTTCCGCCCAGCATCCCGATAGCGTGCTATATCAAACTTCGCTGATGAGCGCCCTGCTCAGCGGCGTCTACGAAGGTACCACCACCATTGCGGACCTGCTGAAGCACGGCGATTTCGGCCTCGGCACCTTTAATGAACTCGACGGCGAGCTGATCGCGTTTAGCAGCCAGGTGTATCAACTACGTGCCGACGGCAGCGCGCGTAAAGCGCGGCCGGAACAGAAAACGCCGTTTGCGGTGATGACCTGGTTCCAGCCGCAGTACCGTAAAACCTTTGACCATCCGGTCAGCCGCCAGCAGCTGCATGAGGTTATTGACCAGCAAATTCCTTCCGACAATCTGTTCTGCGCGCTGCGAATCGATGGTCATTTCCGCCACGCCCATACCCGCACCGTGCCGCGTCAGACGCCGCCCTACCGGGCGATGACCGACGTGCTCGACGATCAGCCGGTTTTCCGCTTTAACCAGCGTGACGGCGTACTGGTCGGTTTTCGTACCCCGCAGCATATGCAGGGCATAAACGTCGCCGGCTATCACGAACACTTCATCACCGATGACCGCCAGGGCGGCGGCCACCTGCTGGACTACCAGCTCGACCATGGGGTATTGACCTTCGGCGAAATTCATAAGCTGATGATCGACCTTCCCGCCGACAGCGCGTTCCTGCAGGCCAATCTGCATCCCGATAATCTCGATGCCGCCATCCGTTCAGTAGAAAGTTAGGAGGTTCACATGGACAAACAGTATCCGCTGCGCCAGTGGGCGCACGGCGCCGATCTGGTCGTCAGCCAACTGGAAGCGCAAGGCGTACGCCAGGTCTTCGGGATCCCCGGCGCTAAAATCGATAAGGTTTTCGACTCGTTACTGGACTCCTCAATCCGCATTATTCCGGTGCGCCACGAGGCCAACGCCGCCTTTATGGCTGCCGCGGTCGGGCGCATTACCGGCAAAGCGGGCGTCGCGCTGGTGACCTCCGGACCCGGTTGTTCCAACTTGATAACCGGGATGGCCACCGCTAACAGTGAAGGCGATCCGGTGGTGGCGCTGGGCGGCGCGGTCAAACGCGCCGATAAAGCCAAACAGGTACACCAGAGTATGGATACGGTGGCGATGTTCAGCCCGGTCACCAAATACGCCGTAGAAGTGACCTCGCCGGATGCGCTGGCCGAGGTGGTTTCCAATGCCTTTCGCGCCGCCGAGCAGGGTCGCCCGGGCAGCGCCTTCGTCAGCCTGCCGCAGGATGTCGTCGATGGCCCGGCGACCGGCAAAGTGCTGCCCGCCAGCAGCGCGCCGCAGATGGGCGCCGCGCCTGACGAGGCAATCAATCAGGTTGCGAAGTTGATTACCCAGGCGAAGAATCCGGTGTTCCTGCTTGGATTAATGGCCAGCCAGACGGAAAACAGCGCCGCGCTGCATCGTTTGCTGGAAACCAGCCATATTCCGGTCACCAGCACCTATCAGGCCGCCGGAGCGGTCAATCAGGATAACTTCTCGCGCTTCGCCGGGCGCGTTGGGCTGTTTAACAATCAGGCCGGTGACCGCTTATTGCAACTGGCCGACCTGGTTATCTGCATCGGCTATAGCCCGGTGGAATACGAGCCGGCGATGTGGAACAGCGGCAACGCGACGCTGGTACACATCGACGTGCTGCCCGCCTATGAAGAGCGTAACTACACGCCGGATGTCGAGCTGGTGGGCGATATCGCCGGCACGCTGAACAAGCTGGCGCAAAATATCGATCATCGACTGGTGCTCTCGCCGCAGGCCGCTGAAATCCTCCACGACCGCCAGCATCAGCGCGAACTGCTCGATCGCCGCGGGGCGCAGTTGAATCAGTTTGCTCTGCACCCGCTGCGCATCGTCCGCGCCATGCAGGATATCGTGAATAGCGACGTCACGCTGACGGTCGATATGGGGAGCTTTCATATTTGGATCGCCCGCTATCTCTACAGCTTCCGAGCCCGTCAGGTGATGATCTCCAACGGTCAGCAGACCATGGGCGTCGCCCTACCGTGGGCCATCGGGGCCTGGCTGGTCAATCCGCAGCGCAAAGTGGTCTCGGTCTCCGGCGATGGCGGTTTTCTGCAATCCAGTATGGAGCTGGAAACGGCGGTCCGCCTGAAAGCCAACATCCTGCATCTTATCTGGGTCGATAACGGCTACAACATGGTCGCTATCCAGGAAGAGAAAAAATATCAACGCTTGTCCGGCGTCGAGTTCGGACCAATGGATTTTAAAGCCTATGCCGAATCCTTCGGCGCGAAAGGGTTTGCGGTGGAAAGCGCTGATGCGCTGGAGCCAACGCTACGCGCGGCGATGGATGTCGACGGCCCGGCGGTGGTCGCCATCCCCGTAGATTACCGCGATAACCCGCTGCTGATGGGCCAGCTACATCTGAGTCAGATTCTTTAAGTCATCACAAAAGGAAATGGAAATGAAAAAAGTCGCACTTGTCACCGGCGCCGGTCAGGGCATTGGTAAAGCTATCGCGTTACGCCTCGTGAAGGACGGTTTTGCCGTGGCGATCGCCGATTACAATGACGTTACGGCAAAAGCCGTGGCGGATGAAATCAATCAGCACGGTGGGCGAGCAATCGCGGTCAAAGTCGATGTTTCCGACCGCGAGCAGGTGTTTGCCGCCGTCGAACAGGCGCGGAAAACGCTGGGCGGATTCAACGTCATCGTCAACAACGCCGGGGTTGCGCCATCAACGCCTATCGAATCCATTACGCCGGAGATTGTCGACAAGGTCTACAACATCAACGTTAAAGGGGTGATCTGGGGGATTCAGGCGGCAGTCGATGCCTTTAAAAAAGAGGGTCACGGCGGCAAAATCATCAACGCCTGTTCCCAGGCCGGTCACGTCGGCAACCCGGAACTGGCGGTCTACAGCTCGAGCAAATTCGCCGTACGCGGTTTAACGCAAACCGCCGCCCGCGACCTGGCGCCGCTGGGTATTACCGTTAACGGCTACTGCCCGGGGATTGTGAAAACGCCGATGTGGGCCGAGATCGATCGTCAGGTCTCCGAAGCGGCCGGTAAACCTCTGGGCTATGGCACCGCCGAATTCGCCAAACGCATCACCCTCGGCCGCCTGTCGGAACCAGAAGATGTCGCCGCCTGCGTCTCTTACCTTGCCAGCCCGGATTCCGATTATATGACCGGTCAATCGCTGCTGATCGATGGCGGCATGGTGTTCAATTAATAAAAAATAAGCTCTGACATGGTTTGCCCCTGCCTGTTCGCAGGGGCTTTTTTTCGTCTGTTACGGCGTTATTTTGCCGGGTGGCGGCTACGCCTTACCCGGCCTACCGTTCGCGCGGTCACTGCCATTTGTAGCCCCGGTAAGCGACAGCGCGACCGGGGAGCAGTGCAGAAAAAGCAAATATTTACCGCGCCTGCTGCTGCGCCTGCGCCAGCTGGCGGGCAATCGCCTCACGGCGGGCATCGCCCTCCGGCAACAACATCAGCAGTTGCTGTAGCGCCGCTACCGCCTGCGGATAGTCTTCATTGCGGACCGCGCTGAGCGCCAGCATCTCCAGCACCGGCAGGTTTTTCGGCTGCCGCTGATGCAGCTCGCGCAGCAACAGCTCGCCCATCCGCATCTGCGCGTTATCACCCGCCCGCACCAGCGCGCTGGCATAATCAAAGCCTGCCGCCGGGTCAGCCGGGGCCAGCTTATATGCCCGTCCAAAAGCGCCGATCGCCGTCTCGCCATCGTTTAGCAGCAGGCCGAGCCGCCCAAGCAGTTGCCAGCCGGCGAGATCGTCAGGGCTAGCCTGCAGATGGCTGCGCAGCCCAAGCCTCAGTTGAGCCAACTCATCCATCCGCAGCGGCGCAGCGGTCGGATCCTTCGCCTGCGCCAGCAGCGCGGGATAATGACGCTCGCTTTGTCGCCACAGCAGCACCTGACCCACATCGCTGGTTTTCAGATAGAGCCCGCCGCTGACGAAGACCAATAACAGCGCCCCCGGTAGCAGCAACCAGCGGCTAAGCGGCCGAACACGCGTCGGTTCCTGCGGCGAAATATCTGCCAACAACGTACGTTGCAGCTCGACGATCATCTCCTCATTACCGTCAGTACGCTCCTGCTCAAGTTCGCGCAGTCGGGACTGGTACAGCGAGCGGTTAATGTCATTGCGATCCGCTGCTGTTTTCTGTTGCCGCGACCGGCGGTAACGCGGATCGAGCATGCAACAGAGTCCACCCAGCGCCATCAGTACGCCGCCGTACCAGATCCAGCGCACGAACGGTTTATAGTACAGACGCACCGCCCAGCTGCCATCATCCAGTTCTTCACCCAGCGCGGCGTAAAGATCGCGGGTAAACCCGCCGCTGATGGCCGCTTCGGTCATCATCATCCGGCTGGCGGTGTAAAAGCGTTTTTCGGCATACAGCGTGGCTTCCGGGCGACCGTTCCGGCTGACGGCAATCACCCCCTCGCCGCCGCTCCAGTTCGGCCCGACGATATTACGCACGCCCTTGAAGACGAAGTGATAACGATGAATATCGAGGCTGTCGCCAGCCCGCATGCGGACATCGCGCTCGATGCTGTAGTTCTGGCTGAAGGTGATGCCAATGACGGTTACCGCCACGCCAACATGGCCGAGCACCATGCCCCACTGGCTACGCGTTAAGGTACGCAGGCCGCGCCAGAAGCCGTGGCGATGCGTGGCCCGTTCATGGACTTCAATCAGCGCGAAGATAAGCACCCACAGCGCCATCATCAGGCCGATAACCGCCATCGCGGTGATGCGGTCCTGAAGAAGCCATGGTAAGACCAGAGAAAGTGACAACGTCACAGGAAGCGATATCGCCAATCGTTTAAGCTGTTTACCTGGCTCATCGCGGCGCCAACGAATCAGCGGCCCTAGCCCCAGCAGCAGTGCAAACGGCGCCATCAGCGCGGTGAACATGGTATTGAAGAACGGTTCGCCGATCGATATCGTCCCCAGCCCCAACGCTTTATGCACCAACGGCAGCAGCGTGCCTAACAGCACCACCAGCATCGCAGCCATCAGCAGAATATTGTTGCCAAGCAGGAACGACTCGCGCGACCACAGCGTATGTTCCACTCGCGCCCGCACTCGCCCGCCTTTCACCGCATACAGCAGCAGAGAGCCGCCAATCGCGAGGGTCAACAAAGCCAGTATAAACATCCCGCGCGCCGGATCGGAGGCAAAGGAGTGCACCGATACCAGCACGCCAGATCGCACAAGGAAAGTCCCCAACAGGCACAGCGAAAACGCAGCCAGCGCCAGCAGCACGGTCCAGGCGCGGAAGCTGCCGCGCTTTTCGGTCACCGCCAGCGAATGCAGCAACGCGGTGCCGACCAGCCACGGCATAAACGAGGCGTTTTCCACCGGGTCCCAGAACCACCAGCCGCCCCAGCCCAGTTCGTAATAGGCCCACGCCGAGCCCAGCACGATCCCAAGTGTCAGGAACATCCACGCCGCCTGCGTCCACGGGCGCGACCACCGCGCCCACGCGGTATCCAGCCGTCCCGCCAGCAGTGACGCAATCGCGAAGGCGAAGGCCACCGAGAAGCCAACGTAGCCCATGTAGAGGATCGGTGGATGAAAAATCATCCCGATATCCTGCAGCATAGGATTGAGATCGCGGCCATCTACGGGATACAGCGGCAGGCTGCGGCTGAACGGATTGGAGGTGAACAGGATAAATAGCAGGAAACCGAAGGCGATCATCCCCATCACCGCCAGCACCCGCGCTACCGCATCGGGCGGCATCTGACGACTGAAGAGCGCGACGGCGAACGTCCACACGCTGAGCAGCAGCACCCACAGCAGCAAAGAGCCTTCGTGCGCTCCCCAGGTAGCCGCCACCCGGTACCACACCGGCAGCGCGCTGTTGGAGTTTTCCGCCACGTAGCGGATGGTGAAGTCATTGATTACAAAGGCATGCACCAGCAGCGCAAACGCGCCGATGATGCAGATAAACAGCGCACAGGCCAGCGGCCGGGCTAATGCCATCAGCCATCGTTCCTGACGCGCCGCGCCCCATAGCGGAAAGATACTTAGCAGCAGCGCCAGCCCCGCCGCCAGACACAGCAGATAGTTGCCCAGTTCCGGCATCATGGCTGTGTCCCCTGTTGTTCAGGTGTCATCACGTTTTTTACCTCAGGCGGGGCGAATCCAGTGCCCCGCCCCGGCCCAGTTACTCTGCAGCAGTCGGCAGTTTCGAGACGTCGGCGTTACCTAACGCCTTTTCATCGCGAATCATCGACTTATCTTTTCGTACTTTCGCCACATCGCTGGCGCTCACCGGCGGCGCGTTGTTGCCCCAACTGGTGCGGATGAAGTTGACCACATCCGCAACCTGTTGATCGTCAAGACGCCAGCCGAATGACGGCATAGTCAGGTTCGAGACCGCATCCTTCACCGCCGGCGTGGTGTTGCCGGTCAGAATGATGTGAATCAGCGAGGTCGCATCTTCGGTTTGTACCACCGGGTTGCCTTTCAACGACGGGAACGCGCGTTTATAACCGACGCCGTCGGTACGGTGGCAGGCAGCGCAGTTATCGACGTACAGCGCCGCGCCGGTTTTGCTGTCATCGCCTTTCCACAGATCTTTCGCCACGCTATCTTCCACCGGAGCTGGCGTCTGTTTACCGCCGCGCGGCGGTAGCGACTTCAGATAGCGGGCAATAGCGGTGATATCGTCATTCGAGAGATACTGCAGGCTGTGCTCAACCACGTCGCTCATGCCGCCGAAGACCACGGATTTATCATTGCGCCCGGTTTTAAGGAACTCGGCCAGTTCAGCTTCGCTCCAGCTTCCCAGCCCGTCGCGATTTTCACCGCGCAGGCTGGATGCCACCCAACCGTCAATCGGCGCATTGCTACCCGCCAGGTAGTTATCGCCTTCGCTTTCGCTAAGCGCTTTTTCCTGCATCGTCAGGCTACGCGGGGTGTGGCAGGCGCCGCAGTGGCCAAGGCCTTCCACCAGGTAACGGCCGCGCTCCAGTACCGGGTCCACCTGCGGATTGGCGACAAAGTCGCTCGGCGTCGGGGCGAAGATGCCGCGCCAGAACGCCAGCGGCCAGCGCATCGACAGCGGCCACGGAATGTCCGTGTCTTTGTTGGCGACGTTAACCGGCTCCACGCCGTGCATAAAGTAGGCGTACATGGCGCGCATATCCGCTTCATTGATACGGGCGAAGGAAGGATATGGCATTGCCGGATAGAGCGTTGAGCCGTCTTTACGCACGCCTTTACGCACCGCATCGTCAAACTCTTCAAAGGTATAACCGCCAATACCATGCGCTTTGTCCGGCGTGATGTTAGTGGAATAAATGGTGCCGATCGGCGTTTCCATCGGCAGACCACCGGCAAAAGGTTTGCCCTCTTTACCGTTGGTGTGGCAGGCCACGCAGTCGCCGGCGCGCGCCAGATATTCGCCCTGCTTAATCAGATTGCTGTCCGCAGGCGCCTCTTCGGCGAACGCCGCGCAGCTTAACGCACCGAGAACCAGTGCCGATAACCATTGCATTTTCATGATTTGCTTTCCCTTATGCCTGCACCAATGGACCCGGATTTCTCAGGTACTGTTCGCGGATAGCCTTCGCCGACCAGTAGGCCAGCGCGGCAACGGTCCCCGTCGGGTTGTAGCCCAGCCCCTGTGGGAAAGCGGAAGCGCCGATGACGAAGACGTTATGCACGTCCCAGCTCTGCAGATAACGGTTCACCGCGCTGGTTTTCGGATCTTCGCCCATCACCGCGCCGCCGTTCATATGGGTGGTCTGGTAGCTGGTGGTGTCAAAGTGGCTATTGGCGTTTTTCGGGCTGCCGAGCATATATTTCGGCTTCATCGCTTTGGCGATCGGCGCCATCTTATCGAACATAAACTGCGCCATCTTGATGTCGTTTTCCTGCCAGTCGAAGGTCATGCGCAGCAGCGGCTGACCAAAGACGTTTTTGTAGTTCGGATCGAGATCGAGATAGTTCTGGCGATAGGACTGATGCGCGCCGTGGGCATCCATCGACAGGTGGTGGGTGTAGGTGTCGGCCACCGCCGATTTCCATTTACTGCCCCACGCCGGGGTACCCGGAGGCACCGGCACGCCGGAGATCGGTTTAGTCCCCGCCTGGTTGACCCAGAACGGCGAACCGCCGACGAAGCCCGCCGCGCCGTGATCGAAGTTATCGGCGTTGAAGTCATCGACGCCGACGCCGTTGCCGCCCGCGCCGATGAACGGGTTGGTGAAGGTATCTTTATCGAAAATAGCCTTGATAGTGGTCATGTTCTGATAGGCGAAGTTACGCCCGACCACCCCTTCGCCCGTCTCAGGATTGTACGGTTTACCGATCCCGGAAAGCAGCATCAGATGCACGTTATGGAACTGGAAGGCGCCGATAATCACCAGATCCGCCGGCTGTTCCATTTCACGGCCCTGACCGTCGACATAGGTCACACCGGTGGCGCGGGATTTATCGTCGGTCAGATTGACCTTCAGCACGTTGGCGTTGGTACGCAGTTCAAAGCGTTTTTCCTGGCGCAGCGCCGGCAGAATGTTCACGTTCGGCGAGGCTTTCGAATACATGTAGCAGGCGTAGCCGCTGCAGAAACCGCAGAAGTTACACGGCCCCATCTGCGCGCCATACGGGTTGGTATAGGAGTCGGAGGTGTTTGCGGAAGGCAGGTTATAGGGATGATAGCCCACTTCCAGCGCCGCTTTTTCAAACAGCTGCGCCGACCAGGTATTTTTCTGCGCCGGCAGCGGGAAATCGTCCGAGCGATCCGGCGCGAAGGCGTTACCGCCGCGGCCTTTACCGACAACCTTCCCTTTAACCGACCAGGCGGTACCGGAGGTGCCAAAGACTTTTTCCGCTTTATCGAAGAACGGTTCCAGTTCGTCGTAGGTGACGCCGAAATCCTGGATGATCATATCCTGGGGAATGAAGTTTTTGCCGTAACGCTCTTCATAATGGCTGCGCATACGCAGTTCGATCGGATCGACGCGGAAATGCACGCCGGACCAGTGCAGACCCGCGCCGCCAACGCCGGTCCCCGGCAGGAAGGCGGCCAGTTGGCGATAGGGTACCGCCTGCTGGCTGGTGTTGTGACGAATCGTCACCGTGCTTTTAGAGAGATCCTGGAACAGCTTGCGGCGGATGTTATAGGTCAGCTCATCGATAACCTGCGGATAAGCGCCGTCCGGCCAGGTATCGCGCATCGGGCCGCGCTCCAGCGCGACGACGTTGAGCCCCGCTTCCGTCAGCTCTTTGGCCATGATCGCGCCAACCCAGCCGAAGCCAACGATCGCTACATCGGTTTTTTTCAATACGGTCGCCATGATTACGCCCTCTCCCCATTAATTGATACCGGCGGGAAGGGATAGCGTTCGCCTCGTTCAACCCAGTCCATAAAGTCGGCGCGCGCGCCGGGAAAATTAATCAGCGTCCAGCCGACCATGCCTTTATTGCCGCCATGGATAGGGTCGCTGAAGAAGCCTTCGCGGGTGTTTTGCAACAGATAGGAGAAAAACAGCGAGGCCGGCAGCTGTTTGAACTGCGCCTTGCCGGATTCCCACAAACCGAGCGCCTCATCCTGCTGTTCGCCGCTCAGTTCAGCAAAGCTCTTGTGATACTGGTTTTGACACCACTCTTCGGCATCGGCGATACCGAGGTTATAAATCTGTTTTGGTACCAGCGGCAGCTGGTAGCCCATCTCTTTCGGCACGTCGGGATTAAATGGCCCCTGCATATACCAGATGGAACCGGTGGCATAAGGGGTGTTGAGCTGGCGGTCGATAAACTCCGGCACACCGGCCTCTTTGGCGCCTGGACCGAGTTCATCGGCTGGGATTAAGCGAGCGACGGCGGCGTTGATAAACAGCCACTCACGATCGTTGAAGAATTGCGGCTTCCAGTCGCTGGATGCGGCGTTGCCACCGGCAGAGGGTGCGGAAGCCGCCTGCGCCGTGGCGCTCGTCGCCACGCCAATGGCGCCCACGCTACCGCCGCCGATGACGACCGTTGGAATCAAGGCCATTGATTTTACTAAAAAATCACGCCTCGAATTGTTGGTTTTCTCGCTCGACATAATCACATTCCTGTCAATTAAATTACTGTTTTGACGCTTACAAGCCCAGCAAATCTCGCTCTGGTACCGATACCATTCAGCGATTACGCAACAGCCCCTCTGGCTCTGGCCAATAAGACGTACAATAAATCGCCAATAGCGATAAGATTTATAGGGTTATCGTTTGGATATTAGACGATTCTCAACGCAACGCGGGAAAATGGCGCAAATATTCACCGGGTTGTCACGATAAGATCGGGCATTTAATAACCTGAGTGCGGTAAGTCATGCGGAAATTACGCGCCTTTGGTTTTACCAAAGCGCCAATAAAGGGTGATATGTATCACATTTGTTATTTTTTGTTTATGGTACATGGCAGATTAAGCACCTGTAAATACTCGCTTAATGAATAATTAAACAATTCGAGCTGTTAAATTAGTTAATCACCGTTGTTAATTAAACCAAAGCTGGTTCGCTTATCAATTTAACGACACGGTGATGTCGTACAGATATTCCCAACCACAAGGAGAATTTATGTTCGATCATGTCAAATTTGGCGTCAGTGATTATGCCGCGAGCAAGGCATTCTTTTTACAGGCGCTGGCGCCGCTCGGCGTGACGCTGGCAGGCGAAGGCGAGCCAGCTTACGGCGCGGAGTTAGCCGGGGCGAACGACGCCTCTTTATGCCTCTATCAAAGCGAAGATAAACCCGCGCCGCTGCATATCGCCTTTTGCGCCGACAGCCGCGAGCAGGTTGATGCCTTCTGGCACGCGGCGCTGGCCGCCGGAGGCAAGGATAACGGCTCGCCGGGATTACGGCCTAATTACCACGCCAATTACTACGCCGCCTTTGTCATTGCGCCAGATGGACACAATATCGAAGCGGTGTGTCATCTGGCGCCCTAAGCAAAGTTTATCGCTGCGGGAAAATCCACACATCATCCGCGGGCAGCGTCAGATGACAATGTTCGGCATCACGCAGGGCCGTGCCGTAGGCGCGGATAGCAAAGTCATCGCCCTCGGTACGGAACAGATATTCCCACCGATCGCCGAGGTACATGCTGGTCAGCAGCGGAAGTTCCAGGCTATTGTCCTGCGGCGAGCAGTCAAGGCGCAGCCGTTCGACGCGGATCACCGCCGTCGCCGGCTGACCGACGCTGACCCCCTCGCCCGCGCGCCCCCATAGCGCCCAACTGGCGCCTTCAACTCGCGCGCGTCCGTCCTCCAGCGCCGTCACCTTACCGTGCAGGCGGTTATTGCTGCCCATAAACTCGGCGGCGAACAGGGTGGCTGGGTTACCGTACATCTCCTGCGGCGTCCCCTGCTGTTCAATCACGCCGTTGTTAAGCAGCAAAATGCGATCGGAGATCGCCATCGCTTCATTCTGATCGTGGGTGACCATCAGCGCCGACAGGCCCAGCTTGATAATGAGCTCGCGCAGGAATACCCGCGCCTCTTCACGCAGCTTGGCGTCGAGGTTGGATAGCGGCTCATCCAGCAGAATAACCGGCGGGTTATAGACCAGCGCCCGTCCTATCGCCACACGCTGCTGCTGGCCGCCGGAAAGCTGATGCGGGTGCCGGTTGCCCAGATGTCCCAGACCTAACTGATCAAGTACGCTCTGCACCCGCTGTTTAATCTCGCCGCTGGCCACTTTACGCAGTTTCAGCGGATAGGCCACGTTGTCGAATACCGTTTTATGCGGCCACAGGGCGTAGGACTGGAACACCAGCCCGAGATTACGCTCTTCCGCCGGGATTTCGCTACGCGGACTACCGTCATAAACCACGCTATTGCCGATGGTGATCCGCCCGGCGGTCGGTTTCTCCAGCCCGGCGACCGCACGTAGCAGCGTGGTTTTCCCGCTACCTGAAGGGCCAAGCAGCGACACCACTTCCCCGCGTTTGAGCTCCATCGACACCCCTTTCAGCACCGGGTTGTCGCCATAGGTCAGATGCAAATTGTCTACCGATAACTCAATCATGTAATTTCACTCCAAAGCGCAGGGCGATACCCAGACCGACTACCACCAGCAGAATATTGATAAACGATAGCGCCGCGACGATATCAATGGCGCCCGCCGCCCACAACGAGACCAGCATCGACCCGATCGTTTCGGTGCCTGGCGACAACAAATAAACGCCGGTTGAATACTCGCGTTCAAAGATCAGGAACATCAGCAGCCAGGAACCAATTAGCCCGTAGCGCGCCAGCGGAATGGTGACGTGGCGGGTGATTTGTCCGCGAGAAGCGCCGGTACTGCGCGCGGCCTCCTCCAGCTCCGGCGCCACCTGCAGCAGCGTTGATGAGATAAGGCGCAGGCCGTAGGCCATCCACACCACCGTATAGGCCAACCAGACGCTGAAAATGGTGTTGCGCAGCGCGCGCAGTTGCACGATAAGGTGTTCGCGCAGCCAGTCGGCGACCGGCAGCGCCGAGAGCCAGCCATTTTTCAATGACTGATCGAGCCACATCGGCACAAACAGAAACACCCACAGAAACGCCAAACCGGCCAACAGGCCCGGCACCGCACGAGGTACCAGCACGCTGTAGTCGAGAAAGCGCGTGACGTTATCCGGTTTACGGTGCATGGCGATACCGACAAACAGATAGCACACCACCGCCAGCGCGCCGCCGATAATCCCGATCGCCATCGAGTTGACGATCGCCCGCAGCAGATTCGGCTGCTGCCAGATGTTGCGGAAAGTCGCCAGCGACAGCTCATCCCATAGCGAAACGCCAACGCCCCAATTGGAAATAAAGGCCCGTAGCGCCACACCCAGCAGCGGGACGCCAATAGTCACCGTCAGCCACGCCACCACGACCGCGCCCGCGACCCAACGCCATTTCCCCAGCGGCAAGGCGCGCGACTGCGACGCTTTACCTTTCATGGTCACGAAGCGGTTGGCGGTACGCATCAACCGGCGCTGCAACATGACCAGCGGAATGGTAATGCAGATTAACACCACCGCGACCGCCGCCATCAGATGGTAAGAGGGCGTTCCCAGTTTATTGGTCAACTTATAGAGATAGGTCGCCAGCACCATGTTGCCTTCCGGATCGCCGAGCACCAGCATCAGGCCGAAGACCTCCAGGCCGAGGAAGAACAGCAGCACGCAGGCGTAAAGAATGGATGGCCGTACCATCGGCAGGCTCACCGAGGTCATCACCTGCAGCGGCGTGGCGCCGACGGTACGCGCCGCCTCTTCCACATCCGAACCGACGCTACGTAGCGCCGAGGAGATATAAAGATAGGCATGCGGGACGTGCGTTAAACCGGCTATTACCACGATGCTGAACATCGAGTAGATATTCCAGGGCACAAAACCCAGCCACGCCTGCGCCCACTGCGACAGGAAACCGACCGGCCCGGCGGCCACCACATAACCAAAGCCCAACACCATCGGCGAGACGAAAATCGGCACCAGGATCAGCGGCTCAATAAAACGCCTACCGGGTAAATCGGTACGTACCATTAAAAAGGCCAGAATGCCGCCCAGCGGAATCGCGATAATGACAAGACCAAAAGCGAGGATAAATCCAGAGCGTAAGGCCAGGTAAAAATCCGGGTCGGTAAAAATAAAACCGAAGGCTTCGAGGCTCCACTCTTTAGAGCGGGCAAAAAATGGTGCGGAAAGAAAACTTTGGGCCACAATAAATAATAGCGGAACGTAAATTACCAGTGCCGCTATCAATACCACTATGCCACGCGGTAGCCCTTGCCACTTTCTGCGTAAAATGTTCATCTTTAATTCCCCTGGCAAAGTGCAGAGATAAATTATCAAGAAGAGATAATGAGTATTTATTTACTGAATACTGATACGATCATTCCCCCGGATACGTTCCAGGGGAAGTTTCATAGGTAATTGCTTTATTTCGCAGCAGCGGCACGCCATTGCTTAATAAATTCCAGACGCTGTTTGGGTTGCAGATATTGCAGCAGGCTTTCATCCACCGGAATCGGCTTCAGCGCATTGCCCAGTAATTTGGTCATCCCGTCGATATCATTTTTACCTTCAATGTCGTTGCGAATTGACGGGATATCGCCCTGAGAGGCAAGAATCGTTTGCCCTTTTTCCGACAGTACGTAGTCGAACCACAGTTTCGCCGCATTTGGGTGTCCTGCTTCCGCAGTAATAAATGAGACGCGGGACAGCACCAGCACGTAGTCTTTCGGATAGGCAATGCCTAATGACGGGTCGGTTTTAGCGCGCGCTTCGGCATAGGATCCCAGGATGTTATAGCCGATCAGGTTTTCACCGGAGGAGACGCGCTCCATCATGGTGCCGGTAGAAGATTGCACCGTCAGGCCGCCTTTGGCGATATTCGCCAGGTCGGCGAAGTAGTTGGCGTCAGCTTTGCTATCCTGCACCGCCAGCATAAAACCAAGCCCCGATTTCTCGATATCGTAGGTGGTGACTTTGCCTTTAAATTTATCAGCCTGCCCGGCGATAAGTTTGGCCAATGCGGTATGTGAATCCGGCACTTCATTTTGTGGGATCAGCCGTTTGTTATAGATAAAGACCACCGGCTCATAGGTTGTGCCGTAGGCTTTTTGCTGCCAGACCGCCCATTTCGGCAGCTTGCCAACTTCCGGCGAGGCATACTCTTGCGCATAATCGGTGGCTAATTTCAGCGCCGTGTCCATGGAAGAGCTCCACACCACGTCGCCGCTCCCGCCGCCGGCGGCTTGTTCACTAATATAACGGTTGTACAGCTCGGTGCTGTTCATATCGTTATATTCAACTTTAATCCCAGGATATTGCGCTTCAAAGCCTTTAATTAACGGCCCTGCCGCTTTGGTGTCCGTTGTGGAATAAACCACGACTTTGCCCTCTTTCACCCCGGCATCAACGACTTTTTGATAATCTGCCGGGTAGCCCTGCGGCACCTCCGCCAGCGCGGAGTACGAGAAGACTGTCGTCAGTGAAACCACTAAACCACCGATTTTCTTATACATAAAATCAACCCTTAAGCATCAATAATTAAACACAAATTTAACATATAGTGCTACAACACCCTCTGCAACGCTGCGGGTGGGGTTTTTATGGCTTTTGTGACAATGGTGTAGTTTAAAAAGTAGTGTTTATGGAGTTTATTCAGCGAATAGAGAAAACAGCGAGCGAGGTCACAGATTAATGCTGCAGCGTCATGGAGCGATTAGCGCTATGGTCAAAGCCTTTATTTGCATTTCTTCAGGACCATTCGAATAAAGAAAAACAGGAGCAGTGTCATTACGAGGATGGAGTAATAAATGTACCTTTTACATATTCACCTAATATTACATTCAAAACCATTTTGCCGGGCGGTTTCGTCAAAATGAACCATGCCAATAATCTCCCTATTCAGTGAGAGATATTTATCGCCTTGATCTTCTGCGCCTTGCGGCGCAGCATGGAACGGCAAACGCAACAAAACAACAACATACATCGAGGAGACTATCCGTGCCTACAGGACATCGCTTTCGCCCCACGGAGCTACACCACTTCGTCACCACCCTGTTCACGCAGCTGGGCAGTACGCCAACCGAAGCCGCGCTGGTCGCAGACCACCTGATCGCCGCCAACCTTGCCGGACACGATTCCCACGGCGTCGGCATGATCCCGAGTTACGTAAAATCCCATAGCGAAGGGTTTCTGCAACTTAACCGTCACGCCAGCGTGATGAAAGACGCCGGCGCCGTCGTCACCCTCGACGGCAACGCCGGTTTCGGCCAGGTCGTTGCCCATGAAGCCATGCAGTTGGGGATTGAAAAAGCCAAACAGCACGGCCTGGCCGCCGTGGCGCTGCGCAATGCTCACCATATCGGGCGCATCGGTTACTGGGCGGAACAGTGCGCCGCGCAGGGGTTAATATCCATTCATTTCGTCAACGTCGTCGGCGACCCGATGGTGGCGCCATTTCGCGGCAAAGATAGCCGCTTCGGCACTAACCCGCTCTGCGTGGTCTTCCCGCGTGAAGGCCACCCGCCGCTGCTGCTCGATTACGCCACCAGCGCCATCGCTTTTGGCAAAACCCGCGTCGCATGGCATAAAGGCGAAGCGGTGCCTGCCGGCTCATTGATTGATTCTCGCGGCGAACCAACCACCGATCCGGCGGTGATGCAGACCTCACCGCTTGGCGCCCTGCTCACCTTTGCCCAACACAAAGGTTATGCCCTGGCGACGCTGTGCGAGGTGCTCGGCGGCGCGGTCTCGGGCGGGCAAACGACCCATCAGGATAGCCTGCAGGGCTGCCTCGACGCTATCTTCAACTGCATGACTACCATTATTCTCAGCCCGGAAGCCTTCGATGCGCCGCAGATGCAGCGCGAAACCGAGGCCTTTATCGACTGGTGTAAACGGTCGCCGCACGATGCCGATACGCCTATTCTGGCGCCGGGTGAGTGGGAAGCGGCCAATCGTCAGCAGCGGCTGGCAAACGGTATTCCGCTCGATGCCAGTAGCTGGCAGGCGATCTGCGCCGCCGCGCGGCAGGCCGGGATGTCGCAGGAGACGTTGAACCAATTGCAGCAGAAGATGGAAGTCAACGCTTAACCTCAGCCCCCGCGGGGCGATCGTCAGCCACGGCGTCCCGCGTCATCGTCACTTGTGACGACGTCAGTGATTTTCCCGCGTCTTCATCACCTTCATCCCGCGTCATCAGCGCTATTTTCACTTTGGCACGCATTATGCAATCGAAGTGCATCGCACGACGTTCGACGTCGCGCGTTTGCTGACGGTAGCCTGCCGGGCCCGGCGCGCTATCGCCCTATCTTCACTGTTAACAGGTCTGTTACTGATGAATAAAATTACCAGCGTGTGCCCCTATTGCGGGGCGGGTTGTAAACTCAAATTGGTTGTCGAAAATGATAAAATCATTCGCGCCGAGGCCGCTGACGGCGTCACCAATCAAAACCAGCTATGCCTGAAAGGCTACTACGGCTGGGATTTCCTCAACGACACGCAGCTTCTCACGCCTCGCCTCAAGCAGCCGATGATTCGTTATCAGAAAGGCGGCCCGTTCACCCCGGTCAGCTGGGAAGAAGCAATTCGCTACACCGCCGCTAAGCTCCGCGAGATCAAGGCCAAATATGGCCCGCGCGCCATTATGACTACCGGATCGTCCCGCGGCACCGGTAATGAAACCAATTACGTGATGCAGAAATTCGCCCGTGCGGTACTCAATACCAATAACGTCGACTGCTGCGCCCGCGTTTGCCACGGGCCGTCGGTCGCCGGGCTGCAGGCTTCTCTCGGCAATGGCGCGATGAGCAACTCGATAAGCGATATTGAGAACTCAAAATGTCTGCTGGTCTTTGGCTATAACTGCGCCGATTCTCACCCTATCGTGGCGAGACGGGTACTGAGAGCCCGCGACAACGGCGCGAAAATCATCGTCTGCGATCCGCGGCGCATTGAAACCGCCCGCATCGCCGACCAGCATCTGCAACTCAACAATGGCAGCAATATGGCGCTGGTCAACGCCTTCGCCTATGTCCTGCTGGAAGAAGATCTCTACAATCACGATTACGTTGAGCGTTATACCGAAGGGCTGGAGGCCTACCGCGAGGCGGTGAAAGACTACTCTCCCGAAGCTGTGGAAGCGCTGGTCGGCGTCCCCGCGCTGGCCATCCGGCGGGCGATGCGCACCTTCGCCGCCGCCCCTTCCGCCACCATTATGTGGGGAATGGGCGTAACCCAGTTCGGCCAGGCGGTTGATGTCGTCCGCGGTCTCGCCAGCCTCGCGCTGCTGACCGGCAACCTCGGACGGGCCAACGTCGGCGTCGGCCCGGTGCGCGGACAAAATAACGTCCAGGGCGCCTGCGACATGGGGGTGCTACCCAACCAGTTCCCGGGCTATCAGGACGTCACCGACGCCGCGGTGCGCGCCAAATTCGCCAATGCCTGGGGCATCGATCCGACGCTAATGGATACGCAAATCGGCACCCGTATCACTGAAGTCCCGCATAAAGCGCTGGCGGGAGAAATCAAAGCCTACTACATCATGGGCGAGGATCCGCTGCAAACCGAGGCCGATCTGGGTCTGGTACGCAAAGGGATGGAAGCGCTGGATTTTGTGGTGGTGCAGGATATCTTTATGACTAAAACGGCGGAAGTGGCTGACGTACTGCTGCCGGCGACATCCTGGGGCGAGCACGGCGGCGTCTTTACCTGCGCCGACCGCGGCTTCCAGCGTTTTGAACAGGCTATTCCGCCCACAGGTAACGTGAAACGCGATTGGGAAATTATCAGCCTACTGGCCAGCGAGATGGGCTATCCAATGCATTACACCAGTAACCAGCAAATCTGGGATGAAATGCGCGAACTCTGCCCGCTGTTCTACGGCGTAACCTGGGAGAAAATGGGCGATATGGGCCACGTGCAGTGGCCGTGCCCGACGCTCGATCACCCCGGCACGCCGTGGTTATATCAGGATAATCACTTTGATACTCCATCGGGCAAAGGGCAACTGTTCGCCGCGCCGTGGCGCGCGCCGGCGGAAACGCCGGACGATGATTTCCCGCTGGTGCTCTGCACGGTGCGCGAAGTCGGCCATTACTCCTGCCGTTCAATGACCGGCAACTGCGCGGCGCTGCAGTCGCTGGCGGACGAACCGGGCCGGATCCAAATGCACCCTGCTGATGCCGAGCGGGCGGGTATCGCCGATCGTCAGCTGGTATGGGTGAGTTCGCGGCGCGGCAAAGTGATGACCCGCGCCGATCTCAGCGAGCGGATCAACCCCGGCGCGGTGTACATGACCTACCAGTGGTGGGTCGGCGCCTGTAATGAGCTGACCCAGGATAATCTGGATCCTATCTCGAAAACGCCGGAAACCAAGTACTGCGCGGTGAAGGTAGAGGCTATTGCCGACCAGGACTGGGCGGAACGGTACGCCTGGACGACCTATAGCCTGATGAAGGCGCGGTTAAAGGCGGCGGCAAACGCCTGAGGGTAAATTCAGGGAGAAGCTTAGCTTCTCCCTGGAATCTGACGTTGTCTGGATTGACATCAAAATAGGCCTTCTTTGGCATGACGGACGCTGTCAGGTGTTTTCCCAGTCCACCCCTGGAATGCGCGATAAAAGGAATTGGGATCTTCGAATCCCAGGAGGAAAGCGATTTCTGCGCCGGACATCGTGGTATTTGCCAGGTAGTGTCGGGCAAGCCTCTCCCGCACCATATTGACCAGGGCGCGAAAGTTTTCCCCCTCTTCCTCGAGACGACGTTGAAGCGTACGCTTGCTCAAGCCCAGTCGTTCCGCGGCCTTCTCAATGGTAGCCGCGTTACCAGGCAACAGCTCCAGTAAGACAGCACGCACGCGTTCCACCGTTGACGCCGTCGAATCGAGTTCACTGAGCCGACGGCGAAGATCGGGTTCGAACGCGTGAAACATGCTTTCGTTGACCGTCAGGAATGGACGCAAAGCATCCACAGCGGCGAAAGCGATTGCTGGATACTCTCCTTTTTGCACAGGTACGCCGAAGAAATTCTCGTAACGCCGGAGATAATGACTGGATGGAAGTTGCGGCAGGATAACGCGATACGCCTTAATGTGCTCACGGGTAGCCAGTCTGGCTAGTCGCACAAAAAACGCAATCTCGGCCACTTGCAGCGAGTAAGGTACCTCGGTTTGTATCGACAACCAGCGAGGCGTCACGACCAGTTCGCCTGCGTCACCCGTATTGACTTCCAGGCTCATGGGCGCCACAAGTTGCTTGTATTTGGCGAGGCGATGCATAGCCTGTACCAGATTCGCGCTGCACAGGGCAGCGAAGAGTGGTGGGTTGAAAGAATCAGCCGAGAGAGTCTCGACGAGGCGTAAGGGAAACATGGCATCACTTGCCTCAGCCTCTAAAGCGCGCCAGAAACGAAAATAGTCTTCGCCAGAAAGCCCCTGTCTTGTACGGGAGAGTAAATCGTCTGGAAGGCCGGCCCGACGTAATACATGGCCAGGCTGAACACCTAAGTCCTTCAGTATTGCCAGCCAGCCAATATCCATGGGAAAAGTTTTGTTTTGCACCTTCAGCACTCCGTCACTATTGCTCATTCAACCGACGCTCAGAGTATAGAGCAGTCGTGCGCTTAACCCCATTCAAACCGCGCCACAATGACTGCACGTTGCGCCAACCTGTAACATCCGCGACTCACTCCCTGTGCTGGCATCTCTCGCATTAAAATTGGCGCGGATTGCCAGAGCGTTGTCGCGGCTTGCTTCCTATAGTGAGTGTAAACATCACACCAGCCAGGACACGTTCCACCGTCCTGACGGTCCAATCTGAACAATAGAGAAATCTCAATGAATGCTACCGAAGCTATCGACCAACTGGATCCCCAAAAATGGACTACAACATCTCCCGCAGAACGTTTGCATCTGCTGGAGGAAATCCGTGCAAACCTGAAGAAGTACGGTGATGACCTCGCCTTCGCCGACAGCAAGATGAAGAATGGCATCCTCGGTGCGCCTCTTTTTTCATACCCAATGTCAAAGGTTGCTACCGTCGTTCCTATGGCGAGTACCGTCTCGGCAGCCATCATCCTTTATGAATCCATTCTCGACGGCAAGATGCCACAGCCGCTGAGCGTGGAAAAAGTGAGTGAGGATCTCTACGACATTTATGTCTTTCCGCAGGAGCGGAAGGACAAGTTGATGTACGCGGATCAGAAGAGTCGCATCCGTGTGAAAGGCACGCCGAAACAAATCAATCCGATGGAAAAGCCCTCGGGTATTATTGCCGTGCTGGGTGCCGGTAACTACAGCTCAGCGCTCGAGGTGTTGAAAGCAATCTTCTTCGAGAACTGTGCGGTCGTACACAAACCGCATCACCTGAACGAAGAAACCGACAGGATTTGGGCGAAGATCATGCAGCCGCTGATTGATCGGCGCGTTCTGAGCTTCTGCGATGCCGATCGGGGACAAGACCTGACAGTAGACCCCCGCCTCTCCCGGATTTACTTTACAGGTGGAACCGCAACGGCCGAGGCTATTATGTCAGCCACAGAGACGCCGCTTATCTCCGAATGCGGCGGCAATAACCCATGCATCATCGTGCCGGGCGACCGGCCATGGACAAAGAAGGAAATTGAGCATCAGGCAGTGCAGATAGCCACCATGGCAAAGTTCAATGGTGGCGCGAACTGCGGTCGTCCCCAGACTCTGGTGACAAGCAAGCACTGGCCGCAGCGCATGGAATTCCTCGACGCGCTGCGGGTCGCTATCTCGGAGACTACTCCGGCCATGGGTATGTACTACCCCGGTGCCGACAAGGTCGTGGATGGTTTTCGCCAGGCCTATCCCGATGCGGAAGTACTGAGCCCCGAGGGCGGCAAGTATCCGCATTCCGATGTCATATTACTAACAGGCGTTGAGCCCTGTGGCTACGCCACTTCGCATGAAGCGTTCAGCCTGGTGCTCGCTGAGGTGCCGCTTGACCTGCCAGCCAATGCAGCGCACTTTCTCCCCGGCGCCGTCAAGTTCGCCAACACCCAGCTCCTGGGCACGCTCGCCAGCGCGATACTTATCGATGAGGACACCAGAAAGGCCCATCAGAAATTACTCGAGCAGGCGGTGTCTGACCTGGAATATGGTGCGGTCGCCATCAACAGCATGCCGTCCTTCATTTTTCTCAACCCCTATCTTACCTGGGGTGGAAATGAGGCAGGCAAGACGTTCGTTTCTGGTCGCGGCAACTTTGGCAACCTACTCAATTACGAGAACGTTGAGAAATCAATCATGGAGGCAAAGTTTATGTCACCAGGGCACATGCTCTACACCAACAAGCGAGCGTTCGACAATATGGCTGGAAACATGGCGAATTTCGCAGTCGAGCCTACCTGGATGAACCTGACCTGTCTGATGGGGGACGCCATCCGCGATAGCTTCCGTAAAAAAGATTTTTGAGTCAGTACAACACATCGGCCTGAAAGGCCTTATCCAACTGCCCCTTACTCGACTGTGTTGTAGCGAGTCTGCTTCATAGCCGGGGCAGTGACTACGACCTTGAGGACATGCATAGGGTGAGCTCCACAACAATAAATCGGAACTCATCGCGGCTTTCCATACGCTCAAACGGCTTGTACGCCAGTTTGAGCGCTATCAGGCCAGCGCCGGTCGTGGCATTCTGCACCTGAAAGTGAGGCTAGCAACGATAGACATGGCGACATCATCACTATTGTGAATTTAATTACACCATAGTAAATTACGTGGATTCTTTTTGTAGGTAATTACCCAAAATCATGTCCACTTTAAGGCAGAAAAGATGATAAAAATCAGAATGTCACGACCTTGTGAAGCGGAAGACATCATCCAAATTTGGAAAAGTTCTGTAGATGCTACGCACGATTTTCTGACAGCTCACGACCGGCAAGAGATCGAAAAAGAGGTGGTCGGCTTTTTTTCAGAAACCCCTGTATGGGTAGCGACAAATGATGAAGACCTTCCGCTCGGATTTATGTTTTTACATGATGGCCATCTGGAGGCGCTGTTCGTAGATGCCTCTGCTCGCGGGCTTGGCGTCGGAAAACAGTTGATATCCCATGCCCTTGCTCTTCATCCTGATTTAAGCGTCGACGTCAATGAACAAAACCAACAGGCCGTCGGGTTTTATCAACATATCGGCTTTCAGGTTTCAGGGCGCTCCGGGCAGGATAGTCAGGGAAGACCTTATCCCCTGCTGCACCTGCGTAAAGGGAATGGCGTCTAACCGTTTGCCAGGGGAAATATCATCTGTTTTTTTGGCTAAACGCAACGATGTATGTACAGCTCTGTTCGCTATCCGGGTTAGTCATTTGGCACTCGCCTGCAAAGGTAAGAGCAAGACAATCACCCGCTTGCAAATGATGAGTCTGATGATTGAACCTAAAATCAAGGTTGCCGCTCAGCATCCAAAGTGTTTGCCCGCAAAGATGCTCAATAGCGGAGGCGGGGATCGTCAGTTGACCCATTGCAGGGATTTCAACTTTTATCAGTTCCGGACTGGCGCCCGCCGGGGACAATGTCCAACGGATAATGCCTGACTGTTCATCTGTCCAATGCTGCTGCTGGTGAGCGAAACGAACCAGCGAATTCTGATGTTCCTCAAGCTCGGCGAAAAGTTTTGATAGCGTAATATTCATGGCGTTCGCTAAACGACTAAGGATAGTCGCGCTGGGACTGGAGACGCCTCGTTCAATCTTACTAATCATCGCCTGGCTCACGCCTGAGCGTTGAGCAAGCTCCGTTACCGTCCAGTTACGAGCTTTCCTGTGCTTTAGTAATAACTGTGCAATGTCGCTATCTACTATCTGATTTTTATCTTTTTTATCCATTTCACCCTCACTTTCGCCAGCCTGATTATGCCATTAGCTAAATTAGGCTGGAATCATTGATTGTGTCAGTGTGAAAAAGTCAGGTTTCAATAGCTGGACAATCATTTTAAGTACCTACGTCATCAGAAGAGCATGAGTTTGCGATGCGCACTCCCGGCACAACGCGGGTAAGTTAATGAGCTGGAGGTCCGCTATGAGCGAGGAGCGGACATTGCTAACAGCGTTCTAGGTGAACCCGCGAGGCACAGATTACGCAATGCCGGTTGGCCTACCATCAAACCGAAGGTCAGAATTTCGCTCATCACCTTAATCTCGATACAGTTTGGTGGTTATTGAGATACCATTGGGCATTGATGTGATGGACTAGCCTCTTTTCCAGTGCAAATCCATCAAAGCTCAATGAACCTATCTGTCTGAGCATACTGAACTTTTGATCTAGTCATTGACTAATAAAAGATCGAAGAATCGCTTCTTTATACTCAGCTGAGCCATCACCATTTTTTAAAAAATTGTCACTGTTACCCTCTAGGCTGAAATCTTTCGAGAACGAATCAATTCTTCACGTAAGTAATAAGCTCTAGCAGAGCCAGTTTCTACAATTCCTGTTAAGAGAAGCAGGCATATATCGTACATTTTTCTATTGAGAGTTCCGCGATTTTCTATCTGCAAAAATCTTCCAACAACCATTTCTATATAAAATGCTGTATTGACTTGCTTCCCGATAATATGTCGATTGGCACTATAATGCTCAGCTAAAATCAGAATGCCTTCTTCGAAGAATACGTTGTAGAAGTTATAAATCAATGAAGACAAGGCTTCAAACACATGGCTATTATGTGCAGATTGCCTAGCAAAATCGAGCAAATATTTAGCACCTCGCTTCATATCTTTCTCTTCATTCTCATGTCCTTGCCAAGGGCAATCCGCATACATCATTCCACGCAGGAGCTGATTTAGGTCATTCTGTAAACCGATATAACGATCATTAACATCATTCAAAGCTATCTTGTGTGCTTCTGGTGCTAACAGGCACCAAAGTGCCCATATAGCATCATAATCACCTTCTTTTTCTACAGCGACATGATAGGAGAGTGTTAAAGAATAAATGAAGCCGGGAGCTTTTGCACACCCTAACACCAATAGATCTTTAAAGGGCATGAAGTTATTTTTTCTTGAAGAAACAACATGTTCAGAGAGACAGTCTTGAATCTGCTTTTTAATTTCATGATTTATTTTTTCATCATCACTCGAACGATGGTTTTGATACTCCGTATCAAATACAAAACTCATTAACCTATTGACCAACTGAATTTGTATCTCATCCTTAGTACAGTAAGGAACCATTAGCATTGGTAAATGAATAAACCACGAACAGTGGCTTTCCAAAGATATATCGTTAACTGAAAGCTTAAACTTTCCCTCAATCAAGTCGTTACGAAAAGTTGTTAAAAGATCATTCCATTTTTCGAGTGCGGCTTGCAATTCAGCACCTTGTAAATGATAAAACCTACGTACCTCACTATTTTCCCTTCGTAATCTGGCATACTCAACTATTCCACCTATACAACGGGATGCTAATTCAGCGTCTCTAGACCAAAGAAACTCTCTTACTCCCTTAGCAGCACAAGCACTAACGTTCAGGTTCTCATGCGTTAATGCTGTAGCTAACGCAAACTTCAAATATTCTATTTGTTCTGAATCTAGATCTAAATCAAATAACTTAGGTAAGACAAATGCGCATGCTCCAGAGCCATAATAATCAGTCTTATCATGTGCAGCTGTCCCATTCATATTGTCTGCGTGCATGAATATTGATTCTAGGATGATTTCTAAGCACCACTTTTTATCTTCATAGCTCAATTCTAAAAGTACATCACGAACACAAACCGCTGCAACAGTTGTGATTGTGCCAACCGCCATATCAGCAAAGTTGTGTACTTCACCTTTTTGGAGGGCGCTGAGCAATCCCTTAGTAGCTATTAATGCATCCTGATATGAAGAGAAGTATTTTTCTTCTAGTAATTGCTCATCGAATAGTTTTTTACCCCATAAGTTTAAACTAGTTACGGTGTTATCCATTGCGTGCTTTTCATTAAATTCTTGTTGATCCAGCTTTAAATCTTCCGGAAGCTCTGATGAGCTTTGAAACAATACTCTGTCATTTTCTTTGTCTTCAACTACTTTCCAAGTCCTTGTATCGACTCTGTGCACCATATACCGAAGGCTTTTTTCATTACTTGCAGTAGCTTCATTTTTCAGTTCATCAACAATTTTTAAAATATCATCCCTTAACTCATTTACGAACTGAAGCCTTGTTAATAAGGTTTCTAATGACTCTTTTCTCCATGGTCGAAGTGCTGCTTCTCTTCTCTCTTCCAGGTATATTTTCGACAATGCATCCCTATTAAGACCAAAGAAATGCATCTCATTTCCACCCATTTCTTGTGTCATTCGAATCAAATCTAAATGGTATAAATCAGCAGTTTTAAGCAAAGGAAAGGCTGCTTTACCTACTTTATTAGGGAAGCCTGTGGCCACAGAAGATAAAACAGATGTAGGCATTACTGAATTACTAGAGCGAAGAACATAATCAAAAATCCAATCTATTTCATTATTCTTACCACAATTTTCAACGTACTCAACTAACCAGTTCTCCAATGCCATAAGAGCACTCTGTAATAAGTAGGGCAACGTAGACTGTCCTCTATATCCCTTCCAGAGGTGGGGAGATGCATACTGTTTAACTACTGTGCCATCATTCAGGGTTATATCGACTTGTTTAGCTACTGTTTCGAAGGCGTAAATAGTGTCTTCTTCATTGTCTTGAGTTTTAGAAAAATCCGATTCTGAGTATTTTTGTGCTGTCAAATTGCACAATCTAATAATGAAATCCAAGCCTAGCCTTGGCTTGAATTGAAGAAGATATTTGAAAGGGCCTTTGGCACCGCTTGCAGGGAAAAAATCTCGTTCTGTATCTAGCCCAAATGATTCCTCTACGTCTACTCGATATGACCCGTAGCCATAATCGTTCTCTTCGGATTCTTCCAACAGCCACTCATGCATGGAAAGTTTAACTACGAAGTCAGGATAAAACTTACACAACATAGGAACATTGAAGCCTATAAGTGCCAAACTACTCAGTTCATCAACATAACTTAATCGTCTAGGCTTTATCTTTGAGGTGAAAACGTCCTGTTTCATCAATTCATCAAAATCATCTTTAATAGCCGTTGAAACTTTTAATAAAGCATTTAATATTTTTTTTCTTTGCCCCTCACCACGATATGAATCTTTAACCTTTTCAAGGAGCCATAAACTTAAAAAACCAACCTTTTCAGACGCTTTTGGCAACTCATCATGTATATTAATGAGACCAGTCCATTCATCTATTAATTCAATAACTTGAGTGCGCACAGGACTACTCAAATTATCTCTTTCCTGATAAATAAAATGGAATAGTGCTTCCCAACCTTCTCCATATGGTTTCAGGAAAAGGGATTTGAGCAATCCCGATTTTTTATCTTTTATCAATAGTCCGTTGTGTAGAGATATTGGTCTTTGACACGTTATTCTGAGAATAAAACAAAACCGTGTCAAAAGAGCACAATCATCTCTAAGAAGTTGGCGCTTGAGTGAATTAAGAAATATCCCGGGAGAGTCATGCTGCATGATTGCAGAAATTGCCTCGTCCTTCCAATAACTCTCTATCTCGTCCGAAGATAATAAACCTTCTACGAATTCATTAGTTGTATCATCAAATTTTAGCTTCCTATACAGCCATAACCTGAATGCCCTACTTATCGCAGGTTCATTTCCTATATTTAACAAAAAGCTTGCAACATTATGAGAATTATCAAAATGCTCTCTATCGATGAACTCCTCTAAAGCCCAATCTTCCAAAACATCATGCATAGGACTTACACAAGATGATTTTTGATCTCTGTAGATCAAATTGTCTTCTTCCAACTTTGCGATTACTTCCGGGTCAAAACCGCTTGCTCTGACACCAAAAAGCATCTTTTTAGCTCTCTCTATTGCTATTTTAATAAAGGTTGCTCTTCTTCTATCTGGCATCCCTGACTTTCTATCAGCTTCTTTTGCAACGACAGTCCGCCACACTGTATCCCTAAAGTCTTCTTCAGTATCTCCAATCCCAAATTGAGCGCCATTTTTTATAGCTCTTACAGCAATCTCAATAAAAAATGGTATTCTTAGTAGTTCTACTAATGAGTTATTAGATACTAAAGATTTTAGCTCTGGAATATGCTCGCAAACTTGCTCGACTTGACTATCTTCAAGCCCTTCAATATTCATGCTGCTAAAATTTATAGAGCAAGGCTGTAGGAAATTAAATAACAATTGTTGATAAGCATAGTCCCGGCCAGTTGCAATGATAGTCCAACCAGACTGTTTTCTAATGTATTGCAATAACTCAACAAAAGTATTTGGATAATTTAGCTCTAAAACTTTTTCTAGGGACTCTATTACGAGTACTTTTTCGTGAAGCAATGAGAAATGACTTTCAATTTCTCCCAAAGAAGATGTAATTCCCATGGAAGTGAAAACTTCATTTAAGTTACTTTTATCTAAATCTTCAGCTCTTAAGTAGAAGACTGGAATATCTAAATTTTTTGTTGTGATAAAATCTTTAACAACGCCTGACTTTCCAGCCCCTCTTGCACCGGTAACAAATACAAACTCACTATCTCTATAGCAGTTAGATAGTGCTGCTAGTTGTTCTGCCCTATCAACATGGAGTCCATTTATAGTTGTAGAAATACCTTCAAAAATATGCTGACTGCGCTCATAAAGCTTTATCAAGTCATTCTCGAAATATAAGTAGCTTGATTTATTAAATAATCCTTTAACGTCTTCTGGTATATTATTTTGAGTTAAAACCCCCGCATTCTGGTTGAAACTTTGAACGCAGGAAACAAGTCTAGCTAAGACTAGAGAAGGTAATACGTCTGAGTAACACTGAATCAATGAGCAAAGTAAGTTTGCTACGATTGAATGTTCTGCATCTAAGTCAAAAGGTAAAATCTGAAACGATTTTAAGAAAGACCACAATTCTTCTTCTGAGATAGCTACCCCGTTATTCGCATGAGTAAGCTGATCTCTAAATATCCCTAATCTTTCGAGCTTTGCTTCACTGGTAAATCCTTGGGTTTGAGATTTCTTTATAAAATCTTCTGAGTTCGATGAAAACTTAGCCCATTCAAGTAACGGCAAAGTATTATTTATGTCAGTTTTTGGTAAATTACCTGTTATTAACGCGATAGAATCTCTTTCTGACTTAAAGCCCACACTTTTAAAGTCCGCCCAAGCACTATTTATAACTTCTGCAAATACTGAGTTTGATGAGCCACTAATAGTTATTTCATGTTTAATCTGAGCAAAGATCTTACTTTCATTATTTGAGTTATCTGTGGCAGTCAATACAAAATCATCAGTATTTACACCATCATATTTGTTCTGGAATTTTAACTCTTTAGCCCTCATGTAGTTACTCAAACAAGGAACACAAGATTTAGTCAATAAGGATAGTGCGAAAGCTGCTTGAACTCTTGTTTCAAAATTAACTCCCCCACCGCCAGTAGAAAACGGGTTACTTTGTTTTTTTATTTCTAGACTCATTTTATATTCTCCCTGAAGGTGGAATTTCTTTATCAAAAGGCCGGTGTGTCTGCGCGGTTTAAGTATTATAAGGCAGCTCAGCCCTTTGAGTAGAGGTTTTATCCACACTAGCCATCTGTATGCCTTTCTGCCGCACATGAAAGGCGATTTGCTGCCAGCGGCGTAGCCATTGTTCTTCCTTTCCCTTGTAGGCCTCTAGCTCGGCCTTGAGGCGATCTACCTCCACCTGAAGCTTTTCGGGCCTCTTTGTTCGTCTGTTCTTTGATTTTCACCAGTCCGCCCGACAGTGCTCGTTTGGCGTTGTCATAAGCGCTTTTGATCTCAGATTGCGGATGATGTGGCTGCAGGAAGGCTTGTTGTTGCGTTTCCACAGTACAAACTTAAGGCTGAGCCAGGATACGATTTAGTCTACCGTTCAGTATTTAAAATAAGCATTCTAAGACAATGGCTCTCTGAAGAATTGAGCTCTCTGAAAGATTGAATGACAGTCTAAAAAGGTCCGCTCCTGGCACGGAGCGGACGTGTTAACGAAGCTGAAGGTCCGCTGGGAGCGCTTAGCGGACATGCCATCAGCTTATCAGCCACCTTTACGAGCATTCCATTCGTCACGTGTGATTTCCCATAGCTCGGAATCCAGCAGACCGCTGACATATGCTTTCTTTTCAGTCCTAATGAGCCTCATGCCACTGCTTTGTGAGATACGTTTGGAGCGGTTATTGAGAGCCGCTTTCGGCGCACGCAATATAGTCTTATTTAAGGAATTGAACCAATAATCTGTAGCTGCGTTACAGGCCTCACGCATAAAACCTTTGCCCTGATGCTCCGGTGCTAACCAAAATCCTCGGTTGTTATCCTCAACATCATAAAGACAGATTAAACCTACCATGTTGTCAGGTGTTTCACGATGCCTAATAGTCCAGATCCAAGCGATTCCATTTGCTATATCAGGCAAGGCAACGTTATTGACATAATTCTCGGCGCCATTATCCGGATAGGGCCACGGTACTGATGAGACCATGTACCGAACAATCTCCCAGCGAGGATAAAGTATCTGAATTTGTGAGGCATCTTCTGAGGATAATGGTTTTAACAGTAAGCGTTCTGTATAGAGTATAGGTATTGGCATCAGCACTTTTCCTTCCTGAACTTAGTGTCTATTACTGTTTAAGCCATTAAATAGCTATCTCAATGTATCTTGATGTACAGAAAATATCTATACAATAGGAGGCGCGGTTAACAAGCAGTCAGGGGCAGTTTTTGGCACTGCGCGGATGAACCAACTGAGTTTAAGCTCCAGTCTGAGCGAAGAGCAAACCACACTATCTGAGGTAACGTATTACTGTTAATGGTGACCCCATTAACGCTAATACTATTATTACTTTTTTCATCAACGGTTAGGCAGATGCATTAATGGTTAAGCTTAGGGAAATAGAAATGAAATATCCAGGCGCAGGGGCCTGGCAAATGGGAGACAGTCCAGAACTGGCAAGCGAGCTTGCTAACCTTATTAAAAAAGGAATCAAAACGGCCTCTTGTGGATCTTTTGCCTCTTACCAACAGGAAGAATCTGCTCCGAGGATTGGCAGCTATAACATAATTCTTGATGGACAGAATGTCCCGGTATGCGTGATCCGGCTGGTTTCGCTACAATTGGTGCGTTTTTGCGATATTAATGAGGAGTTTGCTCGCAAAGAGGGTGAAGGCGATTTAAGTCTTGAATACTGGAAGAAAGAGCATCAGCGATTTTTCATCCGTGAAGGTCATTTTTCTGAGGATATGGAGTTGATCGCAGAAGAATTCGAAGTGGTTGAGGTGCTGTAATCGGAGAGAAAATTGCTGATGTTTATCTATCACCCTTTTCATAAACGTCCGTTCCTGGCACTAAGCGGACGTGTTAACGAAGCTGAAGGTCCGCTGAGAGCGAGGAGCGGACGTTGGCAGTGACCATAAATCACAGCAGCCAAAAATGACGGTTAGTTAAGCAGTGGGGATTCCTTTCGCCATTCAGCCGGTTGCTATAAACTGATCTGGTCAGCTGTATAAGGACTATGCAATCTCACAGTCATTTAACTAAGGTAACTCAGAATGCCAATTTCTATTAAAACGACGAAAAATACCCGCACAGGCATCAGGGGGGTACAACGATATGGAGCAATGTATCGCTGGCGTGTTGATGCTACTCGATTTAGAAGTCTTACAGGACAAGACCCAACACCGCCATTCATTGCCTGTCTTAATAAGAGTAAATCCGGGTGTGTAGACTCTGTTCGTTTTCATACGATTGAGGATGCTGGTGATGACCTTTGCCGGTTCTTAAAAGCTATGACTGGGGTCTCATTCGAGTATCAATGACCTTTGCATCGACCCGTTGAACTCACAGTGGAGGAGCAGACATTGCTAACAGCGTATGTGAAACACGGAGGAGCAGATTAATAGAACATAGGGGGTAAAATCTGTACTAAAATCACTCTAAATCAAGCAGTGGTGTTTTATCCGTATGAGGATAAATGATGAGAACAATCGTTGCTTTTGTCTGCCTGACATCTGTTTCCTGCACCTCGCCTTACCCTAATGCTATTCCTGAGATGAATTACGTCAGTTCATTAGATTGCAGTAATAAAAAAACGGCTTCTCAATGCATAAACACAGCTAAAAATGATTATGAAAAAATGGCTACTGAAGTTAAAAGATATGAAATGCAATTACGAGAAAAAGAACAGCAACTAGCCACGCAAAAATATCTTCTAAGTGATACCAGTGCCGCTGGTGCTGTGACATCAGTGATTGCGGCTGCGAGTGGAGCACTGACCACGGCACTTTATGCCGGTGGAACTTCTGTGGTAGGTGGTGCCGCAAGCCAGCGATATAATTATGATATTCAACTTCTGAATTATCGCTCTACCCGGAAAAAATTAAACTGTATATATCGCTCCATGATGGATATAACATCCGACCAAATGGATATTGCAATAAGTACCGACCCCAATCCTTCAGTAAGTGGGCTGATACAACCATATTTAAACAGTGTAATGTCTGATCTGGAGTTTGAACTCCAGTCGGAGCAGGCCGCCGTCAGTCTGGTTGCACCCGATGTCACAGAGATTGCTGAGACCTTAAATCAGCAAAAGGCGGCGCAGAGTAGCTTAATGTCTTTTTCGGCCGCCGATAAAAATTCAGCAATAGCTCTCGCTGAGCTTATCCGTACCAACATAAAAATGTGTAAAGCAACGCCTGCCACTGCGCCGGTAGTTGCATATCAGGTAACCAAACCGGCAGGCGGAAATAGTGCTCAAAGTAAAGGTGATGGAAAATGAGGAATATCAATATGATAAATAGTATCCAGAACTTTAAAATTGCAAGGCTTACTTGGCGCACATTTCTGTTGCTGGGAGGGGGAGCGCTCGTCAGTTCCTGTATGCAACCTGCACAAATTATCAATCAGGAATATCGCATACTGACACCTGATTTTCAGGACACTTTTGATATCCCGCCTCCCCCCGACAGTTCGACCGGGAGAAAAATAAAGCTATGGTCGACTAACTTTTATACCACGCAACCCGTCGAGGATAAAAACGGCGTCCCATTCCGGGATAAAGATGGTATCCCGATATCGGATAATGTCAGTAAGCGTAGCTGGTGCCTGGGTGCTCAGGAAGGTTCTGTCAAAACAACATTTCATGGAGAGGAAATCAGGCTCACGCATGCTGGAGTATTTAAGAAAAAACCTCCTTATTATATCGACTGTGATGTGGAATATGAAACCCATACTCATGATCTGTCTGCGTATGGGTTAAGTTATCATGTAAAAACCAACGCACCGTTTGGCTTAGGAATTAACAATTACTTTTTGGTTCCGTACCGGACTATGGCTGTAAAGGTTAATGATAATTCAGGTTTAAAATTAAAGGCAGGAGACGTACTTTATATTAATGATGTGACTAACAACATGATCACAGATCCCTACACTGGCAGGAAATTCAAGCATGACGGATATTTCTTTGTCGGAGATGTTGGTGGAAAAGTTAAAGATATCCATGCTGACACCTTTTGTGGTTTCCAAAAAAATTGCCTTCCTCCGTTTACAAGCAGTGATGACGATCATCATTATATGTTTACAGCCGTGGTTATCACTGACCCCGCAATCAAAGAAAAACTGCTACGAATGCACTTAAAATCCAGCTACAGGTAGTTGCGGGTATAACATGCGCTGCAATCTGTGCTTTTAGGCGTAGTCAAAAGTTTCCGGCTATTGCAGAAGGCGCCGCCAGGCTCTGCCTGGTGGCGGCGACCGTGGCTAGCTATCGTTGCGATAAGCCGGTCGGGGAATTCTGTGAACTGCACCCCGTAGATCCAAAAAAATGTAGTTAGCTACTTCCGCTTTTGGCACTAAGCGGACCGCCTGAAGCATTGCGAGGTTTGCTGTGAGCGAACAGCGGTCGTCCCATCCGGCGTAAGAACGTAAAAAAACCGCGGTGAGGCGGTTTAGCTGTCTAGTTAGGAAGTTGCGCTTGCGAGTCGTGCGGCAAATCCGATGAAGAACATACCCACCAGCGCGTTTCCAATGGTTGATAATCTACGGTTGCCTTTCAAACGGCTTAGCAGATAAGAGCCGCAGAAAACAAGGAAACCGAAATAGACGAGAGTAATCGCGAACATCACCGCAGCAAGAATGATAAACGCCATCCAGGAATGTTCAGCCTGAACATTGATGAACTGGGCGAAGAAAGAGATATAGAACAGCAGTGTCTTTGGATTCAGTAGCGTAACCAGCATTCCACGCCCGATGATCCCCTTAGCATCAGCTGAAGATTTCTTTTCCTCATTCGTTTCGACAGTGGGCTTAAAGATAGCGCGTATCGTCTGGACACCGAGATAGAAAAGATAGGCAGCACCTGCGTATTTGATGGCGTTAAATAAGGCTGGAGTTGAGCTTATGACTGCAGCCAGCCCACACCATGCCAGCAGAACCAGAAGTACGTCACTCATCAGAATGGAAAATATTGCAGCAAAGCCTCGTTTGACGCCGCTCGTAATGCTTGTTTTGATCACGAACATGGTCTCAGGGCCAGGAGCAAGCACTATCAGTGTCGCACCAAGCAGATACGTCCAGAAATTCACGATACCAAAATCAGCAAACATTTTTACTCCAGTTCTCTCGTTTTTATCGAGGCTATTCTAACGTAACCAGCGTTAATGAAAACATAACGGCTGCTTTCTACTCAGCCAATTTCCACTTTTGGCATAGCGCTGACGAGCAAATGTTTATTAAGACTGAATAGCGAATTTCGGACGGATTAACAGGCGTACCTTTTTATTACGGTATGTAACATGACTCTGGTATTGAAAACCAAATCGCTCAGCTAAATAATTTGAACGTTGGTTTTCTTGCGCAATAATACAGCATACCGGGGAGGTAAATGTCTGGTCTGCCCAACCTAAAATCGCTGCCAATGCTTCATTGGCGTAACCCTTTCCGCGCATTTCAGCGATGATTGTCCATCCCGCTTCTGGATATTTTAATGTTGGCTCAGTATTGCGATGCGCATCCTGAAACCCAAACGCGCCAATATAAAGATGGGTTGCTTTTTCAAAAACAGCCCAGTATCCATAACCTAAAGCTTGCCAGTGACCTATGTAACGTAACAAGCGGGCCCATACTGCTTCTGCCGTGGGAACTTCTCCGCCATTTATCTTAACCATTTCTGGATCAGCCCAGCATGCCTGAAGAGCGGAAAAATCCTCTAACGTGAAATGTTTTAGAATTAAGCGCTCAGTCTCTAGCTGAGGTGCCTGCTGAAAAATCATTATATCCCCTTGATTAGTCAGGTTACATAGTCTGGTTTATTAGTATAAATTGCAGCCAGCCTATAGCATTAACATAAAATCAACAATGTCTTCTTCCCACAATAAATCATTTGTACGCATCACTAACGGCAATCGGTCAATATAAATGATGCTCCAGAACTAAACTGTCCGCTCCTGGTACAAAGCGAATCAACCAACTGAATTTAAAATCCTGTCTGAGCGAGAAGCGGACACAGGATTTACCGGTTCTGTATAACCTAACGGATAGATTTTGATACTATGCCGGACCCGCTAAACAACATGCGGATACCCAAGCCAATCATGACAACACCTGTAAATCGTTCCTGCCATTTGATAACGCCTGGGTGTTTACCCAGCCAGTTACCAAATGTGCCTGATGCCATCGCGACTGACCCCAGAGACACGATTCCTGCCAGCTTTTGGATACTGCCAAGGACAAGCAATTGCAGCCAAACTGGACCCGCTGCGGGATCAACAAATTGAGGAAGAAAAGCAAACATGAACAACAGGGATTTTGGGTTAGTCAGGCTGTTCAGAGCGCCTTCCTTAACGGCATTCCAGTCAGAAATTTTTGCCGTTTTTCGCAGCCGCGTATCAGTACCTGAAGTCGCAATCATTTTTATGCCCAGCCACATCAGATAAGCCGCACCGACCCACCGTAACAGATCCAGCGCAACCGGCCAGGCATGAACAACGGTTACCAGCCCGAGGACAAGAAAAGAAACTTGCACAAAACCTGCTACAAATACATTGCCCAGGACCGTAAGCAGCGCAATACGTCTTCCCTGACCGACACCTCTGGCGATAGTCAGCATCATGTCTGGCCCAGGAGAAATCTCCAGCAGCGTCAGCGCGAGAAGGAAAGTTATAAACGTTTCGATGGAAGGCATCGTGATTGAGTCCAGAAAAATATTTTCGCTACGTTACCTCAGTCTGATTCATGCCGAAAGCGGAATATATTGCAGCCTCCGCCTGTGGCACTACACAGACATTTGAACTCTCAGTGATGCGGCAGCATTTTGTCCTTTTGAGCAAATTACGCCCCACTACCGACCCGAAGGCCGGTAGCTGTTAATACAACCCATTACCACGCGTTATTTCAGGTTGTTGCGGAAAAAGTCCGTCAGCTTGTCGAAGGGGATCACGTCCGTGCGGTCATACAGATCGACGTGCCCTGCCCCCGGAACGACATACAGCTCTTTAGGCTGACCGGCGCGTTTAAAGGCGTCCTCGCTGAACTCTTTTGAATGGGCCTGGTCACCGGTAATAAAGAGCATCGGACGCGGCGAAATGGTTTCAATATCATTGAAAGGATAGAAGTTCATAAACTTACCGATACTGCTCAGCATCGGTTTTGTCGTCAGTTCCTCTTTCTCGCCCTGCGGGGTATAACCGCCGCGTTCAGTGCGATAGAAATCAAAGAACTCGCGCTGAATTTCCGGCGTGGAAGCGTCCAGCTTATTCACAGTGCCCGGAATATAAGTTTTCTCTCCTCCTTTGAACTCGGCAAACCGCTGATCAATGGCCGACTGGATAAAGGCCTTACGCTGCTCCAGCGTCTGGGAGTGGTTAAGGCCATTACGGAAGGCGGCTCCCATGTCATACATGCTGACGGTGGCGATAGCTTTCATACGCGGGTCAATTTTCGCGGCGCTGATGACAAAACTTCCGCTGCCGCAGATGCCCAGCACGCCGATATTTTCTGGATCAATAAACGATTGTGTACTGAGGTAATCCACCGCCGCGCTGAAATCATCCGCGTAGATTTCCGGTGAAATCAGGTGCCCCGGCTTGCCTTCGCTTTCTCCCCAGAACGAGAGATCGATCGCCAGCGTAACAAACCCCTGCTCCGCCAGCTTCTGCGCGTATAGGTTTGCGCTTTGTTCCTTGACCGCGCCCATTGGATGGCCAACGACGATCGCCGGGTTTTTGGCGTTATGATTTATCGTTTTCGGCATAAACAGATTGCCGACCACGTTCATTTGATACTGATTTTTAAAAGTGACTTTCTGCTGCGTCACTTTTTCGCTTTTATAAAAGTTATCAGCGCCTCTGGACATATCCGCCGCCGAGGCGGCAAATGCGCTGATGAACATTCCCAGGGCTAACGCAAATTTATTCATGATAGTTTCCTTGTCAGGACGAGTGTGATGAAAGACCATCGGCAGAGGCGTCTGCACGTGAGGTCAGGAAAATCAGTACGGTTGCGATAATCAACATCGCGGCGCTGGCCAGGAAGGTGCTCTGGTAGCCATGATGGTCGAACAGTACGCCCCCCACGGTGGATCCCAGCGCAATGGACAATTGCACCATCGCCACCATCAGCCCGCCGCCCGCTTCGGCATTCTGGGGGAACGTGCGTGGAACCCATGCCCACCATCCCACGGGCGCGGCAGTTGAAATAAACCCCCACAGCCCGAGCAAGACCGTCACGATGGCCGCCTGGCTGCCAAACGCGATCAGGGCCAGCGCGACGGTCGCCATCAGCACAGGAATGGCCATTAGCGTCGAGTAGAATCCGCGCTTCAATACCCGGCCAATCAGCGTGGTGCCGATGAAACCTGCGCTCCCGATGACCAGCAGGATGAGAGTCACCGCTGAGGCGTCCACCTTCGTGACCGTCTCAAGGAAAGGCCGGATATAGGTAAAGAGCGTGAACTGCCCCATAAAGAAGATCCCCACACCCAGCATGCCCAGCGTGACCACTCGACGGCGAAACAGTATGAAGACGTTGCCGGCCCCCGCTGGCTGGCGGGTAACCGGCATCGAGGGCAGGCTGAGTAGTTGCCAGATAAACGCGACGATGGCGACGGGTAACAGGCAGAAAAAGGCTCCCCGCCAGCCGATGACGGAACCCAGCCAGCTGCCCAGAGGCGCGGCCACAACGGTTGCCAGCGCGTTGCCGCTGTTAAAAATGGCCAGCGCCAGCGGAACACGGTGCACCGGCACCAGACGCATCGCTGTCGCCGCCGACATCGACCAGAACCCGCCGACTACGATGCCAATCAGGGCCCGGCCGGTCATATAGGTCAGGTAATTAGGTGCCATCGCAATGACGCCCCCCGAAAGTGCCATGATGCACGTCAGGCCAAGCAGCAGGTTTTTCCGGTTAAGCGTGCCTGCCAGTCGGGAAATAAACAGGCTGGTCACCACCGCAAACGCGCCGGAAATGGCGATCCCCTGCCCGGCCATGCCTTCGGTGACTTTCAGGGACTGCGCCATCGATGTCAGGAGGCTGACCGGCATAAACTCGGAGGCGATCAGGGCGAAGACGCACAGCGTCATAGCAAACACGCCGCCCCAGTGAGCCTGTTGTTTTTCACTGGTTCCGTTCTGATTTCTGGTTTCAGTTTTCTGATTACGCATTTAGCCTTTCTTTTCTGTTGATAATGCGATGCCCTCCCCCTCCTGAAACGGCGACGTGGGGGATAAGCGCGTGAGTTAAAGAGAACGATGGATATGGAAGGCTCGACGGCTCAATCCACGATCCTGAATCCGGCAAGGAGGAGCATCAGCCGTGTCGTTTTACGGTGAGCATTTTCCATCTCGTTTAGCGTTGACTTTTTCATCGCATTATTGTTACCAATAGGCAGCGGTGAAACTAGCTAATGAATGCTTAATAGCCTTATAAGTAAAATTTATAAATAGCCCGGAAACCAACATGGCAAGACGCAACCTCAACGATTTACTCTCTTTCGTCACCGTGGCGCGGGAAGGCAGCTTCACGCGCGCCGCCGCGCAGCTTGGCGTGACCCAGCCTGCGCTAAGCCAAGCGATTTCCGGACTGGAAGAACGAATGCAAATCCGACTATTAACGCGGACCACCCGCAGTGTGTCCCCGACGGCCGCCGGGGAGCGCCTGTTGCAATCGGTGGGCCACCGTATTGACGAGATAGGGGCTGAGCTGGACATGCTGACTGAACTGCGGGACAAGCCTGCAGGCACCGTCCGCATCACCTGCGGGCCGAACGTGCTGAAAACGACCCTGCTGCCCAAGCTTGCGCCGCTGCTCCGCGAATATCCGGATATTCATATTGAGTTCGATGCTAATCACGGATTCCGGGATATCGTGGCGGATCGGTTTGATGCTGGCGTGCGGCTTGGCGATACGATTGATAAAGATATGATAGCGATGCCAATCGGCCCGAAACTGCGCATGGCAGCAGCCGCCTCGCCAGATTATTTCGCACGATACCCGGTGCCGAAAACGCCTCATGAGCTGACGCAGCATCAGTGTATTAATTTGCGCATGGTCCGCTCCGGCGGGATTTATGTCTGGGAATTCGATCGCGAGGGAGGAGAGTTGAACGTCCGGGTTAATGGACAGTTGACGTTTAACACGTCGGATCATGTTGTCGACGCCGCCCTGGCCGGGTTAGGCATCGCCTTTTTACCTGAAGAGGAATTCGGCTCACACATCAGAGAAGGTCGTCTCGTGCGGGTGCTTGAGTCCTGGTGTCATCCTTTTCCGGGCTACTATCTTTATTATCCCAGCCGCAAGCAGCCTTCCCCTGCCTTTTCACTCGTTGTTGATGCGCTGCGCATGAACGGGAAACTTTAGGTTTAAGATTTTTTCGCTGTATCAGGATGGACTTATCAAATGACCAGAACAGAGAGGCTTCTCGAGTTACTACAGATATTAAGAGCGCAAAGATATCCCATCACGGCATCCACGCTCTCAGAAAGATTAGGGATAAGCGTACGTTCACTTTACAGGGATATAAAAACGCTACAGCATCAAGGGGTGCGCATTGAAGGTGGGGCCGGAATGGGTTATATCGTTAAGTCCGATTTTCATTTGCCGCCCTTAAATCTTTCTCATGAAGAAATCAATGCCATTACCCTTGGGCTAAACTGGGTATCTCATAGCACGGATGATGATTTCAAAAACGCAGCAAGGAATGCGCTTGCCAAAATACACGCCGTCATTCCTGACGAATTAAAAAATCTTATTGAAAGCCAATCCTATGTGCTCGGTCCTTCCGAGAGCAATGAGGTATTTTTCAAAAACATTCGCGATGCTATTAAAAAGCAAAGGAGGGTCCAAATAAAATATTGTGACAAGAAAGGCGCTTACTCTTCTCGCGTGATATGGCCCATTGGATTGGCATATATGCAGTCATGTTGGCTTTTGGTCGCGTGGTGTGAAATGAGAAATGATTTTCGTCACTTTAGAACTGACAAAATTTCAGAGATGGCACAACTGGGCTCTATGTACAGGGAAAGCCGGATGGCTTTATTGAAAAAATGGAGAATAAAAGAAGGGATCGACGAGGAGAAAGAGTACTGACAAAAACTGTCACAGCGATTTTGTATACTCCCCCAGATGAAAGACTCAATTCTACGTCATAGGGGGAATGATGAATTTCCAGAATAAAGTTGCTGTCATCACAGGAAGTACTACAGGGATAGGTGAGGCAGTCGCAGAGCAATTACACCAATATGGTGCTAAGGTCGTTATTGTCTCCCGCTCGCCAGAGCAGGCCATCCAAAAAGCGAAACAATTATCTTCACAGGGGCAACAGGCGCTGGGGATCGGATGCGATGTGTCGCAACCTGAACAAGTAGAGAAAATGATTGCTGATGTTATCAAACATTTCGGCAGACTTGATTATGCTGTAAATAATGCGGGCATAACAGGTGAGCATGGTAAAAATATAACAGAGCAGACGGTTGAAAACTGGGAAAAAGTTATTGCCACTTCATTGAGCGGCGTTTTTTACTGCCTAAAATACGAAATACCTGAGATGATAAAATCTGGCGGTTCTATCGTTAATTTATCTGCAGTCAATGGTCTGGTTGGCATTCCAGGATTAGCGCCTTACACCGTGGCTAAACACGGTATCATCGGTTTGACCCAAACCGCAGCATTAGAGTTTGCAACGCAAGGTATTCGAATCAATGCCGTCGCTCCGGGCTACGTCCAAACGCCACGAATGAGTGAATTCCCTGACAATATCGTACGTAGTTTCGCCAATAGCCACCCAATGAAGAGGATGGCAAAAATGCAAGAAATAGCAGACTTCATACTGTTTTTGCTGTCAGAAAATGCGGCGTTCTGTACCGGCGGCGTTTATCCCATCGATGGGGGTTATTTAGCTGAGTGAACTCCCATCGAGGCTTTTTTAACTGCAAGATGTTGGCGCCCGGAGACCCTTGACCCGCTTTCCGCGGCGCACGAAAACTTAGCCCTTCCCGGCAGGCAGCAGCTTTTCCACCAGCGCCGTCCACAGCGCCACGCCGGGCGCCAGCAGATCGTCGTTAAAATCGTAGCTGGCATTATGCAGCGGCCTCGAGGGCGTCTCGCCATCTGTCCCTATCCAGAAATAGGCGCCGGGACACACTTCCAGCATGCAGGCAAAATCCTCCGACGCCATGGAAGGATTGATCTGCCAGCGCACCGCGGCTTCGCCGAGCTCGGCCTGCGCCACTTCTCGCACCTTCAGCGCCTCTTGTTTATCATTTTTGGTCACCGGATAGCCTGGATACCACGTAATCTGACCGTCAACGTCGGAAACCTGCGGCTGCGTATGCACGTATTGCTCAATCAGGTTTTTTACCCGCTCGCGCACCGTATTGCTCAGGCAGCGAAAAGTCCCGCGCAGTACCACGCGGTCCGGCAGCACGTTGATCGCCTCGCCGCCGTTGATCTGGGTAATGCTGACCACCGCGGAATCCTGAGGCGACAGGCGGCGCGACGGAATCGTCTGCAGCGCCATAATCAGCTGTGCGGCGGCGACGATAGGGTCGGCGCCGCTCTCCGGCATCGCCGCATGGCAGCTTTTACCGGTGAGCGTTATCTCAAAGGAGTCAAGCGAGGCCATCATTGCCCCGGGATTCACCGCCACATGCCCCAGCGGCAAGCCTGGCCAGTTGTGCAACGCGTAAATGGCGTCCATCGGGAAGCGCTCGAACAACCCCTCTTCCACCATTTTGCGCGCGCCGCCGAGGTTCTCCTCCGCGGGTTGAAAGACAAAATGCACGGTGCCGCCAAAGCTGCGGGTCTGCGCAAGGTGCGCAGCGGCGGCCAACAGCATGGCGGTGTGGCCGTCATGGCCGCAGGCATGCATTACGCCAGCATGACGCGAACGATATTCCACCGCCCCCTGTTCAGCGATCGGCAGCGCATCCATATCGGCGCGCAGGCCAATCACCGGCCCCGGGCCATTCTCAAGCGTCGCGACCACCCCGGTACCGGCCAGCCCGACATGCACCTGCAGGCCGAACGAAGCCAGTAGCCCGGCGACCCGACGCGAGGTCTCCTGCTCCTGGTACCCGAGCTCCGGATGAGCATGAAAATCGCGACGCCAGCCGATAGCTTCGGCAATCAGTGAAGACGATACCGCCATGTCCTGTTCCTTTCATTACTGAATGAGTAGTCCCCGTCCTGCTGCTTCCAGGCGGCACCCTTCGTTATATCCTTTCGCCCCCGCGGCTGACAACTTCAGCGATGATGATTTTTGTCTATTCACCAGCGGATCGTTTTATCGATATCAAAAATAGTAGCTATTTCAGCGGTGACTTCCGTCAGCTGATTAATTATCATGCAGACTGGTCGGCGTTTTGCCGGATTATTCACCTGCAACCTTCCGTTATCGGGAATACAATGTTTAACCCAGACCAGAATCGCCTGGCCCCCACGCTGGCGATGATCATGGCCGCTTCACTTGTGGGATTTATCACCGGCTATACGGTGCCATTAATCAGCCTTGAGCTGGCGCAGCAGCAAGTTGCTCCGCTTTATGTCGGCCTGCTGGCCGCGCTGCCGCCCGCTGGAATGATGCTCTCTTCTTTCCTTTCTCCCGCGCTGTGCCGTCGTTTTGAAATGGGCGCGTTGCTCAGCGTTAGCCTAATCCTGCTGGCGTTGGCGACCATCGCCTCCTGCATGACCACCGACATGACGCTGTTGCTAGTGCCGCGCCTGCTGACCGGACTCGCCTCCGGCGTCATTATCGTATTGGGGGAAAGTTGGATAACCGGCGGCGCGGCGGGCAGTAATCGCGCCACTCTCACCGGCATCTATGCCTCGGCCTTTACCGGCTGCCAGCTCGCCGGCCCGCTGCTTATCTCCGTCGGCCCCGCCTGGCAACACGCGGCGCTGATGGCAATTGTCGCCATTACCGCCGTTTGCCTGCTGATGCTGCGTCATCTGCCGCGCGGCAGTCGCGAAAGCCTTGCCGAGCGCGCCAGCTGGCGTAGCCTGGGGGCGTTCTTGCCAGTTCTGGCCTCTGGGGTATTCTGCTTTGCCTTCTTCGACGCCAGTATTCTCGCGCTACTGCCGCTGTACGGCATCGATAAAGGTTTAAATGAAACGATGGCGGTACTGCTGGTCACCGTCGTCCTCACCGGCGACGCCATGTTCCAGGCGCCTCTGGGATGGGTTGCCGACCGCTTCGGCATCCGTCGCGTGCATCTTATCTGCGCGGTTATCTTTAGCTTGTCGCTACTGGCGCTGCCGTTTATGCTCGCCTCGCGCGTACAGCTGATGGCTATCTGCCTGCTGCTCGGCGCCGCGGCGGGCGCGCTTTATACCCTGTCGCTGGTGCGGGCAGGCAAAACCTTTAGCGGGCAAAAGCTCATCATGATCAACGCCCTATTTGGCTTTTTCTGGTCAGCGGGTAGCGTGGCCGGGCCGATTGTCAGCGGCTTGTTGATTGGCGTTTCCGGCTATGACGGCTTGATCATCACCCTGTTCGCCAGCGGCGTGCTGTTCCTGTTAATCCAGTGCCTTAGCAAGAATGAAAAAACGCTGCTCGCCAATGAGCAGGAAGAAGACATGGAAGAGGCTACCGAGACCGCGCAATAGCGGAGTTGTTGATAACGGGCAGGCGGGACTCCACCTGCCCGTTTTGCTTTTGGCTACAGCACCTTACTGAGGAAGGCAGCGGTGCGCGGATTGGTCGGCGCGCTAAAGATCTGCGCCGGTTTGCCCTCTTCCTGAATCACGCCCTGATCGATGAAAATCACCCGGTCGGCCACTTCGCGGGCAAAGCCCATTTCGTGGGTCACGATAACCATTGTCATCCCTTCGCTGGCGAGATTTTTCATCACTTCCAGCACATCCCCTACCAGTTCCGGATCCAGCGCTGACGTGGGCTCATCAAACAGCATGATCGATGGCTTCATTGCCAGCGCACGGGCAATCGCTACCCGCTGCTGCTGACCGCCGGAGAGGCTGGAAGGCCAGGCATCGCGCTTATCGCTGAGTCCCACCTTCGCCAGCAAGGCATCCGCCAGGTCGACCGCCTGCTGGCGCGGCATATTGCGCAGATTCATCGGCGCCATCAGCAGGTTTTCCAGCACTGTCATATGCGGGAACAGGTTGAAGCGCTGAAACACCATGCCAACGCTCTCGCGCATCTTGTTGAGGTCGGTCGTCCGGTCATGGGCGGCAAAGCCGTTGACCACCACTTCGCCTTCGCTCACGGTTTCCAGCGCATTCATGCAGCGCAGAAAAGTGCTTTTGCCGGAGCCGGAGGGCCCGATAATGCACACCACTTCCTGTGGTTTAATATCGCAACTGATGCCGCGCAGCACGTGGCTATCGCCAAAGCGCTTATGTAGATTATTAATGTGAATCACTTTTGCCAAACCTCTTTTCCAGACGGTTAACCAGCTGCGCCAGCAGGAAGGTAATCACCCAATAGACCAGCGAGATAGTCAGGTAGGGTTCCCAGTAGGTGGCGTAAGCGCCGGAGACGGTTCGCGCCGCGTAGGCCAGATCGGCAAGCCCGATCGCCGAGGCCAGCGATGAGTCTTTAACAATAGCGATAGCGTTGTTGCCAAGCGGCGGCAGAATGCGGCGAAATGCCTGCGGCAGGATCACTTTACGCATGGTTTTCCACCACGGCATACCCAGCGCGCGCGAGGCTTCCATCTGCCCTTTGTCGATAGACTGGATCCCGGCGCGGAAGATCTCCGACACGTAGGCCCCGGCGTTGAGGGTAATCGCCACGATACAGGAGAGGAACGCGCCGTAGTTAGAACGCAGTTCGCGGGCGAAATCGGCGCTCATTATTCCGCTGGTGACCAGCAGGCCGTCGCGCGGGTTAATAAACAGCGGCACCAGCGCAAAGTGGACCACCATGATCTGCACAAACAGCGGCGTACCGCGGAAGGCGCTGACGTAGAAGCGCACCGGAAACTGCACCAGATAACGCAGAATATATTTCCATGGCCCGTGCTCGGCCTTCGCCATCCGCCCCAGTCCAAGCGTTAACCCCCACAGCGTCCCGAGGATCACGCAGATAATGGTACATTTAATCGTCATCAAGGCGCCGTCCATAAACAGCGGGCCGTACTCCTCGATGATCTCCCAACGGAATCCCGTCATAGTCCTTCCCTAAAAAAATACGGCCATCGCCTGAGCGACAGCCGCGGTCACTGAAAATTGGTGTTATTGCGCAGGCAGCGTCGGCACGTTGTCATCGAACCAGGTTTTATAGATTTTGGCGTAGGTGCCATCGGCAACGATTTTCTGCAAACCGGCGTTGATTTTGCCCAGCAGTTCACTGTTACCTTTAGCGACGGCGATGCCGAAATACTGGCGCTCAAATTTGGCGTCAGGCACCAGCTTGAATTGCTTTTCCGGGTGCTGCTTGATGTAGTATTTAACCACCCCGACGTCGCCTACCGCGGCGCTAACGCCGTCTTCAAACAGCTCCTGCAGCATCAGCGGCGTATTGTCAAAACGCTTAATGGAGGTACTGTTTTTACCCAGTTCCTGCGAAACCACAATATCGCCGGTGCTGGAGTTCACCACGCCGACTTTTTCGTTTTTCAACGCCGCCAGCGAGTTCACTTTTGAACCTTCCGGCACCACAATCGACTGTTCGGCCGGGAAGTACGGCGCGGAGAAATCCACCATCTGTTTGCGTTTATCGGTGATAGTAATACCCGAGATGATAATGTCGCGATCGCCGGTACCCAGAGTGGCGAAAATGCCCTCCCAGGGGGTGCTGACCAGTTTGACGTCAAAACCTTCGGCCCTGGCGATGGCTTTAATGATATCGATATCAAAGCCTTCCAGCTGCTTTTGGCTATTTTCGAATTCAAAGGGACGGTAGGTGCCGCCAGAACCGACGGTATAGGTTTCCGCAGCCGCCTGTCCGGCTGCCGCCAGCGCGGCCATCATGAAACACGCTTTGAGCAAATTCTTGACCATGAGACATCCTTTTTATGCATTTATTTTGCATAAAAATACACATACTTAGCATGGCATGCAACCGGAAAGCGTCTGGTGAGTGAATTATCTTTTGTTCAACCGCGTTGACCACCTGATTTGCCGATGGCTCGATGCAATTCATTGATTCGCTTCATTGATTTGACCGTCTTTTGCGGCGCGGTCGAGGCGACGGACAGCACGATCATCTCAAGGCAAATCAGCACCGTACCGTGCAGCGGCACTCGCCCGTTATCGCCGCCCCGCGGAACATCAATCACCACCTGTGCCAGTTGACTGAAGCGCGAATCCAGCGCCTGGGTGAGTAATATCGTTGGGATCCCCAGCCGCTGCGCCTCGCGCAACGTGGTCATGCCCTCCCGGTGCGGTGATTTTTGCCCCATCATAATCAGCACGTCGCCGCGCTGCAGGCTAATCAACTGCTCAGCAAGACTGAAGCCGGTACGGTTGAGGGTACAGGCAGGTAAGCCAATACGATTAAACAGACGCGCGGTGTACTCGGCGAGGATCCCCGACGCCCCGATGCCAAATATCGCCACCTGACGCGCATCGCCCAGCAGCGCCACCGCCTGGGCTACCGCCGCGCGATTATCCGCACGCGATAGCACCTCACAGGCGCGCTGATGCCCATCGAGCACAAAATCGATGCTGGAATTGACATCACAGGAGAGCGCCCCCACCGTCGAACGCATCTTTTCCGACGAGGTCGCTGACGGCCCGAACCAGCGCGCCATGGTCTCTTTTAACTCGCGCAGCCCGGCAAAACCTAAAGCCTGAATCGCCCTCACCACGGTGGCATCGGAGGTGTGGGTAGCGGTGGCGATCTCCATCGCCGTGCGTTCCAGTACCACTTCACGATTATCATTGATGTAGTTTGCCACCTCGCGTAAACGGGGCGAAAGCTGATGCGCGCGAGCGCGAAAACGCTCGCCAAACAGATCGACTCTGCCCTTCTCTTTTTTCACTCCCGTTTTCATTTCGCCCCCGCCGGAATCGGCCGCCCGGCGATGTGCGACTGCACCTGAGCAACCATCAGCGTCAATGCGGCGTACGAATTAGAAATAACCTCTTCGCGCGGCAGCAAAATATAGCGTCCAGTTCGGCAGGCGCGCATGAAGTCACACCAGCCGGGCATTACCGCCTCCATGGCCTTTAGCTCATCCTGCGGCTTACCGCCGGTGTCCGAACGCCAGGTCGCGAAAACAAAATCGGCATCCAGCTCCGGTAGCTGTTCGGCGCTGACGTCGATCCGCTGGCCATCGGGGATCTTGTCGATCAACGGGGGGAAGCGGAACCCGGCGTCACGCAGAACTCGCCCCAGCGCGTGATAGGAGTAGTGTACCGTCACCTTGCCGTTATTCGCCTGTATCACCGACACGCGGTACTGCTGCGGGTCGACCGTGGCCTTTAGCTGTTTAATTTGTTCCTGATAACGACGCTCAAGCACCGCCAGTCGCGCCTGGCTGCCGGTGAGCTGCGCCAGTTGGCGGTAAATCCGCGGCGCGCTGCCCTGCAGGTGATCGATACTGACCGTCGGCGCGATTTTCGCCAGTTGCTCCACCGAGACATGGCGGCTAGGCTCGGTAATAATCAGATCCGGCTTCGCCGCAGCCACGGCCTCAAGGTCGATATCGGCGGTGCCAATAAAGCGGATCTCGCTATTGTCGAAATCGACGCCGGTCAACTGGGCGCTGGAACGCAGGTAGTGGCTGCCGTCCGGGCGCGTGCGGCCATGGCTGGCCACCGGCGGCACTCCGAGCTCAATTAGCGGGATGGTGATATCGAGATCGTGCATCGAAACGATTCGCTGCGGATGCAGCGGTACGGTCACCGTACGACCTAAATCGTCGGTGAAGGTTTGCGAATCGGCAGCCGCGGCAGCGCCCGCGCACAGCACCAGCAGAGAAACGAACCAACGCATAACAATCCTTTTTGATTTACAGGGCGTCACGGCGACGCCAAAGCAGAGCAATAAAAAATGGGCACCCTACCAGCGCAATGACAATCCCCGCCGGGATCTGCAGCGGCGCAAACGCCAGCCGCCCCAGCGTATCGGTTGCCAGCACCAGCAACGCGCCAATCAGCGCGCTGCCGCAGAGCAGCGCCACCTGGCCGCCGCGCAGGACGAAACGCGCCATATGCGGCGCCATCAGGCCGACAAAACCCAGACTGCCAACGCAGGAAACGCTGGCAGAGGTCAGCAGCACGGGGGCGAAGAAACGCAGTAGCGTGAGCTGCGGCAAACGCACGCCAAGACCGATGGCGGTACGGTCGCCCAGCAGCGCCGCATCCGCCGCGCGGGCGGTGCAGAACAGAATCAGTGCGCCAGGTAGCGCCCAGCAAAACGCGACCACCAGCAGCGGCCAGGTCGCCGCGTGCAGGCTACCGGAGAGCCAGATCATCGCCGTCTGTACGTCGCGTACGTCGGCGGTAGTCATAAAAATGCCAACCGCCGCCGCCAGCGTCCACGACACCCCGATGCCAATCAAAATAAAGCGCGGACGTGAACAATCGCGCGCCAGCGCCAGCACCAACAGCGCCACCAGCACGCCGCCGAGCATTCCCGCCAGCGGCCGCCACGCCAGCCCTACGGCCGGAAAAAACAGGATTAGCGCCAGCACCACAATGCTGGCCCCTTCTTTGACGCCAATAAGGCCGGGGTCCGCCAGGCCGTTACGGGTAATGCTCTGCATTGCCGCTCCCGCCAGGCCAAGCATGGCGCCGCAGAGCAGCGCCATCAAAATTCGCGGTAGGCGGATGTCAAACAGGATGAAACGTTGCTGCTCGCCAAGCTTCTCCGGCGCCAGCAGCGCACGCGCCAATGTCGAAGATGACAGCGGAAAGCTGCCGCGGCTGAGGCTATAGAGCCCCAGCGCCAGCAAAAAGAGCAGCATGAAGGCGGCAATTTTCAATGCTGCCGGACGCAGCAACAGATGCCTTGAAGCGAACCCCAGAGGCCGAAATCCAGCGCGATGAACGGCGCGTATCATTTAAAAAACCTCGCGGCGATAAAAATAAATAGCGGCGCCCCCACCAGCGCGGTCATCGCGCCGGTCGCCAGTTCCTGCGGGGCGACGAGGGTACGGGCGGCGATATCCGCCAGCACCAGCACCAGCGCCCCTACCGGCGCCGCCAGCGGTAACGCCAGGCGAATATCTTGCGTTATCAGACGGCGCACCACGTGCGGCACCACCAGCCCGACAAACCCAACAGGCCCGGCCACCGCCACCGCCGCGCCGCACAGCAGCGCAATAGCGGCCAGCCCCAGCAGCCGGGTCTGCACCAGATTCACCCCCAGCCCCAGCGCCGCTTTATCGCCCAGCGCCAGCACGTTCAGACGTGGCGCGAGGAGCAGCGCCAGTCCCATGCCAGAAAGCGCCGGCACCAGCGCCGCCTGTAGGGTAGCCCAGTTCAATCCGGCCAGATCGCCGGCAAGCCATGTGCGCATTGCCAGCAGCGTTTGTTCATCAAGAATTAAAATCGCCGCCGTCACCGCCGAGGCAAACGCCGAGATCGCCACGCCGCATAGCGTGATGCGCAGCGGCGTCGCCCCGCCGCGCCCGGCAGAAGCCAGCGCCATTACCCCGCCGAACAGCAGCGCCGCGCCACAGGCGGCGGTTAGCGGGCGCGCCGCTGGAAAATCGCCGACAGAGAGGCCCAGCGCCGAGGTCGCAACCATCGCCAGCGAGGCGCCGGCGTTGAGCCCAAGAATATGCGGCTCGCCAAGCGGGTTGCGGATCACCGTCTGCAGCAGCACCCCGGCAACGCCAAGCGCCGCGCCGGTCAACAGCGCCGCTGCCAGCCGAACCAGACGTAAATCAACAATAATACGGTGATCGAAGTTTCGCGGGTCGTACTCGAGCAGTGCCTGCAGGACCGTCTGCGGCGCGATCCAGCGGGCGCCTAAGCCAAGATGAATCAGCGAACCGATGATAAGTAGCAGAGCTAACAGCAGCATCGCCAGCCGCGGACGAGTACGACGCCGTGTGGCGTACAGCACGGCGGCGCTCATAGGGCAACGACCTGGCTTGCGCGAAACGGCATAAAGAAAGGTTTGCCGGTTTGCGGATTGATTGACATCTGCACATCAACATCAAAGACGTTTTTAATCAGTTCAGGGCTGCAGATTTCGTGTTCTGAAATGGTCCCGGCTATCCGCCCTTTTTTGAGAAATACCAGCAGGTCGGCGTAGTTCACCGCAAAGTTCAGGTCGTGAAGGACCGTTACCACCGTGCGGCCATGCTGACGGGTCAGGCTCTGCAGAAGTTCAAGAATATCGACCTGATAGCGCAGGTCGAGCCAGGTGGTGGGCTCATCCAGTAAAATGGTTTTCGTCTGCTGCGCCAGCGCCATCGCTATCCAGCAGCGCTGACGCTGACCGCCGGAAAGGCTGTCGACCGGCAGATGGGCGAATTCGGCGGTGCCGGTTAATTGCAGCGCCTCTTCCACCGCCTGTTCATCGGCTTCAGACCACTGGCGCATCAGCCCCTGCCACGGGTAGCGCCCGCGCGATACCAGTTCGAACACCGTGAGCCCTTCCGGCGTCAGCGGCGATTGCGGCAGGATCCCCAACTGGCGGGAGACCGCTTTGGTCGGCATGTCGTGGATGGTCTTTCCGTCCAGACGCACGCAGCCGCCGAGCGGTTTTAGCATCCGGGCGATGGTCGATAATAGCGTTGATTTGCCTGAGCCGTTAGCCCCGGCAAGCACCGTCATTTTACCGCTGGGGATCGTCAGATTAATGTCATCGACGATAAGCGTCTGGCCATAGCCGGCCGACAGGGATTCCAGGACGATCCCCTTCTCTGCAGGGTTTACCCGCTGTGGCATAACTCGCTCCTGCGCCGCAGCGTTCCGGCGTCCGCCTTCAACGTTCTGCAGTCAAATAAAAATAAATCTCATTCTCTTTTGATCATGAAGGGGATGAATGTAGTAGTCAATACTGTGCTGCATGTTGCTTCCTTCACGTTCAGGACCTCATGGGGAGACAAAATGAATTTTATGAATACTATTTATAATCAATAAAATAAGATCATCACATCACCTGGTACAGACTACTAAATCGCGCTTTTCTTCAGCGCAGCTTTTTTATCTTACATAACATTTACTACTACATTTCTTCGTGTTTGAATGATTCTCAATTACATATCTGAAGGCGCATTCAGACGCTTAACGGATAGGTTTTATTTTCAGGGCAATGATTTAATTGGCTTTATCTGACCGCAAAGGCAGATTCGTTCACGAGAAACAGATAATGACTCAACCCCATGTCGCCTGCAGGACATTGCAAGGGCGCGCGCTTTTTTCGCTTCTTTTTTTAGCCTCACCGGGATTAATAGCCGCAGAAAATAACGCGGCAAAGAATACCAAGGACGCGGAGGACACCATTACCGTAGTGGCTGACGGCCGCCAGCAGAACGCCACCAGCGGTTATCAGCCGCTGAGTTCGTCCACGGCGACATTGACTTCAATGCCGCTGCTGGATATTCCGCAGGTGGTGAATACCGTCAGCGACCGGGTGCTGGAAGATCAGCACGCTACCTCGCTGGATGAAGCATTGTATAACGTCGCCAACGTGGTGCAGACCAATACCCTCGGCGGTACCCAGGATGCGTTTACCCGCCGCGGCTTCGGCGCCAATCGCGACGGTTCTATCATGACCAACGGCCTGCGTACCGTTCTACCGCGCAGCTTTAACGCCGCTACCGAGCGGGTTGAAGTTCTGAAGGGCCCGGCCTCGACGCTGTACGGCATTCTCGACCCCGGCGGGCTGATAAACGTGGTCACCAAACGCCCCGAGCGCCAGTTCTCTGGTTCGGTTTCCGCCACCTCCAGCAGTTTTGGCGGCGGCACGGGGAGCTTCGACGTGACCGGGCCAATCGAAGGCACAAATCTGGCCTATCGACTGATCGGCGAATATCAAAATGAAGATTACTGGCGTAATTTCGGCAAGAACAAAAGCAGCTTTATCGCCCCTTCCCTGACCTGGTTTGGCGATAGCGCAACCATTACCGCTTCGTATTCACATCGCGATTACAGCGCCCCCTTTGACCGCGGCACGATTTTCGATCTCAATACCGGCCACGCGGTCAACGTCGACCGTAAAACCCGTTTCGATGAAGCCTTTAATATCACCGATGGTTATTCCGATATTGCCCAACTGAACGCCGAGTATCGTCTTAACAGCGCCTGGACCGCGCGCTTTGATTACAGCTACAGCCAGGATCACTACAACGATAACCAGGCCAGGGTAATGGCCTATGATTCTGCAACCGGCAACCTGACCCGCCGGGTCGACGGCACGCATGGCTCAACGCAAAAGATGCATTCCACCCGCGCCGATCTACAAGGCAACGTGGTGATCGGCGGCTTTTATAATGAACTGCTGACCGGCGTCGCCTATGAGAATTACGATCTGCTGCGTACCGATATGCTGCGTTGTAAGAACGTGAAAGGCTTTAATATTTATCATCCGGTTTACGGCACTCTCGATACCTGTAATACCGTTTCCGCTGCCGATAGCGATCAGCGCATCAAGCAGGAGAGCTATGCGACCTATCTGCAGGACGCCCTGTACCTGACCGATAACTGGATTGCCGTGGCCGGCGTACGCTACCAGTATTACACCCAGTATGCCGGTAAAGGCCGTCCGTTTAACGTCAATACCGATAGCCGCGATGAGAAATGGACGCCGAAGGCTGGCCTGGTCTACAAGGTAACGCCAAATGTGTCGCTGTTTGCTAACGTCGCCCAGTCGTTTATGCCGCAGTCGTCAATTGCCAGCTACATCGGCGAACTGCCGCCGGAAGAGTCCACCTCTTACGAAGTTGGCGCGAAATTCGACCTTTTAGAGGGTATTACCGCCAATATCGCGTTATTTGATATTCATAAACGTAACGTGCTGTATACCGAAAGTATCGGCGACGAGACGGTGGCGAAGACCGCGGGTAAGGTTCGCTCGCGCGGCGTGGAGGTGGATCTGGCGGGCTCGATCACCGATAACCTCAGCGTCATCGCCAGCTACGGCTATACCGATGCCAAAGTGCTGGAAGATCCCGATTATGCCGGTAAACCGCTACCGAACGTGCCAAAACATACCGGTTCGCTGTTCCTGACCTATGACATTCATAACGTCTATAACAGCAACACCCTGACCGTTGGCGGCGGCGGCCACGCGGTCAGCAAACGGTCCGGCACCAACGGCGCGGATTATTATCTGCAGGGCTATGCGGTGGCCGACGTCTTCGCGGCCTACAAAATGAAGCTGCAGTATCCGGTAACGCTACAGGTGAATGTGAAGAACCTGTTTGATAAGACCTATTACACCTCGTCAATCGGCACCAATAATCTCGGCAACCAGATTGGCGACCCGCGTGAAGTGCAGTTTACGGTGAAAATGGATTTTTAAGCCTTGCCCTGCCCCGGATGGCGGCGCGCTGCGCCTTATCCGGGCTACCTCCCCTCAGCCCCTGCTGCGGGGAAATACCGGATGATGCATTTGGCTTACCAATCCTCTTCCTGGCCGAGGATACGCAAAATATCCTGCCGATGCTGCAATAGCAGTGGATTGTCGCGATGGCGGGGAAACGCCAGCGGAAGCGTAAACTCAGCGATAATGCGCCCCGGCCGCGGCGACATCACCAGCACCCGCTCGCAGAGCAGCAGCGCTTCTTCAATATCGTGGGTCACCAGCAGGCTGGTATAACCCTGCTGCTGCCACAGCGCAATCAGTTCGCGCTGCATGCTGATACGGGTAAGCGAATCCAGCTTACCCAGCGGCTCATCAAGCAGCAGTAGACGCGGTTCATTGAGCAACGCGCGCGCCAGCGCCGCACGCTGCGCCATCCCGCCGGAAAGCTGCCGCGGCCACGCCTCGCTAAACGCCTGCAGCCCGATCCGTGAAATCAGCGCGTCGGCCTTCGGCTCCTGCCCCTTTTTCCCCTGCGCCTGCGGCCCCAGCAGCACGTTTTGCCGCACCGTCAGCCACGGATAAAGCGTTGGGTCCTGGAAAACCAGGATCCGTTCCGGCCCCGGCCCGCCTATCGCCGCATCGTCAATCTCAATATGCCCGCTTTGCTGTGGCTCCAGCCCCGCCAGCAGACGCAGCAGCGTCGATTTACCGCATCCTGAGGGGCCAAGCAGCGCGACGCTCTCCCCTGGGCGCAGCTGCAGGCTGATATTTTCCAGCACCGGCACCGTCTGTTTGCCCAATGTAAAAGCATGATGAAGATGACGTACCGCCACCGCCGCACCGGTCGAAATTGTCTGGGCACTTACCATTGCATCCCTCCGCGCTGCCAGCTCAGCAGCCGATCGCGAATCATAAATAGCCCGCTAATCAGGCCGGAACATAACAACGCCATCACGAATAGCGCCGCGTACATATTCGGATAGGCCGCCCAGCCCTGCGCCCACTGCAGATAAAAACCGATCCCGGATTTGACGCCGACCATTTCGGCGACAATCAGCACTGAAAACGACGCGCCAAGCCCCATAAATAAGCCGACAAACACGTTCGGCAGCGCGGCGGGGATCGCCACGCGCAGGATCAGGAACCGTTGGCTGGCTCCCAGCGTTCGCGCCACGTCATACCACGCTTTATCGATACCAATGACCCCGGACCAGGTTAATACCGTGACCGGGAACCAGGTGCTGAGCGCGATTAAAAAAACGCTGGCGCCGAAGCTTGAAGGAAAGATAAACAGGCATAGCGGCAGCAGCGCGGTGGAAGGCACCGGCCCCAGCAGGCGTAATACCGGATGCACCCAATAGCCAATACGCTGAGACCAGCCAATCGCCAGCCCGCTAATAAACCCACAGCTGGTGCCGAGCAGTACTCCGAGCCCGAGCAGCCCCAGCGAATGCAGCAGGCTATCAAGCAACCGCGGCCAGTCATCGTGCAGGACTTCAATCAGCGCCTGCGGCGGAGCGAAAAACGGCACCGGCAAAAACGCCGTCTTGGCCGTCAGCCCTTCCCATAGCGCGAAGAGCACCGGCAGCAGCGCCAGCCATTTTCCGGCACGCTGCAAACGCGCGCCCCGCTGGCGCCAGTAACGGTAACTCAGCGTCAGTAACAGCAGTCCGCCGCCGAGAGTGAACTGCGCCAGCGCCCACTCCTCGCTAAACGGCCAGCGCCGACCGGCATCGGGCCAGGCCTGCGTGAACAGGCCGCCCAGCAGCCATAGCGCGGCGGCAAGCCCGCCCTCCGTCCAGAGCAGAGCGCCGAGCCCCGGTCGGGCGAGCGCGCGGTCAGGCGAAAACGTTGACATAAATACTCTCCGCAAACTGATGAGGATCGGTTCCCGGTTTGATGACCTGTACCCGCTGCAGATCCACGGCATACTGCGTCAGCTCTTTAACAAAAGCCACGCCCACCGCATGATGGCCGTGCCCCTGGCCGTGAAGAATGCCGCTAACCTCCGCTTCGTTAGTATTTAGCGCATGGGCGAGAAAAGATTGCGCCACGCTTTCCGGGTGCGCGGCGGCATAACTGTGCGCTTCCAGAATCGCCTGGGTAAGCGCGGCCGCCGCCGGTTTATGATCGCGCGCAAGGGAGCCGCTGACGCCCAGCACGCAGCAGCTAAGATTGGCGTAATCGCCGGTCATATTGCTGGCGATTAGCTGATATTTCCCGGTTTCCAGCAGGCGATAGCTAAAGGGTTCGCTGCCGCTAATGGCGGCGATTTCGCGTTTATCCAGCGCCACGCTGAGCAGGTCGGCCGGATAGACTTTCCACTGCACATCACTAATCGGGTCGATACCGTGGCGTTTCAGCAAGATGGCGAAGAAGTTTTTATCCGGCCCAGCCATATCGGTGACGCCAATGGTTTGCCCTTTCAGGCTCTCCAGACCGCTAAAAGGCGAGTTTTTGGCCGTCAACAAATTCAGGCAGCCGCCGTGCGTTCCGGCGGTAAGTTTGACGTCAAACCCCTGCTCCAGCGCCTTCAGCCAGCGTAACGCCATGCCTACCCCTGCGTCAGCCTTGCCGGTGGCAATCGCTTCCAGCAGTACATCCGTCGAGTTACCAAAGTTAACAAACTCAACGTCGAGATTATATTTACTAAAAATCTTCTGCTGCTCCGCGACGGCGACCGGCGCCAGGCACACCGCGCTTTTGTTGATCGCCAGCTTGATTTTGTAAGGCTGCGCCAGACGCAGCGCCGGATGTTCATCGCCGCTCGCCATCTCCGCCATATCGTGAGCCCATAGCGGCACAGACGCCCCGGCCAGCGCCAGACCGCCGGTAAATTGTAAGAAACGACGACGGGTAAAACGTGTGGTCATCATGGCGCCGCCTCCGCATGAACCGGCGCGACCGGCACGTTAAAGCCGTTATCAAATGTCGGCGTTACATCGAGCTTTGCGCGAATGAGGCCGTTGGCAAGATAAAAGTCCGCCGTCGACTGCTGCTGGGCGACCGTCGGCGCGTCCAGCCGCTGCCACTGCGACTGGCGGTTGGCAAACTGCGCGCGGGCGATCTCCGCCGGGAAGCGAATGATCTCCCCCAGCGTTTTGCCATAGCTATCGAGATTGGCGTATGCCCAACGCTCGGCGCCGGCCAGTCGGGTGAGATAATCCTGAAGCGCCGCGCGCTTTTGTGGATCCTTCAGCGCATTATCGGTGGCGGCCAGGAAGGTATTACCCGGCAACAGCCCTTTACCGCTCACCAGAATCTGCCCTTCGGCGGTTTTCACCAGTTGCGTGGTATAGGGCTCCCAGGTCGCCCAGGCATCTACCGAACCGTTAAGCAGCGCGACTTTCGCATCCACCGGGCCAAGGAATACCCACTGGACATCCTTCGGCGAGACCCCCGCCTGCTCCAGCGCTTTCAGCGCCACAAAATGGCCAATTGATCCTTTACCGGTGGCAATGCGTTTACCTTTCAGATCCGCCGCGCTTTTTAACGCGCTGCCGGGCGGCACCAGCACGGCGGTCCCCGCCGGGTTGCTCTTATCGACGGCAATAGCTTTTACCGGCGCGCCGTTCGCCAGCGCGAACAGCAGCGGCGCATCGCCGATAATCCCCACGTCAACCGCGCCGGCGTTGAGCGCTTCAGCCAGCGGCGCGGCGGCAGGAAACTCGGCCCATTTAATATCGTAAGCGAGGTTTTGCAAGGCGTTAGCAGCCTCCAGTTGCGACCGCATGCCGCCTTTTTGATCGGCAATTCGCAGCGTGATTCTTTCCTGAGCCGCAACATAGCCGCTCAGCGTCAATAGCATTAGCGCCCCGGCTATGCGGGTAAAATGAGGTATGCGCATCTTAATTATCCTTGTTGTTGAAAAGCGTGTTTACCCGCCGCCTGCCACGCGCTGTCGTTCTGCGGCGTATGTACCCGCCCGCACAGGACGTTGCGATAGTGGCGTTCCAGAGGATTTTGCCGGCTTAAACCATGATTGCCGGTGAGTTCAAGCGCCAGATTGACCGCCAGAATGGCGTTATCGGTGATAGTGACTTTCGCCAGATTGGCCTCAATAGCGGAAAAGCCCAGCTCCGCGGCATTCTCCAGCAGAGTGCGGTTAACCAGTAGCAGCCCCTCTATCTGCCCCACTTTTTCCTGTACCCGCGGCAGACTGGAAAGCGGTTGTCCAAGATTGCCGGGAACCCGCGCACCAAGCCACGCGACAAGCCAGTCGCGCGCCGCGCGGGCTACACTGTCGTAAATCGCCGCCAGCAACGCCGTATGACGGTTAGCAAACAGACGAAATTGTTCGGCGTCCGGCGCGGGCGGCTCGTCGGCAGGCCAAACGTCTACCGCGTGCCCGGCGGATACCTGCACGTTTTTCAGCACCACCTCGTGACTGCCGGTGGCCCGCATGCCTACGTGATCCCAGCTTTTCACTACGCTAATGCCCTCGCTGTCGGCAGGGACCAGCCAGCTACCGACCAGCGGCGGGTTGTCGTCGCTGCGCGCCCACAGAGCCAGCCAGCTCAACCCTTCGATACCGGTGGTATAAATTTTGTGACCGTTAATCAGCCAGCCCCGGCCGTTACGGCTGGCTATCGTTTGCGGCAGGCCGCCGCGCGCCGGAGAGCCCAGATCCGGCTCGACGCGCAGGCTATTCATCAACCCGCCGTTTGTGAGCGCATCATCAAACACGCGCTGGCGTAGCGGCTCAGCCCAATGCGTATTTTCCGCCAGCCTCAGATGATGTAGGTACTGCATGCAGACAATCAGCGCGGTCGCCGGTTCGCCCCAGGCGATGGCGGCGATAGCCTGTTGCAGCTCGGCTAAACTGGCGCCTGCACCGCCATACTGCGATGGTACGGCAAGGCTTAAAAATCCGCGTCGGCGCAGAACGTCAATATTGCGATGGGGAAAATCGCCGCTGGCATCAAGGCTGGCCGCCTCCTCCGCCATCAGTTGGCGGATCTCGGCAAGCTGCCGCGGCCAATCAGCAATAGGGGGTTGCCTCACGATGCGCGCTCCGCCACGGCGCGCAGCGCGGCTTTTTCGCGGGTAATCGGCAGCAGCGCTTTGCCATACTCCTGTGCATCGTTCAGCGGATCGAAGCCGCGGATCAGGAAGTTACGCACGCCGAGGTCGTAGTAGTCGAGCAGCGCATCGGCAACCTGTTCCGGCGTGCCGACCAGCGCGGTGGAGTTGTGGCCGCCGCCCACCAGCTGCGCGATGCCGGTCCACAGGCGTTTATCCACCACCTTACCCTGCGCCGCCGTAGCCCGCAGACGCTGCGCGCCAACGCTATCGGGCTTGGCTTTAAATCCCCCCTGGTTCTGCGCCGCCCGCTCGGTGGCGACATGCAGAATATGCTCGGCCTTCTCCCAGGCTTCCGCTTCGCTATCGGCGATAATCGGCCGGAACGACACGCTGAAATCGATCTCGCGCTGATGTTTTGCCGCTTCGGCACGTACCCGCTGGATAGTTTCCGCAGTCTGCGCCAGCGACTCCCCCCATAGCGCGAAGACGTTAGCGTGTTTACCGGCAACCGTAATTGCCGCCTCCGACGAGCCACCGAAATAGAGGGGAATATGCGGTTTCTGCAGCGGGCGAATCGCCGACCAGGCCTGTTGCGCCTGATAAAAATCATTGTCGATGTCCACCGGCTGTTCGGCGGTCCAGACTTTGCGGATGGTATCGAGGAAGGCGTCGGTGCGCGCATAGCGCTGGTCGTGGTCGAGATAATCGCCGTCACGGCGCTGCTCGGCGTCATTGCCGCCGCTGATGATATGTACCGCCAGCCTGCCGCCGAGCAGATGTTCGAGGGTGGCGAATTTACGCGCGGCGAGAGTTGGCGAGACAAAACCGGGGCGGTGCGCCAGCAGGAAAGCTATCTTTTGTGTCGACAACCCCGCCAGCGCGGTCACCAAAAAGCCATCGGGTTGATCGGACCAATGCCCCACCAGCAGACGGTCAAACCCCGCGGCTTCATGTGTTTGCGCGAAGCGCACAATATAATCACGGTCAAAAATCGGCCCTACCGGGGCGATGGTTTCTGACGACAGGCGGTGGCCGATCATGCCGAGAAACTGAATGCTCATACAGAACTCCTGGTAGCAAGGTAATGAATGGGCCGCGGCGGCGGCGCGTTTTCATTACCCTATACACAGGCACTTAATGAACAAAATGCATTTTTATCATAACTTAATATGCAAGATAAGCATTTATTAAAATAACATATACGTATCAGAAAGATGCGTTAAGTTGCTGGACCACTTTTTCGGCGAAAAAAGTCAGCGGCTGGCTGAGGTTAGCCAGATTCTGCGCCTGTACCAGCCACAGATGCACTTGCGGCTGAAAATCCGCGAGCGTAAGCGTGGCTACTTCGTCGCGCCACGGGCTGGCCGCCAGCGCGGCGCGAGGCACCAGGCCAAGCCCCAGCCCCTGCGCCACCAGGCTGATTTGCAACTGGGCGCCGGCGGTCTCGACGTTCAGCGCCAGCCGCAGCCCCTGCGATTGTAGTTCGCGGATTAGCCCGGCCCGCAGACCACAGCCGTCGGGATTCAGTATCCAGCCTCGCTGCGCACAGTCGCGCAGCGCTCCGGCGTGCAGTCGCCAGCTTTTCGCCGCGATGACCACGATATCCAGCGGACACAGCAGCCTCCCGCTGTAGCCGTCAGCAAAGCGCTGCTGTTGCGGTCCCATCGCCAGAACACCATCCAGTTCGACGCTCTCCAGCCGTTTTTGCAACAGCCCGCTCCAGCCGCAGGTCACCTGCGGCTCCAGAGCTGGGAACTGCTGGCGTAGCGCGCTCAGCGCCGGCTGGAGGGCGATTTCCGCCACGCTCTGCGGCACGCCAAGACGCAGAACGCCCTGCGGCTCCGCCTCCGGGTCAAGCAGACCGTACAGCTTTTTAGTTTCCCGCTTGATGCTCAGACATTGTTCATACACCCGGTGCCCGGCGGCGGTGAGCGTCAGGGGCCTGGTCTGGCGCTCCAGCAGCGTCACATTGAGGGTTTGCTCAAGGCGCTGAAGCCGACGGGTAATGGCCGATTGGGTAATGCCAAGATATTCCGCAGCCTGGTTTAGGGAGGAAAACTGCACGGTAGCCAGCAGAGCATCAATGTCGTCGATACGCATACAATCCTTAATGTGATTTTTGCATATTAATATATGCGGAAATTGCATTTTAATTATATTAACGCCTTTGCTAGCGTAATGACCAGTCCCGACAACAGGAAACCACCATGACCGCACCGCGAGTGGAAAAATTACGCCAGTTCATTCAAGACCTTGATGCCCTGCATCGCCAGTTTACCGATGAGGCCCCCCTGCTCGACGCCGTCGCCGTGCGCCTGGCTTCGCTTGTGCAAAAAGATGACTGGTTACCGGAAGAGTACACCCTACCGCATCCCCACCACTATCAGCAGTATTTGCTGCATGCCGATTCCGGCCAACGTTTTTCGATTGTCAGCTTCGTCTGGGGGCCGGGGCAATCGACGCCGATCCACGACCATCGGGTCTGGGGAGCCATCGGTATGTTGCGCGGCGCGGAGGAGAACCAGCGCTACCGACTCGACGAACGCGGTTTACCGATCGCCACTGGTCCTGCTGAACGGCTTTCACCCGGCAAGGTGGAAAAAGTCTCTTCCCGCGATGGCGATATTCATCGGGTGAGTAATGCGCTCGCGGACCACGTCTCAATCAGTATTCACGTCTACGGCGCTAACATTGGCGGCGTCCGGCGTGCTGTTTATACCGCGGATGGGATCGCCAAACCTTTCGTCTCCGGTTACTCCAACCGCCACTTGCCCAATATCTGGGATCTCTCAAAGGATAATGAATATGCCTGACTACAATTACCGCCAGCCAGCCGAGGTGCGCCAGGCGCTAATCGATGGCGCGGAAGTGGCGCTCATCGATGTTCGCGAAGAGGCCGCATTTGCCACTAACCATCCGCTGTTTGCCGCTAATTTGCCGCTCAGCAAGCTGGAGCTGGAGATTTTTCGCCGCGTGCCGCGCCTGACGACGCCGATTACCCTCTACGATAACGGCGAAGGTCTCGCGGAGCAGGCCCTTGAACGGCTGCAACGCTGGGGCTATCAGGATGTCGCGCTACTGGCAGGCGGACTGACGGGCTGGCAGCGTAGCGGCGGTGAGCTCTTTCAGGACGTTAACTCACCGAGCAAAGCGTTCGGCGAGCTGGTAGAGAGCGAGCGCCAGACGCCGTCGTTGAGCGCTGAGGAAGTGAAGGCGCTGATCGAGGGGCCACAGCCGGTCGTGGTGGTCGACGCGCGTCGTTTCGATGAATATCAAACGATGAATATTCCCGGCAGCATCAGCGTGCCCGGCGGGGAGCTGGCGTTACGCATCGAAGGCCTGCTGCCGTCGGCGCAAACGACAGTGATCGTTAACTGCGCCGGCCGTACCCGCAGCATTGTCGGCAGTCAATCGCTGCGCAATGCCGGCTTAGCCAATCCGGTATACGCACTGCGCAACGGTACCATCGGCTGGACCTTAGCCGGACTGGAACTCGAGCACGGCCAACAGCGGCGCTACGACGCCGATTTCCGCGCCTCAGCGCAGCGCGTGGCTGCGGTGACGCAGTTGGCCGAGCGCGCTGGCGTGGCCTTCATTGATGCCACGACTTTAGCCCGCTGGCAACAGCAGCCGAGCCGCACCACCTATCTCTTTGATGTTCGCAGCCCCGAGGAGTATGCCGCAGGCCATCTGCCGCACAGCGTGAATGCCCCTGGCGGCCAGCTGGTGCAGGAAACCGATCATTACGCCAGCGTACGCGGAGCGCGGATTGTGCTGGTCGCCGATGATGAGATCCGCGCGCCGATCGCGGCGTCCTGGCTGGCGCAGATGGGCTGGGAAGTGGCGGTTTTACGCGATGTCCGCGTTGAGCAATTGAGCGAGCGCGGCGTTCCGCCCGCCAGCGTACCGCCGGCGCCGCAGGCTGAGGAGATAACCCCAGCGCAGTTAGCGGAACAATTGCGCGAACCCGGCACCGTGGTACTGGATTTCACCACCAGCGCGAACTATGTCGCACGGCATATCCCCGGCGCCTGGTGGCTGGTGCGTTCACAGCTACGTCAGGCGCTAGAGCTCATCCCTCCCGCAAAACGTTACGTTGTCACCTGTGGCAGCAGCCTGCTGGCCCGCTACGCCGTGCCTGAAGTCGCGGCATTGACCGGTAAGCCTGTGCAACTGTTAAGCGGCGGGACGCTGGCGTGGATTGATGCCGGGCTGGCGCTAGAACAGGGCGAGACGCATCTGGCAACAGCGCGCAGCGATCGCTATCGACGGCCTTATGAAGGAACCGATAACTCCGCTGAGGCGATGCAGGCTTATCTCGACTGGGAGTTTGGTCTGGTGGAACAGTTAGCGCGTGATGGTACCCACGGCTTTAAGGTGTTGTAAGTCAAAAAACCGGTGGCGACACGGCCACCGGGAATAGCTTACCTTTATTGCGAATTAAATTTCCGGGGTGGTTTTAAAACCAACCAGCATCAGGATCGGCTGCTTCTGCGCCGCTGTGGCGTCAAACTGATAGTGGTTGCCCTGACGGTCGCCGCCGATGTACCAGGAGATTTCGGTTTTCCCTTCCGCCAGCGCCTTACGCACCGCTTTATCGATATCCACCATCCGATACTCACGAGATGAATTGAGATACAGTTGAGCATCTGAATTGTAGCTGCAGGTCGGGCGATGCTTCCAGGTCACGCTTGACGCACTCCAGCTATTGCTGGCCGGATAGAAGAAAATCTGATCCGCGCCGTTGGTTTCAACCTTGCCGCCGTACAGACGCAGACGATACTTAAACAGCGACGCATCCTGATCTTTCGGCAGCGCCGGGATTTTAAACTTCACCAGGGTCAGGGTTTCCGGGTTGCGGGTGCGGCCGCCGTTCTTCCAGTTATCGGAAATCTGCAGCGCTTCAGGCGTCCCAAAGTTAACATTCGGCTGCGCGCTCTCAACCACCGCGTTTTCTTCCGCCAGCGAGAAGCTATAAGGCACGTTGGTCCCACAATCCATACCTTCATTCATACAGTGTTCGGTCATGAAGTGCGCGCCCTCGACCGTCCAGCCGTTCATGAAATCCGCATGGGCGGTATAGATGCTGCCCCACTTCTCTTCACGTTTATCGCCCTTCATTACCGGGTCCATCGACAGCTCAATTTTCGCCGTGTCCAGAGACGTAATCTGCGGCAGCACGTAGGCGATATTCATATTTACCGTCGGGATTTTTACCGGATAGTCGGCCGGGCAGGCGCCGTTAACATCATAGGCGGCATTGCTGTGACCGTGGCTCGGTTTGAGGTTGACGCCATCCCAGCAGTTGGGGAACTGAATACCGATATTAAACTGTACGGCATCGCCCGCTTTACGCAGGCCGCAAACCTCACCGGCTTTGTTGCTATAGCCTTTACCGTTGGCGCACAGGAAGGTTATCCGCGAGCTCGGCGCGGAGCCGTGGTGGTCGCCAGCCAGCAGCTCTAACCCCGACGGGAAAGGATGCAGCGGATACTGTTCGACTTTGGTCGCCTGGTAATAGGTTTTCTGATAAGCCGGAGTGACAATTTGTCCATCCGGCAACTTCATTGACGGCGCCCAGTATGCAGAACTGTCGGCCTTGTTATCACAGGTGGTTTCCGGCTGTGCGCGCAGGGTTTGATAGGTTGAGACCGCGTCGGTGTGGCTATTGCCGAAGAAATCATGCCACATCGCCTGGTTAGGCATGCCGAACATCATAATCGCGTCGTCGCCAAGGGTGTGACTGTAGCCGCATACCGCCTGGGCTTGCGGTCCTGCATGGGCGGAAAAAGCGCTGGCGGCCAGCAGCGGCGTCAGGGCCAGTACAACTGAGTTAGCTTTCATTTTACGATCCTCCTTGTTTGAAGGACCGTAGAGATAGCAAGCGTGCGCCGATGTTACACATCAGCAAACATCATTTTATCTCATTCACGCATAATCCATGAATACTGGAAGGTTTTGGCCGCCGGAAAATGGGTACGCCGACGGTAGGAGCCGAGCGCCTGCGGCGTACAGTAGGTACAGCTTCCCAGCCATTCGGTATTTTCCGCCGCCACCCCGGCCTGTTGCAGCACCCGTTGCGCCAGCGCGCGGAGATCGAACCACAGATTATCGCTACCGGTCGCCTGCGCTTGCCCGTTTCCTGGTGGGGCGAGGCGCTGATGAAAGAGCTCGTCGCTGTACCGTTTTGCCAGCTTGCCCGCCGGCATGGTCAACAGCGTTCGATAAAAATCGGCCGAAACCTCATAGCAGCAGGCGTGAATATGCGGCCCGCAGACCACCACAATCTCTTCTGTCGTCACCTGATGCTGGTGAAACAGCGCCAGGCTGTTTTCAATAATGCCGCTCGCCGCTCCGCGCCAGCCGGCATGCACGCTGCAAACATAGCGCCCATCCCGCGAAGCCATTAACAGCGGTAAACAGTCGGCGGTGACGACGCCGACCTTTTGCCCACGCAGCGCCGTAAACACCGCATCGGCATGCGGCCGCTCTGCCAGCGGCTCCTGATAGTGATGAACAACATTGCCGTGCACCAGCTTAACCGGCGCCATTTCGCTGTACGGAAAGGCGGCGGTTTCGTGCACATCAAGAAAAGCGTAACGAATACCGGGAATATCACTTAACAAGCGGGATGGATAAGACATAACGTCGCATGAATGGATTGGTGGTGGATTTACCGTAGGCCAAGGCCGCTCGCTACGCAAGATGTTGATGCTTTGTTTTTGGCATCGCTATATAATTTAGTATATATCGATTATTCTTATCCAACCGGGTTAATCCATGTCACCACACCGTTTACTTTTAGGCCTGGCGCTGTGTAGCGCCAGCCTGTTCACCAGCCAGGCCTTTGCCGACCGCACCGTTACCGACCAGTTGGGCCGCCAGGTTACGCTTCCGGATCACATCACCCGCGCGGTCGTCCTGCAGCACCAGACGCTTAATCTCCTGGTCCAGTTGAATGCCGGCGACGATATCGTTGGCGTGTTAAGCAGCTGGAAAAAACAGCTCGGGCCGCAGTTTGTCCGCTTTATGCCCGCTATTGAAAATCTGCCAACGCCGGGTGATTTAACGCAGGTCAATATCGAAAGCCTGCTGGCGCTGCATCCGCAGGTGGTGTTCGTCGCTAATTACGCGCCGCAGGCGATGATCCAGCAGATCCAAAATGCCGGTATTCCGGTTATCGCCATCTCTCTGCGCCAGGACGCGGCGGGAGAGAAAAGCAAAATGAATCCGACGATGGCCAATGAAGAGCAGGCCTATAACAATGGGCTCAAACAAGGGATCCGCCTGATTGGCGAAGTCGTCGAACGCCAAAGCCAGGCCGAAGCGCTGATTGATTACACCTTCGCGGCGCGGGCAGAAGCTAACGCCCCGGTCGCCGGTATCCCTGAGAATCAGCGGGTGCGCGTGTATATGGCCAACCCGGATCTCAACACCTACGGCTCCGGCAAATATACCGGTCTGATGATGAAGCATGCCGGGGCGCTGAACGTTGCGGCCGCGACGGTTAAGGGGGCGCGTCAAGTCTCGCTGGAACAGGTTCTGCAGTGGAACCCCGAGGTGATCTTCGTCCAGGACCGCTATCCGCAGGTGGTCAAACAGATTGAAAACGACCCGCAATGGCAGACGATAGACGCGGTGAAAAACCACCGCGTATGGCTGATGCCGGAATACGCCAAGGCCTGGGGCTATCCAATGCCAGAGGCATTGGCGATAGGCGAACTGTGGATGGCGAAAAAGCTCTATCCTTCCCGCTACCGGAACGTCGATGTCGATGCCAAAGCGCAGGATTACTATCAACGCTTCTACCGCGTGAAATGGACGCCGAATGCGCAATAACCTTCACTGGGCCCTGCTGCACGGCGGGCTGGCGGCGGCAACGTTATTTATCGCTATCGCTTCGCTATGCCTGGGGCAGTACCCCCTCAGCCTGAATGAGGTCTTTCATGAGCTTACGCATAGCGCGTCCGCCAGCGCCGTCGCCGGGCAGATAGTCTGGTCAGTCAGACTTCCCAGGGTAGCGATGGCGCTGCTGGCCGGCGGCTCACTGGGGCTATGCGGCGCGACTTTACAGGGCGTATTCCACAACCCGCTGGTCGACCCGCATATCATCGGTGTGACCTCCGGCTCCGCCTTCGGCGGCACGCTGGCGATCCTGCTAGGTTTTGACATCATACCGATGATGGGTTGCACCTTCTTCTTCGGCCTCGCCGCGCTGATGTTGGTTTATCTGATTGCCAGGCTACAAGGGCGTGAAAACACGCTGGCGCTGATCCTTTCCGGCATTATTCTCAGCGGTTTCTTTGCCGCGCTGGTCAGCCTGATGCAGTACCTTGCCGATACGGAAGAAACCCTGCCGAATATCGTTTTCTGGCTGCTCGGCAGCTTTGCCACCGCCAACTGGCACAAAGTGCTGTCCATGGCGCTGCCGGTCGCCGTCGCCGCCGTTATCCTGCTAAAGCTGCGCTGGCGTATCAACCTGCTGGCGCTGGAGGATAAAGATGCGCACGGTCTTGGCGTTTCGGTGGCCAAATTGCGCCGCGGAGTGTTGGTTTGCTGCGCGGTGCTGGTCGCCGCCCAGGTCGCGGTTAGCGGCAGCATCGCCTGGGTCGGGCTGGTGATTCCGCATCTGGCGCGACTGCTGGTCGGCGCCGATCACCGCCGCCTGCTGCCAACGGCATTCTGGCTCGGCGGCGCGTTTATGGTGGTAGTGGACGACCTGGCGCGCACCTTAACCCAGGCGGAGATTCCAATTGGCATTATTACCGCCCTGCTCGGCGCGCCGCTGTTTACCCTTTTACTGATTCAGTCTCAACGCCGCGGAGTGGCCCAATGAACATTTCCTTATCACTGGACGCCCTGCGCTATGGTCATCGTCAGCCGCTCTTCGCCCCACTATCAATGCAGTGCCGTCATGGGCAAATCTGGGCAATTCTGGGCGCCAACGGTCGTGGTAAAAGCACGCTACTGGATACCCTGACCGGCGTTCTGCCGCCGCTCGGCGGGAAATTTAGCGTGGAAGGCGGCGTCGCCATCGTGCCGCAGTCGTTTCGTCCGGCGTTTGGCTGGCAAGTGCGCGATGTGGTGCTGATGGGGCGCGCCCGCCACGTCGATCTGTTCGCGCAGCCGGGGCAGGAAGATGAACGGGAGGTTCAACAGGCGCTGGCGCAGTTGGGGATCGCCGCGCTGGCCAATCAGCTTTTTCGCGCCCTGTCCGGTGGTCAGCAGCAGTTGGCGCTCATAGCCCGCGCGCTGGTCAGCGCCAGCCAGAACATCCTGTTAGATGAACCTTGCTCAGCGCTGGATCTGGCCAATCAACAGATTGTGTTACAGCTGATTAGCGACCTTGCCCATCGGCAGAAACGCACGGTGATGTTCACCACCCATGATCCGACTCACGCCCTGCAGGTCGCCAGCCATACCCTGCTGCTGTTGCCCGGCGGAGAATGGCTGGCGGGAGAGTCATTCGCAGTGCTCAGCGAGACAAACCTGCGCCGCGCCTACGGCCTGCCGGTCCACAAAATCCATCATCCCGGTAGCGCGGTGCCGTTACTGGCGCCGCAGTTTACTATCCATCGTTAACGGCCAAAAAACCTGCCGCGCGCAGAAAGTTCTGCCCTTCTTCCGCGGTGATAAAGCGCCGTAGCTGCCGCGCGGCGGCGCTTTCCTCAATTTCCGCCAGTTGATATTCGCAGCGTATATTCCACGGCTCGGGAATGAGTAACGTGCGAAACTGCGCGCTCTCCGTCATCTGAACCGCATAGTGGGCGTAACCGATAAACAGATCGGCAAAGTCTTCGCCAATCAGCCACGCCCCAGCGGTAATGCCCGACGGCACAGTCAGCGACGCCCGGCCGCCGACCAGCTGCTGTGCCCGGGCCATCAACGCCCGTCCGAGCCCCGGAAAGCTGGCCTCAAGGCGAGCGAAAAGCTGCCATGTGTAATCACCGGAGGGATCGCAGCCCGGCGTGGAGGTCGCCAGCCGCAGTCGCCCGTCGCGAAGCAACGCCAGCCAGTCAGCGCGATCGGTGTCAGGCGTGCGGCGCGCGGTTAGCATCAGCCGGTTGGCGGCAAACGAACAGCAATTTTTTGCAAGCCCGGCCTGCAGCAGCGCCTGAGGGTGTTCGGTATTAGCGCAGGCGAACAGCGAGCAGCGTTCACCGCCTTCAATGCGTTCGCGCAGCAGACCGGCCGGGCCGAACTGCGCCTCGACAGGAATGCCGCTAAGCTGCTGAAATCGCGCCAGCAGCGGGAGGAAAGCGCTTTTCAGGCTCCCCGCCGCCAGCAGCGTCAATGAAGTGGTCATCACACGAATCGCTATAAAGACAAAAACATAACGCTAGGGTAACGCCTTTTTTGCTGATTCAGTAGCGAATTTCGGCCCGTTCGCGCAGTTGTTCCGGCGTCGCCACCGGGAGCTGGAAGAACTCGAGATAGGCCGGGATCATCTCGAATAGCATATCGGTACCGCGCTGAATCGGGCACCCCAACGTCTGCGCCGCCCGCAGTAGCGGAGTGTATTCAACGCTCATCACCACCTCGCCAACCCAGGTGCGCGGCGACAGGCGCGAAACGTCCAGCGGTAGCGGATCATCCGCTTTCATACCCAGCGGCGTGGCGTTGACCACCAGATCCTGCGCGATGGGATCGCGCCGCATCAGGACGAGCTCCAGACGTGGATAGTGCTGATGCAGCCGCTCCGCCAGCGCCTCGGCGGCGGCTTCACAGGTGTCGAACAACGTCAAGGTACTGACCCCTGCGGCCGCCAGCGACGCGGCAATCGCCGAGCCGACGCCGCCGCAGCCGATCACCAGCGCTCTCGCCCCTTGTGGTTGAAAGCCCTTGCGCTTAATCCCCAGCACAAAACCTTCGCCGTCGAACATATCGCCGCGCAGGCTGCCATCGACTTCGCGACGGATGGCATTACAGGCGCCAGCGATTGTCGCCGTCGGGCTCAGCTGGTCTACCAGCCCGCAGGTAGCCATTTTATGCGGCATGGTGACCAGCGCGCCGACGATATTCGTCATGGAAAACAGCGCCGGCACCAGCGCCGCGTAATCCGCTGGTTTCACCCCCATCGGCACCACTTTGACGTCCGCCTCGCAATGGGCCAGCCATGGGTTATAAATCATCGGCGCTTTAAAACTGGCGGTCGGATAACCAAGATGCGCTATCAGCCGCGTATGACCACTAATGATCATGCCTTACTCCTGTCGTTACTGCGAAAGTTCGATGCGTTTGACATCGCCAAGAATAAACAGATAGGCCACTACGCCAAGCAGCGCCGCGCCGCCGATATAGACCAGCGCGTAGAAGAAACTACCGGAAGCGGCAACGATAAAACCGATAATCAGCGGCGTGAGGATCCCCGCCAGATTGGTACAGAAATTAAAGATGCCGGCGGTTATCCCGCCAAGCCCCTGCGGCGCGATATCGGAGATTAGCGTCCAGCCGAGGCCAACCATACCCTGACCGAAAAAGGCAAAAGACATCATCAGGATCACCGCCAGGTCGCTCGGCAACCAGTTGGCGGAAATAATGCTGCTGGCCATCATCAGCCCGACGACGATAGGCAACTTACGCGCCAGATTGGCCGAACCGGTGGCTTTCAATAGCTTGTCGGAGAGCCAGCCGCCAAACAGCACGCCTCCCGCCGCGGCGAGGAACGGCAGGATGGCGAAGAAGCCCACTTTCAACCATGCCATGTGGCGCTCGGTCGCCAGGTAGGTTGGAAACCAGGTCAGAAAGAAGACCAGCACGGTATTACCAGCGAATTGACCCACGCTGGCGCCAATCACCTGTCGTTTTGCCAACAGTTGGCGCACCAGCGGCCAGCTAAAAGCGTTTTTTTGCCGCTGCGCGCTAGCCAGCCCGCCGCCGCGAAGAATATGTTCGCGTTCACTGTCGCTCAGGCGACTGTCCTGATGGGGTTCGCGGTAGCAACGCCACCAGACCAGCGCGAACAGGATGCCAACAACCCCGACGCTGATAAACAGCGCGCGCCAGCCGAAGCTGCCCATAATCCAGAACAGCAGCGGCGAGAAACAGGCCAGCCCGAGATATTCGCCAACGGTGTAGACCGCCGTGGCCTTCGCACGCTCCTGCTGCGGAAACCAGGTACTCACTACCCTGCTGTTGACCGGAAAACAGGGCGCTTCACTGACGCCAAGCCCGAAGCGGCACAGCAACAGCGTTTTTAAGCCAATCGCCATACCGTGAAATAAGGTGAACAGCGACCACAGCGCCAATGAGAGGAAATAGGTCACCTTATTGCCGAAACGATCGAGGAAAATACCGCCGGGAATTTGCGCCAGCGCGTAGGTCCACGCAAAGGCCGAAAAAACAATTCCCATAATGGCGGCATCAATGCCGAGCTCGGCGGTCAGTCTCGGCGCGGCGATGCCAAGCACCGTGCGGTCGAGATAGTTAATCATCGTGCCGACGGCCAGCAGCGCCAGGATCCCGATACGCCGCCGGGAGCGAGGCGCGGTGGTCGCGGTATCCGCCGCCGTCGCCTGGTTATGGCTATAAGAGTTCATAGTCGTGTCCTGTCTTGAGTACAGATGAATGTTGTTATTGTGTTTGCGATGTCGTGTTGTGAACCATTTGCTACGTTTAGCTGTACTGCATGGCCGAAAGGCGGACAGCGGCATTCACCGCGCCGTACTGGGCGTAACCGTCGCGCCGTTCGGTTAATTCGAAGAAGAAGCGCCCCGCCGCGAATGGCCGGGTATAGAGATGCAGGAATTCGCCGCCGTGGGCGTCACGGTCATAGAGGATTTGCAGGCGTTGCAGCGTCTCTACCTGCGGCTCTCCCCCGAAGCGCGCCAGCAGATCCTCATAGTAATTCGCCGGGATCGGCAGCGCGCTCAGCGCGGCCTGCGGCAGACTTTCGAGCGTTGCGGGTAAATCGCGACAGGCGAAAGCGGCGTGCTGTAGCCCGGCGCCCTGATAACAGGCGACCGACCGCGCAATCTGCGTGGCTCGACTTTGTGAAATATTCAGCGCCAGACGGATATCACCCTGCGGACTATGAACCGCCAGGCTGCGTACCAGGCCGTATGGATCGGGCAGCGTCTGTTCATGTTCGAGACTGAAGCCGAAAACCGTACGGAAAAAGATAATCCAGTTGTCGCGGCTGTCGGCCTCCATGCCTAACGCCAGATGGTCAATACCGCTGTAATCGTCGCGCGGCGCTGCTGCCTGTAAATGAAAATCGCGGGCGTAGATGTCGTCACCGGTTTCAACCAGGTAGATCAGGCTGCCATCTGGGGCGCAAACCGCCGGGATCGAACTCTCATTTGGCCCGGAATCCCCCTGCCAGGTGGCATAACCGTAGGCGCGGGCGCGCTCCACAACCGGCGCGCTGTGGCTCACCCGCAGCGCCATTGCGCACAACGAGATGCCGTGGCGCTGATGAAAATGGTCGGCCCAGCTGTGCGGCTGCGCGTTAACAATCACCCGCGCCTCACCATTGCACCAGAGCGCAACCTGCTTAGACCGATGCTTGCCCTGGAGCTTAAAACCCAACTGCGTCAGGCGCTGGCCAAGCGCGATAGACTCCGCCGGACTGGCGGCGAACTCAATAAATTCCAGACCGTCATAGCGCGGTAGCGCAGGTGGTGAAAATAACGCCGCATCGCAATCCGCAAGCTGCCGATGGGTCTGCTCCTCGAGCCACAGCAACGACCGGTAGCCATCTTTTGCCGTGGCGCCGTTGGGTGAGGCGCGAAAGCCGTCATTGAATATCTCCAGCGACCAGGGTCCGCGATAGCCGCAGAGGGTCAGTTCACGGGCGAAATCCACCAGCGGCAGTTGCCCCTGGCCCGGGAAGCAGCGGAAATGACGGCTCCATTCGAGAACATCCATCTTCATCAACGGCGCGTCAGCCAGCTGCAGGAAGGTGATTTTCTCAACCGGCACCTCGGCAAGGCCTTGTAGATCATCACCGAGCGACAGAATATGGAAGCTATCAAGGACGATGCCCATCGCCGGGCTGTTCACCCGCTGCACCCGTTCCCATGCCTGACGCCAGCGGTTAACGTGGGTTCCCCACGCCAGCGCTTCGTAGCCAATGACGATCCCTTCCTGCTCGGCAAGATCGGCCAGCATGCGCAGGTCGGCGACCTGTAGTTCGATATCGGCCGAACAGTCCGGCTGGACATTGCTACAGAGCAGCATGGTATTGCAGCCTAATTCATGCATCAGAGCGAATTTCCGCTTAGCCCGCTGCAGGTTAGCGGCAAACTGCGCGCGGCTGGCGCCCTCGAAATCGCGAAAGGGCTGAAAAAGCGTGATTTTTAGCCCTAATTCAGCGGCAAGGTTGCGAATATCGCGCGGCGTGCCCGTATAATAGAGCAGATCGTTTTCAAAGATTTCAACGCCCTGATAACCGGCCGCAGCAATAGCATGCAGCTTTTCGGGTAAAGTACCGGATATCGAAACGGTAGCGATGGAACGCAACATAAGAGTCCTCGGGTCATCAATCGACATGAGCACTGACTATGTATCATTTGGTTCACAGGCGCCAGATTTGGTTGCTGAATTGTGATCAATATGTGTATTTTTTGTCTCCACAGAAAAAGGAGTCGTTATGTCCCTCATTGCTCATGATGAAGCACAATCCCTGAAGGAGCGCATCTTCGCCGCCGCCATTACCGTGTTTGCCGAATATGGCCTTCCCGGCGCGCGTATGGAGCAGATCGCCATCGAGGCGCAAACCACCAAACGCATGGTGGTCTACTACTTCAAGAGCAAAGAGCAGCTGTACCAGGCGGTACTGCAACATGTCTATGCACGGATCCGTGAAACGGAGCAACAGCTGGGGTTGGAGCACCTGCCGCCGGTTGAGGCGCTGGTGCAATTGGTGAAATGGAGCGTGCGCTATCACGCCACTCACGCCGACTACATGCGGGTTATCTGCATGGAAAACATGCAGCGCGGCAAGTGGTTGAAAGGTTCAGAAGAGCTGAAGCCGCTTAACCGTACCGCGCTGTCGATTATCGAAGATATTCTGCAACGCGGCCAGCAACAGGGGATTTTCCAGGCTGGTCTGCAAGCGCGCGACGTGCATAGGCTGATCAGTAGTTTTAGCTTCTATCAGGTATCGAATTTTTATACTTTCAGCAGCCTGTATCTCGACGATCCGCTGCCAGAAATCGACGACGAAGAGATGGTCTCGCACCACTGCGAAATCGCGGTAAAAGCGGTGATTCGGTTCGTTATCTCTTAAGCATTACTTATGTCGGGGCGCGGGGTTTAGTGCCCCGACAACGCGTGAATCACCCTTTCCATCGCCTCGCGGGTCAGCGCTGAACGTTCAATTTTGTTATTTGCCAGCGCGGTGCGTACGACTCCGGCGATAACAATATGTTTTGGCTGTTGGCCAAGATCGCGCATTTCCAATACCACCTTACCCACTACGCGGCACATTTCCTGATAGAGCTCGTCGTCTTTCGCTTTATTTCCCATTATTAAGACTCGTAAATTATCATTATCAATCAATTCATTATTGATACGATTTTATAATAAAGCAAACTGCGCTATTTTTTTCCACTCAATGAAGCGTTTTACTGCCTTTAATAGGTTTGTAAATATGATAAAACACCGTTTAATCTGATCCGCAGCGGCAAAAGTGTGTTGCAGCTTCGCGAGCGAATCGTGTGAATTTTGTTACATTAATCACACTAAAAATGAAACGCCGTTTTTATTTTCCTTTTTCGTTTCGGCAGCGTATAATGCGCCTCGATTCTTTCTTGAATGGTTTCAGCGCATTGGACTGCACAAAAAAACGTACAAAACATTGCCACTTTTCATGGGCTGAACCGCCAGCACACATTCTTCTGCACGCTCTTTTGTTGTCACCTATCCTTAGAGCGTGGCATTGCAACTTTCGTAACACAGGTTTGACTCCGCGGCAGTGCGCCCTCGGAGCGAGATTTCCATATCCTTCACAACTTAAAGACTAAGACTGTCATGAAAAAGACCAAAATTGTTTGCACCATCGGTCCGAAAACCGAATCCGAAGAGATGTTGACCAAAATGCTGGACGCGGGCATGAACGTCATGCGTCTGAACTTCTCTCACGGCGACTATGCGGAACACGGTCAGCGCATCCAGAACCTGCGCAATGTGATGAACAAAACCGGTAAGAAAGCCGCAATCCTGCTGGACACCAAAGGGCCGGAAATCCGCACCATCAAGCTGGAAGGCGGCAACGACGTCTCCCTGAAAGCGGGCCAGACCTTTACCTTCACCACTGATAAATCCGTAATCGGCAACAATGAAATCGTTGCGGTGACCTACGAAGGCTTCACCACCGACCTGAGCGTCGGCAACACCGTACTGGTCGACGATGGTCTGATCGGTATGGAAGTGACCGCGATCGAAGGTAACAAAGTTATCTGTAAAGTGCTGAACAACGGCGACCTCGGCGAGAACAAAGGCGTTAACCTGCCGGGCGTTTCTATCGCTCTGCCGGCGCTGGCTGAAAAAGACAAGCAGGACCTGATCTTCGGTTGTGAGCAAGGCGTTGATTTCGTAGCCGCTTCCTTTATCCGTAAACGTTCTGACGTGGTTGAAATCCGCGAGCACCTGAAGGCGCACGGCGGCGAAAACATCCAGATCATCTCCAAAATCGAAAACCAGGAAGGCCTGAACAACTTCGACGAAATCCTCGAAGCGTCTGACGGCATCATGGTTGCTCGTGGCGATATGGGCGTTGAAATCCCGGTAGAAGAAGTTATCTTCGCGCAGAAGATGATCATCGAAAAATGTATCCGCGCGCGCAAAGTCGTTATTACCGCGACCCAGATGCTGGATTCCATGATCAAAAACCCGCGTCCGACCCGCGCTGAAGCAGGCGACGTCGCTAACGCCATCCTCGACGGCACCGACGCCGTAATGCTGTCCGGCGAATCCGCGAAAGGTAAATACCCGCTGGAAGCCGTTACCATTATGGCGACCATCTGCGAGCGTACCGACCGCGTGATGACCAGCCGCCTGGATTACAACAACGACAACCGCAAACTGCGCATTACCGAAGCGGTTTGCCGCGGCGCAGTTGAAACCGCTGAGAAACTGGAAGCGCCGCTGATTGTCGTCGCCACCCAGGGCGGTAAATCCGCACGCGCCGTGCGTAAATACTTCCCGGACGCCACTATCCTTGCGTTGACCACCAACGAAACCACCGCTCGCCAGTTAGTCCTGAGCAAAGGCGTGGTACCGCAGCTGGTGAAAGAGATCGCCTCTACTGATGACTTCTACCACCTGGGTAAAGAGCTGGCGCTGCAGAGCGGCCTGGCGCGTAAAGGCGACGTGGTTGTGATGGTTTCTGGCGCGCTGGTTCCAAGCGGCACCACCAACACAGCCTCCGTGCACGTGCTGTAATAATTTACAGGTTATTTTATCTTTTTTTAAAGCGCTCCTCTGGGGCGCTTTTTTTTATTCATTCCCTAGCTGTTCTTAATAAAAATGCAAATCGGATTTTACTATTTAATAAGAGATTATCTAAGATGAATCCGATGGAAGCCTTCTGTTTTCACAGCGCTTTTTAAACCAAATCGACGAATTCGATGCTTCTTTGAGCGAACGATCAAAAATAAGTGCATTCGGATAAAAAAAATATTCTCATCCCAAAAAAGTTTGTGTAATACTTGTAACGCTACATGGAGATTAACTCAATCTAGAGGGTATTAATAATGAATCGTACTAAACTGGTACTGGGCGCGGTAATCCTGGGTTCTACTCTGCTGGCTGGTTGCTCCAGCAATGCTAAAATCGATCAGCTGTCTTCTGACGTTCAGACTCTGAACGCTAAAGTTGACCAGCTGAGCAACGACGTGAACGCAATGCGTTCTGACGTTCAGGCTGCTAAAGACGACGCAGCTCGCGCTAACCAGCGTCTGGACAACCAGGCTCACTCTTACCGTAAGTAAGAGTTCTGGTAATAAAAATGGCGCACATTGTGCGCCATTTTTTTTGCCTGTTGTTTTACCCTACTGCGTCAGTTTAGTGTCATTCTGCTGGCTATTCTGCGCTGACAGCTCGGTCGTCGCGCTGCCCGCCCCTTCAGAAACCACCACCGGATATCCCGCTCTTCGCGACAGCGCTTTTTTCAGCTGCAGGTCATCCACCGCTTTATCGTCAGAAAAGGCCTGAAACGCGGCAGGAAGCGTGTAAGAGATTGTCCGGGTATTTTCCCCTTCAGTTTGCGAAAGCGGCCTGTGGACCTCTACATAGCGTTTACCATCGGGTTCTACCGCAAACTTCACCGGCTGATTGATAATCCGTACCGGCGTGCCCGCGCGGACCTGGCTGAACAGCGCCTTGATGTCGTCAGCGTTCATTCGCATACAGCCGGAACTCACCCGTAGCCCGACGCTATCAGGCGCGTTGGTACCGTGGATCAGATACTCGCCGTTACCGTAGGCCAGTCGCAGCGCGTAGCGGCCTAATGGGTTATTGGGCCCGGCGGGGATCACCGGCGGCAGCTTAATACCCTTCTCAAGCGAGCGCGCGCGAATACCGGCAGTCGGCGTCCAGGTCGGGTTAGGGATTTTCTGCCCGACGCGGGTGGTCATCTCCGGCGTTTCCAGCCCTAACTGGCCAATGCCGAGCGGATAAACCTGCACCTGATTTTGCCCCGGCGGGAAATAGTACAGCCGGAGCTCGGCCAGGTTGACGACAATGCCTTCACGCGGGACATCCGGCAGCAGCATCTGCGATGGGATTAAGACCCGTGTGCCCGGCTTCGGCTGCACCGGCGCAATCGTATCGTTGGCTTCAAGAATCAGCATCGCCGCCGTGTCGAAGTGGCGGGCGATAGCCTGCAGGTTGCGATCCCCTTCCTGTACCGTCCAGTATTGGTTTTGGCCAATCAAACGGCTGTTGGCAGGGGGAAGTGGATAATCGACAGCCCAGGCGCCGTGCTGCGCGCTCAGAGCTGCGAGAAGGGTCATCGTGATGAGAGACGCGCGTTTCATACTGAGATTCCTTCTTTCGCTGATAAAACGCCAGGATCTGCGCGGCGACGAAAGCGTTCGCCTTCGTCGCACGTAACAGAATGAAATCTACCTGTTTATTCTAGCTAAGATTTGCGGCTTTCGCGCGAATTGCGCGGATCATCGCTTCAAGGCCCTGCGAGCGGGAGGGGGTAAGATGCTGCGTCAACGCCATTTTATCAAACCACGGGCGCACATCGAATTCACTAATATCCTGCGCGGTCATGCGGTCGTAAAGGATGAATACCACCGCAATCAGCCCTTTGACGATGGCCGCATCGCTATCGCCGCGTAGGGTAATCACGCCGGATGGCTCCTGCTCCATCACAATCCACACCTGGCTTTGGCAGCCCTGAATAATGTTCTGCACGATGTGTTCTTCCGCGCTGAGCGGCGCCAGGCGCTGGCCGAGTTCAATGATGTAGAGATACTTCTCTTCCCAGTTAGCGCAGCGAGAAAAGTTGCGCAGCAATTTGTCTTTGTCTGGTAATGCCGCCATATTCGCGTCCTTTAACCCAGTAATTTGTGGATCCGCTGCAGCCCGGCCACAAGCCGATCCACCTCTTCCATCGTATTGTACATCGCCAGCGACGCCCGGCACATCGCCGGCACCTGATAGAACGCCATCAGCGGCATCGCGCAGTGGTGACCGGTGCGCACCGCTATGCCGTAGTTATCAAGAAAACTGCCGACATCGTAGGCATGATGTTTCCCGAGGTTAAAAGCGATGACGCCCAACCGATGTTGCGGGCCGTAAAGCGTCAAATCCGGCACCTTTTTCAGCTCCTGCAGGGCATAGCGCATCAGCGTCTGCTCATATTCGCCGATCTGCTCAAGCCCAATCTGGCTGACGTAGTCCAACGCGGCGCCGAGGCCAATAATTCCACCGGTATTCGGCGTGCCGGCTTCAAAGCGCCACGGCGCTTTCGCCCAGGTGGTGCCCTCCTTCAGGCTGACGGTGGCAATCATCGACCCACCGCCTTCCCACGGCGGCATCTCCTGTAACAACGATTCTTTGGCGTACAGCACGCCGATACCGGTCGGCCCGTACAGCTTATGCGCCGAGAAGACGTAAAAATCGCAATCCAGCGCCTGCACATCCACCGGGTGATGCATCACCGCCTGCGCGCCATCCACCAGCACCTTCGCCCCATGCTGATGCGCCAGCGGGATCAGCGCCGATAGCGGGTTTTCTGTCCCCAGTACGTTCGACACCTGGGTTATCGCCAGCAGCCGGGTGCGGTCGTCAAATAGACCGGGAATAACATCGAGTTGTAAAGTACCGTCCTGGTTGAGCGGGATCACTCTTAGCTCGGCGCCGACGCGGGCGCAGAGCATCTGCCACGGCACGATATTGGCGTGGTGTTCCATTTCGCTGATGATAATATTATCGCCGGCCCCGACGTTAGCCCCGCCCCAGCTATTGGCTACCAGGTTGATGCCTTCGGTGGTACCCCGTACGAATACCAGCTCTTCCGGCGAACGGGCATTAAGAAAAACGGCCGCCTGCTGACGTACCTGCTCCATCCGCGCCGTCGCTTCGGCGCTCAGCGTGTGGATACCACGATGGACGGCAGCGTAACCGTGGCGGTAAAACTCGGCTTCTGCGTTAATCACCGCTTCCGGTTTCTGCGCGCTGGCGGCGCTATCGAGATAGACCAGCGGCTGACCATTAACCTCGCGGCTCAGCACCGGGAAATCGGCGCGCAGGCGTTCCACTGAAAATGTCATGCATCTCCTCCCGGCAGGCGCTTGCCAATACGCGCCAGCACCTGTTGTTTCAGCGCATCATCGCTAATGGCTTCAGTAAGCTCGGCGGCGAAGGCGTAAAGGATCATCTGCTGCGCCGCCTGTTGATCGATACCACGCGAGCGCAGATAAAACAGCTGTTCGTCATCAATACGTCCGACGGTGGCGCCGTGGCTGCATTTGACGTCGTCGGCGTAAATTTCCAGCTGCGGTTTGGTATCGACTTCCGCCAGCCTTCCCAACAACAGATTGTTATTGGTCATCTGACCATCGGTTTTCAGCGCGTGTTTAGCGACGTTAATCAGGCCATTAAACACCGCCCGCCCCTTATCGCTGACGATGGTTTTGTGGAGTTGACGGCTGTTGCAGTAGCCAACGCGATGATCGAGCCAGGTACGGCTGTCGCAGACCTCATTTTTCACCGGCATCGCCAGCGAGTTAATGCGCAGATTGCTGTTTTCACCAGCCAGACGGGTGCTGGTATGGTGTCGTAACACCGCGCCGCCCAGCAGGAAGCTGCTGCTGAAGGCCGACGCATCGCGGCCAAGCAGCAGATCGTTATGGGCAAAGTGGTAGCTTTGCCCATTTTCAAACGCCAGCTTAATATGCTGCAGATGGGCGTTGTCGGCGACAGACATCGTCAGGCGTCCGCCGGTGAAATGCCGCTGCTCGTCAAGGCTAATATAGTGTTCGATGATGGTCGCCTGCGCCCCGCTCTCCAACGCCAGATGATGGCGATAGTGAGCGGTATTAAGCTCGTCGCCTGCCAGTCCGCTGGTAATATGCATCAGCAACAGCGGTTTCTCCGGACGCTGATTGCGCTTTACGCCGATGCGGGTCACCGTCTGCGCCAGGCTTTCCGTGAGATGAAGAAACACTTCCGGCTGTACCGCATCCGGCAAATGCTGGCGCTGGTTATCAACGCTAACGTCAAAACCGCTAGCGGTGAGATCGTCGCTGAGCGCCGGGCTGAAGCGGCCGTCGATAAACACCATCCGCCAGGCATCGAGGTTGAGCGCCAGCGCGTCGCGCTGCGCCACGTTGAGCGTCGCCGGACTCGCAACAAATGTGCCGCTTAGCAGCGTCTCCAGCGGGGTGTATTTCCAGTTTTCATGTTTGCGCGTCGGCAACCCCAGACGCAACAGCTGTTGCAGATGCTGATTGGCCTGCGGCGTGCGTTCTTCGCCGTGAGCTTCAAACAGATGATGCCACTGCTGCAGCGCGTTACTGCTGTTCGCTAAGCCAGCCATAGCCCTGCTCCTCCAGTTGTTTAACCAGAGTGAAATCGCCCGACTTGACGATTCGCCCCTGATACAGCACGTGGACATAATCCGGTTTGATGTAATCAAGGATACGCTGATAGTGGGTGACGATAATAAAGGCGCGTTTACCGTCACGCAGCGAGTTAACCCCCTCCGAAACAATCTTCAGGGCATCAATATCCAGTCCGGAATCCGATTCATCCAGAATACACAGCTCAGGCTCAAGCACCGCCATTTGCAGAATATCGTTGCGTTTTTTCTCGCCGCCAGAGAAACCAACGTTCACCGAACGGGTCAGCAGATCTTCCGGCATCTTCAGCAGTTTGATCTTCTCTTCCATTAAATCCTGGAAATCGAAACGATCCAGCGCCTCCAGGCCGCGATAGCCGCGTACGGCGTTGAGCGCGGTTTGCAGGAAAAACTGATTACTGACGCCGGGGATTTCCACCGGATACTGGAAAGCCATAAAAATGCCCTCCCCGGCGCGATCCTCCGGGGCGAGTTCGAGCAGGTCTTTTCCCTTAAACTCGACGCTGCCGCCGGTGACTTCGTAATCCTCCCGTCCGGCGAGCGTCGCCGAGAGCGTACTTTTCCCTGAGCCGTTAGGGCCCATGATCGCGTGGACTTCACCGGGGCGTACCTCAAGGTTCAGTCCGCGCAGGATCTCTTTGTCTTCAACGGCGACTTGCAAATCTTTAATACTTAACATCTTTTTTCCTTAATTATCAGCCGACGCTATGTTCAAGGCTAATAGCCAGCAATTTTTGCGCTTCGACGGCGAACTCCAGCGGCAATTCTGAGAACACGTCCTTACAGAATCCATTGACGATCATCGAGATCGCGTCATCTTCGCTAATACCCCGCTGCAGGCAGTAGAACAGCTGGTCTTCACCAATCCGCGAGGTGGTGGCTTCGTGTTCCAACTGGGCGCTGTTATTGCGGCATTCGACGTACGGGAAGGTATGCGCCCCGCAGTCCGGGCCGATCAGCATCGAATCGCACTGGGTGAAGTTCCGGGCGTTCGTCGCGGTCGGCATAATTTTGACCAGCCCGCGATAGCTATTCTGGCTGTGGCCGGCGGAGATCCCTTTCGAGATAATGGTCGAACGGGTGTTCTTGCCGATATGAATCATTTTGGTCCCGGTATCCGCCTGCTGATGGCCGCTTGTCAGCGCCACCGAGAAGAATTCGCCGATCGAGTTATCGCCGCGCAGAATACAGCTCGGGTATTTCCAGGTAATGGCTGAGCCGGTTTCCGATTGGGTCCACGACATCTTGCTGTTTTCGCCTTCGCACAGCGCGCGCTTGGTGACGAAATTAAGGATACCGCCGGTATTGTTGTCGCCGGGGAACCAGTTCTGCACGGTGGAGTACTTCACTTCCGCATCTTTATGAATGATGACTTCAACCACCGCCGCATGCAGCTGGTAGCTGTCGCGGACCGGTGCCGAGCAGCCTTCGATATAGCTCACGTAGCTACCCTCGTCGGCGACCAGAATCGTACGTTCAAACTGGCCGGTCTTCTCGGCGTTGATGCGGAAATAGGTCGACAGCTCCATCGGACAACGCACGCCTTTCGGCACGTAGATAAAGGTGCCATCGGAAGCGACCGCGGCGTTCAGCGCGGCGAAAAAGTTGTCGTTGCCCGGCACTACGGTGCCGAGGTACTTTTTCACCAGTTCCGGATGATCGTGAATCGCTTCGCCAAAGGAGCAGAAGATGATCCCCTGCTCCGCCAGCTTCTCGCGATAGGTGGTCGCCACCGATACCGAGTCGAAAATAGCGTCCACCGCGACTTCTTTGCCTTCGCGTACCGGTACGCCGAGCAGGTTAAAGGCTTCCTCGACTTCATTAGTCAGGAAAGTGTTCGCCCCGGTTTGCTGCACCGCGCCGGGTTCGGAGGCACAGGTATCGTCGCAGTTGCCGCAGGATGGCGCCGAGTAGTAGCTGTAATCCTGATAATTGAGCTTATCGTAATGCGCTTTCAGCCAGTGCGGTTCTTCCATCTCCTGCCACGCCCTAAAGGCGTTGAGACGAAATTCGAGCATCCACTCCGGTTCATTACGACGAGCGGAGATCGCGCGCACCACCTCTTCGTTGATGCCTTTGGCCAGCTCATCGGTTTGTAGCTGGGTAAAAAAGCCTTCTTTATAGTTGAGCGGGCCGCCGGTCCAGCTTTTGACATCGTCAGTTGCTTCAGTATTTCGAGACATAGTTACTCCGCCTGCACCCCGAAGCTTTCGCCGCAGCCGCATTCGTGCTGCGCTTTCGGGTTATGAAATTTGAATATTTCATTTAAACCTTCGCGAACATAATCCAGTTCGGTACCGTCAATGAACGGCATCGCCTGCAGCGGCGCAAACAGCTTCGCGCCGTCGCGCTCAAACAGCAGGTCGTCGTCCGCCGGTTCGGCAATCATTTCCAGCACGTAGCCAAAACCGGCGCAACCGCTGGTTTTGATTCCCAGACGCAGCCCCTGCTTATCCGGCTGTTTATGCATCAGTTCGCGGATATGGGCCGCCGCAGCGGGGGTCATCGTGAGCCCCTGCCAGTTGAAATCGTCGGGATTAAAGGTGTTTGTTTGTAGTTCCATCGCTCTACCTCATCGATTGCCGCTATCGGGCCATACCCTCATGTTAGTGATAATGATTATCACTTCAACCCTGCCATAGCAGGGGTATTCGTCCATTTCGCCCATTCCTGGGCTTTTCTATAAGCATAGACCCTGGCAGAGGGGTTATCAGGCAGCATTTTCTTCATCTAACTCAATGATAAATAATAAATTATCAGGGAAAAGACTTAGGCAAAGCGGCAATGAAAAAAGATGTATCGAAAATACCTATTTATTAGATAGGCAAATGACCCGTCTATGTGGTAGCAACAGGCAGCTTCCTTGCCAGCGCCAGGATTAGCATCGCTTGCGCCATCAGGATGTCATCAAAGTGAAAAATAATAGTAATTAGCTATAGAAAATAGCGCTTCTGCCGCTGGATTTCGGAATTATATGCCACCTCAATTAACAACCATCATTCAGTTATACTTTTTGTTATCTGAAGTGTGTTTTTCACTAGGATTTTTCCTGGTGTAGATGTAGATTCTTCCTCATAACAATAAAATTACCGATCTTCATTCCTGAGGATATCTCAAATGGAAAATTTATTTTTCGTTATTATTGTGATAATTCTTTTGCTACTTGCTATTGCTGTTTTCATTTCCTATATAAAGGATCAGAAAAAACAAAAAGACACTTTCAAAAAAAAATATTGATACTCTAGATAATATTTCTTCATTTGTATCAAATTGTCACCCTGCATAAAAAACAGTTATGCCCCATGACAGGGGCATATTGACATAAAAAGGGATGCACTATTCGCTTAACTTCCTCACTTCGCTTTTGATGGTTCTCCATAAAAATATTTATTCAACAGGGGATACTTGCCCCGCTGACTGATTGAGATCCATATAAGCATAAGCACAAAAAATAATGCCATTACATAGTACGCAACACCTGAATCATTCATTATTTCTCCAGCGATAAAAATACCACCAACGTGCCAAAGATAAACTGGTAACGAGGTCTGACCGAGACTAACCAAAAACCGGTTTACAAGGAAGTATTTATGCTGACAAAGTGCGATAACAAAAAAAATCAAGAACACATTGAAAATATACCAATTTACCGCCTCCATGCTTGGTGAAAAAGCAACCATCCTGTTAATAAACACCATCAGCAGACATATTATTACTGATATATACCATTTAACAGTTACATTAATGCTTCCAATAATATAGCCTAGTAAGAAGAAAGAGTAATAGTTATAAAACCTCTTATCTCCAAGGTATTTAACCGATGGGAATAAATTATCAACTAAGTTATCGGCCCCGTGCCAAAGAATTGATATTATTGACGATAAAGCAAAAATGATATAAATAGCTATGATATTACCCTTGATGATTTTAGTATACGCAATAAATATTAACACAGCAGGTATATACCATAAATGATAATAAGGGTGAAGTATTAGCCATATTACATCTTTTAATTCCAAGTTCTCTATACCAATAGAAAACAGACAGTGGCACAAAGTATAAACTATAAAAGCCACCACGTATGGTAATATCATCCTGAACTTATAGCGATTTAATAACTCTGACCATTTAACCTCAAGAGCTTTAGTTTTAATAAAATAACCTGTAACTGCCAAAAATAGAGGCATGTGAAAATAATAAATGAGTCCTCTGACTCCTTCGCTATCACTACCGGGTAGAATATGCCCAATAATCACAAGGATAATCAGCACCCCTTTTACGCTATCAAATGATAAATCTCTTTCCCTAACCACGATAAATGCCACCTTAAGATAACTGAAATTAAAATAAGCAAAGCAGTTATTCATATGGCATTTTGTTTTTTATGTCGTTAAGTAAATTCCTAATTGAGAGCTTATTTATATCGTAAGAATTCATTGAACATTAAAAACCTCAATAACCCCTCATTATATACCTATATAAATGTAGTGGTTAATAAGTGTTGTTTATTTTTCCATTCCAATTAGGCCAAAAGGACCGAATTTCAGCACATATCTATCTCTAAGGCATAGATTTCCATGACGTTAAGATTTAATATTAAAGATCGGCGCCATTTCGGGCCAAACATGCCACATACTTTTTCCCCGATTGACGTACGATTTCTTGTGCATTAACCAAAATCTCCCGTCCTTCAAACGCGCCGTAGATTTGGCTAAACTTCAGCTCGTCGAGACGTCGAATGATATCACTCACGGTAGCAGCCGGCAGCGGCAGCATATTGGGGTAGCTCCACATGAAAGAAACGGCGTTAGCTCCGGGCGCCACCTGGACTATATCGCCGGATAATAACAGACCGTCATCCTGTGCCCAGTGAAGCACACTGCCGCCGGCGAAGTGCCCGCCCAGACGAATCAAGCTGACGCCAGCGGTCAGTTGTAGAGTTTCGCCCTCCCATAAGCTGATCCACGGGCTATCACGCATGATCCACTGCCGGTCATCCCCATGCAGATAGATTGGCGCCTTGAATTCCGCCGCCCAATCCTGCATACAGCTGTAATAATGCGGATGCGAGATGGCGATAGCCTTCAGCCCACCTAGCGCGGAAACCAGCGTTTTGGTCGCCTCATCGAGGTTGGCGATACAGTCCCACAGAATATTGCCCTGCGGCGTACGCAGCAGAAATGCGCGCTGATTAATGGCAAAACTGGGGATGGTGCGAATGCTAAAAAGCCCACTGTTATGCTGCTGCCATTTATTGTTATGCGATGCGGTGAGCTTATTTAACGCAATCCACTGCTGCCCGCCCACAGGAACAAATTGACGCTCGTCTTCACATATCGGGCAATGTTGCGCAGGGCCTCCGCTAAATTCATAGGAGGTACCACAAGCTTTGCACAGCGTAATCGTCATATCTTCCCCTCTATCCCAGCATCTGATAACAAGCATGGCACATGCTTATTTTAAGCATATGTCAGATAGTGCGAGATGCAACGACCTACCGGGTTTGGTAGCGTTCTGTATTTTTTATCGTTTGTCATAACGGGCATAATCGACCGTCAGCAGTATATGAATAATGGACGGGAAAAAGAGTGCGTAAATTTTCAGCATTACTATTAATGGGGTTACTTACCGGCTGCTCGGTTAACGCGCCGCAAAGCGCGCAATACAATGCCGAATACTCCCAGCGCCAGGATATACGCAAGCGGAACGTATACCGATTTAAGATAAAACCGCTGCAATCCAGCGGTGGAAAATATTGGGGGGCGGATAATTTAACGCAGGTTTTTTACGTCAGTGACAAAAATGCCGCAAGCATTGAATTACGCTTCAATTACCCCACCGCAACGCTACAAGCCTCATCGTTAGACGGGCAAGGGAAAGTAGTAAGCACTCAAACGTTCATCTTGTTAGCCGAATCCGCGACGCCGCCATCGGGTTCGGATACGAAGTACTTATACCTGACGAAAAGTGGCGAGTTACTGAGTAAATGGAAAAACTGTACGCCGGATATGAGCGTGGGCTGTAGCTGGGGTGGACATCAAATATTTATCACCCACAGCGCCGACCTGGCAGTGCAGTATGCAACCGGTGGCGCAGGTTTCGCTTTTCTGCTGATTCCATTTTACGCATCCGAAGCCCGACTACAGATTTTCGCCAAAGTGCCAATCGGTGCTGCTGACGAGTAATAGAACGTTCACGTTTTGTGATGTGATCGGTTAATTCTTAAAAGCAGGGTTGGTTAAGACAGCGTTTACTCATGTACAATTCCTCTCCTTTGTGAATACTTACCGGTGCAAGGCCGGGCTATTGTTTTGGGAGCGAGTGTCGTACAGGATGATTGATATCAGTATTATGTCGATGTGCATGGTTGTGCTATTGGTGATGAGCGTGTTGCTGGAATAAGCGCGGCCCCTACTGTTTTTGTCAGCTTATTTTCCCCCTGAATTGGACATAAAATTACCTCACTGCTTCTCCAGCCGGGAAGCGGTCAGGCTGCGCCTTACCATCCGGCAAAACGGTGTATACGCCCTTTGTCAGGAGGCAGCCGAAAAAATTTGCCAAAATGGGTTCGCCCGCGGGTATCCTGCGGGCTTTTTTTGTGTCGCAGGCATAAAAAAACCGCCGTGGTTCACGGCGGCTTACTTTCTCAGAGTCAATGTACGCGTGGCGTATTAACTCCTCACTTTACGGTAGATAAACAGCACAACAAGTGCGCCAATTACCGCCACGACAAAGCTACCGAAGTTAAAACCGTCAACTTTGCCAAAGCCGAATAAGGTACTGATCCAGCCACCAACTACCGCACCGATAATACCGAGGATCACGGTGACAATAAATCCACCGCCGTCTTTGCCCGGCATAATCCACTTAGCCAAAATACCAGCGATCAAACCAAAAATGATCCAGGAAATGATACCCATGGTTAACTCCGTCCTCTTTGTTACCGTGAATGTAATTCGTAATTAAAATAGTAGCATAATTACAACGAATGATTTAACAAATATATATTTATTGGATGATTGCTTGCCGTAGCGTTAGCCATGGTCTACAGATTATTCAGTGCTCGTCAACGCCGAAGGAGTGAGAAATGGGATATTACGTACTGAAAAAGTCTGATAAGAACGTCTCGCAGCCGTGGTATTTTCTGCTGAAGGCCGATAACCACGAGACCATCGCCACCAGCGAGATGTACTCATCGAAAGATGCGGCGAAAAAGGGTATCGCCTCGGTGCAGAAAAACGGCGCCAGCGATGTCATCAAGGACGACACGCAATAAACAATCAGGGGATGCTAATGCATCCCCTGAAATACTGTTACACCACCGCGGTGGTCAGCCGTGATGAGCAACACAGGCGCCCCTGCTCATCGGTGATATCAATTTGCCACACCTGATGGCGCGACCCTACATGCAGCGCGGTACAAACCCCACGCACCCGCCCACTGCGCACTGAACGAATATGGTTGGCATTCACTTCCAGGCCGACCACTTTCTGTTCCCCTTCGGTACACAAATAGCCCGCAACCGAACCCAGCGTTTCCGCAAGAACCACCGATGCGCCGCCGTGGAGCAGGCCAAATGGCTGATGCGTACGGTGATCAACCGGCATTGTTGCTTCAATGGCGTTATCGTTGATGGCCACAAACTGAATATCCAGCAGACCCACCATGTTCCCCTCGCCCATCGCGTTAAGCTGCGCTAGCGAAGCCTGACGTTTCCAAATCATCCGATAATCTCCAGCAGAGCCTGCAGCGGGTGACGCACTCCGCTACCTTCGATACGCTTCACCTGGCTTCGGCAGGAATAACCGGTAGCCAGACAGCGGCTGCGCGGTAAACGCGCCATCGCCTGCTGCCAGGAAAGCGCGTAAATCGCCAGCGAGTTGGCATGGTTTTTCACTTCATGACCATAGGTACCGGCCATACCGCAGCAACCCGTACTGATGTACTCCATTTTCGCCCCAAAACGGGCAAATATTTCCGCCCACTGTTTGGGCGCGGCCGGTAGCGCCGTCACTTCTGTACAGTGACCAAACAGATACCAGGGTTCGCCGCTGTTGTCCTGGCCGGCCGATGGCGCTATCGCCTGGGTCAGCCACTCATGCGCCAGCATCACGCGAAAATCGCCGCGTTTCTCGCCCAGCGTCTGGTTATATTCATCGCGATAGCAAAGCACCAGCGCCGGGTCGACGCCAACCATCGGTATATCCAGCCGCGCTACGCGGTTGAGAAAATCAGCGGTTTTCTGCGCGGTACGCGCAAAGCGCGTCAGGAACCCCTTGATATGCTGCGCTTTACCGTTCGGCGAGAACGGCAACAGCACCGGCTGATAGCCAACTTTTTCAATCAGGCGGACAAAGTCAGCTACCACCTGCGCTTCGTAGTAGCTGGTAAACGGATCCTGTACCACCAGCACCCTCTTCGCACGCTGGTCGACGCTCATTGCTTCCAGCTCCTCAAGCGTGGTATTGGCGGAGCGGTGGCCTGCCAGCTGCTGTTTGAGCGACGGTACGGAGAGCAGCGGCAGATCGACCATGCCGATATGTTTTTCCGACAGCTTGCGCATCCACGGCTGATTGATAAAGAAGTTGAATGTTTTCGGCGCCTGGGCCATCAGCGGCGCGTAGGACTCGACCGTCGCCACCAGATGATCACGTACCGGTCGTAGGTAGCGGCTGTGATATAGCTGCAGGAAGCGGGAACGGAATTCCGGCACGTCGATCTTAATCGGACACTGGGTTGAACAGGCCTTACAGGCCAGGCAGCCAGACATCGCCTCTTTCACTTCATGCGAGAAATCATATTCGCCTTTACGCGCATGCCAGCTATTGCGGGTACGCTCGATCAGGGCGCGCAGGCTCACGCCTTTTTCCGGAAGCTCTTGCTCCAGTTTGTTCGGATCGATACCACGGTCGGCCAGCAGGCGTAACCATTCACGCACCAGCGTCGCGCGGCCTTTCGGCGAATGGATGCGCTGATTGCTGACCTTCATTGATGGACACATCGGGCTTTTTACATCGAAGTTAAAGCACAGACCGTTACCATTACACTCCATCGCGCCGCGCCAGGCGCTACGCACGGCAATGGGAATTTGGCGATCGTAGGTGCCGCGTTTCACCGCATCGACTTTCATCATCGGCGCATCGACGCCTTCCGGTGGGCAAATTTTCCCAGGATTCAATCGGTTATCCGGATCAAATGCCGCTTTCACTTTACGCAGTTCGCTATATAACTCCTCGCCAAAAAAGGCCGGACTGTACTCGGCGCGGAACCCTTTACCGTGTTCGCCCCACAGCAGGCCGCCATATTTGGCCGTCAACGCCACCACCTCATCGGAGATCTGCTTCATCAGCACCTCCTGCTGCGGGTCGCACATGTCTAACGCCGGACGAACGTGCAGCACGCCGGCATCGACGTGTCCAAACATGCCGTAGCTCAGGCCATGTCCGTCGAGTAAAGCGCGAAACTCGGTGATGTAATCCGCCAGATGCTCAGGCGGCACGCAGGTATCTTCAGCGAAAGGAATCGGTTTAGCGGCGCCTTTGGCGTTGCCCAGCAGACCAACCGCCTTTTTACGCATGGCATAGATGCGCTCGACGCCATCCAGTTCATGACAGACCTGCCAGCCAATCACTCCTGCGGCGCCCTGCGACATGAGCTCATCAAGACGCTGACACAGGGTGGAAACCTGACCGTCTATTAATTCAGCATCATCACCGGCAAACTCAACGATATTGAGCCCCAGCATCTCTTTATCCGGCACATCGGCGATCAATTCGCTTACCGAGTGCCAGACGATATCTTCTCGCGCCAGATTAAGTACCTTCGAGTCGACGGTCTCCACCGACAGCGCCTTCGCTTCAACCATGAAAGGCGCGTTACGCAGCGCCGAATCAAAGGAGTCATACTTGACGTTAACCAAGCGGCGCACCTTCGGCAGACGCGTAATATCGAGCCGCGCTTCGGTGATAAATGCCAGCGTGCCTTCGGAGCCGGTCAGAATGCGCGTCAGGTCGAACTCGCTCATCTCATCATTGAACACATGACGCAAATCGTAGCCGGTCAGGAAGCGGTTCAGTTTCGGGAATTTATCGATGATCAGCTGACGCTGCGCTTTGCAGCGCTGATAGACGGTACGGTAGATGCGGCCAATCGCTGACTGCTCGCGCCCCAGCGTTTCCGCCAGCGCGGCGGGAATTGGTAAAGTATCAAGGATATCGCCGCCCATGAGTACCGATCGCACCCCGAGCACATGATCGGAGGTTTTACCGTAAACCAATGACCCCTGTCCGGAGGCATCGGTATTGATCATTCCGCCGAGCGTCGCGCGGTTACTGGTCGACAGCTCTGGGGCGAAGAAATAGCCGTAGGGCTTAAGAAACTGGTTAAGCTGGTCTTTGATTACCCCGGCTTCGACCCGTACCCAACCCTCTTCAGGATTGATTTCGATAATACGGTTCATATAGCGCGACATATCAACGATGATCCCCGCATTCAGCGCTTGACCATTGGTGCCGGTACCACCGCCGCGAGGGGTAAAAATCAGCGATTTAAAGCGCGGTTCCGCCGCCAGTCGCGCCAGTAAAGCGACGTCTGCGGTGGAACGGGGAAACAGAATGGCGTCCGGCAACAGCTGATAGACACTGTTATCGGTCGCCATAGTGAGCCGGTCGGCATAGCTGGTGGCGGTATCGCCGGTGAAACCTTGTTGCTCCAGTACCTGCAAAAAATTCAGCACCAGTTGAACGACGCCCGGCGCTTGAGAAATCTGTGGGATCATGACGCTTGACCCTGCCTGAATATGTTGTGTTTAGATGATGTAATAATGCGCAAATTAAACGTTTGCGTGGCGCACTCAACTTTTTATCACATTTTTTTCATATCCGCCCACGAGATTTACGGGCAAAATCAGGCGCGCGAAATTATTGATATTATTATCTGTACATGGAATTACGCTGCGTCAGCATTGAGACGCGACTGGAAAGGTAAATTTTCTCTATGATTAACCAACATCAGCCCCGGGACATACCGCAAATTCTGCTGTCGGTGCTGTTTTTGTCCCTGATAATTATTTCCTGCCTGTGGGTTGTGCAACCATTTATTCTCTCCTTCGCCTGGGCCGGTACCGTGGTCATCGCCACCTGGCCGGTGCTGCTTCGTTTGCAAAAGCTGCTGTTCGGCAAACGCGCGCTGGCGGTGCTGGTGATGACGCTACTGCTGTTTTTACTATTCGTCATTCCCATTGCCTTACTGGTGAATAGCCTGGTCGATAATAGCGCCCCGCTGATTAAAATCGTCAGTACCGGCCAGGTAACGCTGCCGGATTTCGCCTGGCTGAACTCGATTCCGCTGATCGGCGATAAACTCTATTCCGCCTGGCATAGCCTGCTGGAGATGGGCGGCGCGGCGATTATGGCCAAGGTCCGCCCTTATATCGGCGCCACCACCACCTGGTTTGTCGGCCAGGCTGCGCATATTGGTAAACTGCTGGTTTACTGCGGACTGATGCTATTGTTCAGCGCCCTGCTTTACTGGCGCGGCGAGCGGGTCGCCTATGGTTTCCGCTACTTCGCGACCCGTCTGGCCTCAAAGCGTGGCGATGCTGCGGTGGTCCTAGCCGGACAGGCGGTACGCGCCGTGGCGCTGGGCGTGGTTGTCACCGCGCTGGCGCAGGCGGTTCTTGGCGGTATCGGGCTGGCGATAAGCGGCGTACCTTACGCCGCGCTGTTGACCGTGGTGATGATTTTCACCTGTCTGGTACAGCTGGGGCCGCTTATCGTGCTGGTGCCGTCGATTATCTGGCTGTACTGGACCGGCGATACGACCTGGGGCACGGTGCTGCTGGTATGGAGCTGCGTGGTGGGTACGATGGATAACGTGATTCGCCCGGTGCTGATTCGCATGGGAGCCGACCTGCCGATGATTCTGATCCTCTCCGGCGTTATCGGCGGCCTGATCGCTTTCGGCATGATTGGCCTGTTTATCGGTCCGGTGCTGCTGGCCGTCTCCTGGCGCCTTTACGACGCCTGGGTGCAAGAAGTACCGCCGCCGCCGCTGGACCCGGATCTGGTTCTGGCGGAGCTCGCCGAGCTTAATGCCAGCCATAACAAAAGCGAAAAGTAACAGAAAGGCGGGGAAACCCGCCTTAAACTTAAGCTAAATTTATCAATCCCCCGCCACTTCCGGCATATTCATGTTCCAGCTCGATATTTACCCCTCATATTCTTCACACTGATTTAACTATTGAGAAGAATCCGATCGACGTCAACAGCCCTGATGCCTACTATTAGCCCACGGTTATAGATCAAGATATTGATTTATAAGCATGGAAATCCCCTGAGTGAAACAACGAATTGCTGTGTGTAGTCTTTGCCCATCTCCCACGATGGGCTTTTTTTTACGTCAAAATCAAAAAACGCAACGTTGCTGAAGGCAAAAAAAATCCCCGGCATTTCTGCCAGGGATTGGGCTATCCGCGTTGAACTTATTTATTCAGTTCAGCCAGACCTAACCAGGTTTGCACCACGGTATCCGGGTTCAGGGACAGGCTATCGATCCCCTCTTCCATCAGCCAGGCGGCAAAGTCTTCGTGGTCGGACGGCCCCTGGCCGCAGATGCCCACATATTTGCCCTGTTTTTTCGCCGCGCGGATGGCCATCGACAGCAGCGCTTTCACCGCGTCGTTGCGTTCATCAAACAGCTCAGACACAACGCCGGAGTCGCGATCGAGACCCAGCGCCAGCTGCGTCATGTCGTTCGAACCGATCGAGAAGCCATCGAAATACTCGAGGAACTGCTCCGCCAGCAGCGCGTTCGACGGGATTTCGCACATCATGATGATCTTCAGCCCGTTCTCGCCGCGCTTGAGCCCCTGACGTTCCAGCTCTTCAACCACCGCTTTCGCCTGCGCGACGGTACGAACGAACGGCACCATCACTTCCACGTTGGTCAGGCCCATGTCGTTACGCACGCGTTTCATCGCTTCACACTCCAGCGCGAAGCAATCGCGGAAGCTTTCCGAAACGTAGCGTCCGGCGCCGCGGAAGCCGAGCATCGGGTTCTCTTCTTCCGGCTCGTAACGCTCGCCGCCCACCAGGTTAGCGTATTCGTTAGATTTAAAGTCCGAAAGACGCACGATGACGCGTTTCGGATAGAAGGCGGCGCCAAGGGTAGCGATCCCTTCGGTCAGGCGGCCAACGTAGAACTCTCTCGGCGAATCGTAACCTTTCATCAGCTCGCGGATTTCGTTCTGCAGGCCCGGCTCCTGGTCGTCAAATTCCAGCAGCGCGCGCGGGTGAACGCCAATCATGCGGTTGATGATGAATTCCAGCCGCGCCAGGCCCACGCCTTCATTCGGCAGGCAGGCGAAGTCAAAGGCGCGATCCGGGTTGCCGACGTTCATCATCACCTTCAGCGGCAGGTTCGGCATCTCGCCGACGCTGGAGCTCTTCACGCTGAAGTCCAGTAGCTCTGCGTAGACGTAGCCGGTGTCGCCTTCGGCGCAGGAGACGGTGACGTTCTGGTTTTCCTGGATGCGATCGGTTGCATCGCCGCAGCCGACCACCGCAGGGATCCCCAGCTCGCGGGCGATAATCGCCGCGTGGCAGGTACGTCCGCCGCGGTTGGTGACGATCGCCGAGGCTTTCTTCATGATCGGTTCCCAATCCGGGTCGGTCATATCGGTGACCAGCACGTCGCCAGGCTCGATGCGGTTCATCTCACTGATATCGTGGATAACCTTAACCGGGCCGGCGCCGATACGGTGGCCGATAGCTCGACCTTCGGCAATGATCTGCCCCTGGGCATGCAGCGTATAACGCTCCATCACCTGACCGCGCGAACGAACCGTTTCCGGGCGCGCCTGGACGATAAACAGCTTACCGGTATGGCCATCTTTCGCCCACTCGATATCCATCGGGCGACCGTAGTGCTTCTCGATCTGCACCGCCTGCTTCGCCAACTCTTCCACTTCCTCGTTGGTTAACGAGAAAACATCGCGCTGCGCCTGCGGCACATCTTCGATGCGCACCTGCTTGCCGTGTTCCTGAGTCGGCGCGTAAACCATGCGGATTTTTTTCGACCCCATGGTACGGCGCACGATAGCTGGGCGGTTAGCCGCCAGGGTCGGTTTATGAACGTAAAATTCGTCCGGGTTCACCGCGCCCTGCACCACCATCTCACCGAGCCCCCACGCCGAGGTGATAAACACCACCTGGTCGAAACCGGACTCGGTATCGATGGAGAACATCACGCCGGAGGAGGCCAGGTCGGAGCGCACCATCCTCTGCACCCCGGCGGATAGCGCCACGCCGCGGTGATCGTAACCCTGATGCACGCGATAGGAGATCGCGCGATCGTTAAACAGTGAAGCAAAGACGTGCTTCACGGCAACGAGCACGGCGTCAAAGCCCTGCACGTTGAGGAATGTCTCTTGCTGGCCGGCGAAGGAAGCATCCGGCATATCTTCCGCCGTCGCCGAAGAGCGAACGGCGAACGAGGCCTCGGCGTCATCGGCGGACAGCAGGTCATAAGCTTCGCGAATCGCGTTTTCCAGTTCGCTCTGGAAGGGGGTGTCGATGATCCATTGACGGATCTGCGCGCCCGCTTTCGCTAATGCGGAAACGTCGTCAATGTCGGTTTCATCCAGCAGTGCATAAATGCGCTGGTTAACGCCGCTTTGGTCCAGGAACTGATCGAAAGCATCAGCGGTGGTGGCGAACCCGTTTGGTACGGAGACACCCATACCGGACAGGTTAGTAATCATTTCACCAAGGGAGGCATTTTTGCCCCCAACTCTGTCTACATCATTCATGCCGAGTTGGTTATACCAAAGCACCAGCGGTGACGAGCCATTGTTGGACATCGAGACAATCCTTTTGTGATTTAATACAAATTATAGAAAACACACGATCGACTACGGTATTCATCCTGACATATTTATGCCGCTGAAAAAAACGGTGAATCGTTCAAGCAAATTAATTTTCTGTTTTTAGGATTGTTTTCCGGAATTCCCTAACTATATGATTAAAATGGATTCTATTGATATTTGATACAAATAGTGTGCAAAACCCGAAACTGAACCTGCCATTTCATTAAAAACAAAAATAGCGTTTCATTTTTTAAAGTGAGACAAAGGTTAAAGCTCTGTGCTTAAATTTACTCTGCTTTTAGATAATTATACCGGATGGTCAAAATGGACAGTGCTGTAGATCGCCACGTATTTTATATTTCTGACGGTACCGCTATTACGGCGGAAGTTTTAGGCCATGCGGTAATGTCGCAATTCCCGGTGGTCATCAGTAGCGTGACGTTGCCGTTTGTTGAAAACGTCAGCCGCGCCCGGGCGGTAAAAGAACAAATCGATGCCATTTATCAACAAACCGGCATCCGCCCGCTGGTCTTCTATTCCATCGTTATCCCCGAAATTCGCGACATTATTTTGCAAAGCGAGGGTTTTTGTCAGGATATCGTGCAGGCGCTGGTGGCCCCGCTGCAGCAAGAGTTACATCTGGATCCCACACCGGTGGCTCACCGCACCCACGGCCTGAACCCCGGTAACCTGATTAAATACGATGCGCGTATCGCCGCCATCGATTACACGCTCGCCCATGACGACGGCATTTCGCTGCGCAATCTCGATCAGGCGCAGGTGATCCTGCTCGGCGTATCGCGCTGCGGCAAAACGCCGACCAGCCTGTATCTGGCAATGCAGTATGGCATTCGCGCCGCTAACTACCCCTTTATCGCCGACGATATGGACAATCTGGTTCTCCCGGCCTCGTTAAAGCCGCTGCAGCACAAGATGTTCGGCCTGACGATTAACCCGGAGCGACTGGCGGCAATCCGCGAAGAGCGCCGGGAAAACAGCCGTTACGCCTCGCTGCGCCAGTGCCGTATGGAAGTAACCGAAGTCGAAGCGCTGTATCGCAAAAACAAGATCCCCTGCCTCAACAGTACCAACTATTCGGTAGAGGAAATTGCCACCAAAATCATGGATATCATGGGGCTGAATCGCAGGATGTACTAATACACTAGTACATTATTGAAAATTTGTTTATGCTATCGCTCGTGGCCTATACAGGATCATGCCCTGCTCTTGCAATAAGCAGGGATTGGTTTATCGTGATGCGCATCACTTCCCGGCATTTTCGCCGCGGAAGAAACAGATTTTTGAGACCCCAATGAATAAAACAGACGAATTGCGTACCGCGCGCATTGAAAGCCTGGTAACGCCCGCGGAACTGGCGCAGCGCCATCCCGTGTCGGCCGAGGTTGCCGCCCACGTCTCCGCCTCCCGCCGGCGGATTGAAAAAATCCTCAACGGCGAAGACCGCCGCCTGCTGGTGATTATCGGCCCCTGCTCCATTCACGACCCCGAAGCGGCGCTGGAATATGCGCGCCGCCTGCAGGGCATGCGCGAACGTTACCAGCCGCAGCTGGAAATTGTCATGCGCACCTATTTCGAAAAACCGCGCACCGTCGTGGGCTGGAAAGGACTCATTTCCGACCCTGACCTCAACGGCAGTTACCGGGTCAACCACGGTATCGAACTGGCGCGTCGTCTGCTGCTGCAGGTCAACGAGCTGGGTATCCCCACCGCCACCGAATTCCTGGATATGGTGACCGGGCAGTTTATTGCCGATCTGATTAGCTGGGGCGCCATCGGCGCGCGCACCACCGAAAGTCAAATCCACCGCGAGATGGCCTCGGCGCTCTCCTGCCCGGTTGGTTTTAAAAACGGTACCGACGGCAACACCCGTATCGCGGTCGACGCGATACGCGCTTCGCGCGCCAGCCATATGTTCCTGTCGCCGGATAAACAGGGCCAGATGACCATCTACCAGACCAGCGGTAACCCGTACGGCCATATCATTATGCGCGGCGGTAAACGGCCAAATTATCATGCAGCGGATATCGCCGCCGCCGGTGAAGCGCTACGGGAATTCGATCTCCCTGAGCAACTGGTCGTCGACTTCAGCCACGGCAACTGTCAGAAGCAGCATCGCCGGCAACTGGAAGTGTGCGCCAATATCTGCCAGCAGATCCGCGATGGATCTACCGCCATTGCCGGGATTATGGCGGAGAGCTTCCTCGCCGAAGGGACGCAAAAAGTGATCCCCGGTCAGCCGCTGACCTGGGGCCAGTCGATTACCGACCCGTGTCTGAGCTGGGAAGATAGCGAAAAAATGCTCGCCGAACTGGCTGCTGCCACCGCTACACGGCTGTAACCCTTCCCCCGCCGCGCTCGCGGCGGGTATTCATCGCTCGCCGTTCATCCTCTGCGCAATAGCTACCTGAAATGGTAAGCCACGACAAAAAAGGCTTGCCGTGAAAATTAACATTACTGATAATGATTATCATTGTTGCTTTTATTTTTACTTTGGTGCTATGACGCGTATGGATAACACTGCCACAGCTGAGAAAACGAAAGACAATGCTCCCTATCCTATTGCCAGCGATCGCCAAATCAGCAGCCGGACGCTGTTGGGCGCGGAAGGCCGCGTGGTGATCGAACATGACGGCCAGCGCTATCTGCTGCGCCAGACCCACGCCGGTAAGCTAATTTTGACCAAATAAAACCTCGCGCGATGGCGAGGCTTTACGGTTAGCTGGAGCAGCTGACTTCCAGATGTTTACCCCAGTCAGGCGGGCGGCTGCCATAATCATCTGAACGATCGGCAAACGGCTGCGCGAGGGCCTCATGCAGACGTTCCAGCTCGCGCATGTCGCCATCTTCGGCTTTTTCTATTGCCCGCTGCGCCAGCCAGTTGCGTAGCACCACCGCCGGGTTGACGCCCTGCATCCGCTGCTGGCGTTCGCTATCGTCGATCTGTTCATCGCGCAGCCGCGCCCGGTAGTCGGCAAACCAGCTATCAAACGCCGGGCGGTCGATAAACTCATCGCGCAGCGGCGATGCCGCGCTATGCTGCTCGCTTTGGCTCAGCATCCGGAAGGTACGAGTGTAGTCACTCCCTTCACGCTCCATCAGGCTGAACAGTCCATCAAGCAGAGTGTTATCACCGGTTTGCTGAGTATAGAAGCCGAGTTTGTCGCGCATGCGGCGGCCGTAGGCGGTCAACAAGGCATGCTGATAGTCATCCAGCGCCGCGTTCAGCGCGTCGGCGCTGATAAACGGCGAGAGCGACTGGGCCAGACGCTGCAGGTTCCACAACCCTACAGCCGGTTGGTTATCAAAGCTGTAGCGCCCCTGGTAATCAGAGTGGTTACAGATAAAACCGGGCTGGAAATCATCGAGGAAGCCATACGGACCATAATCCATGGTCAGGCCAAGAATCGACATATTGTCGGTATTCATCACCCCGTGGGCAAAGCCAACGGTCTGCCAGCTGGCGATCATTTCCGCGGTACGCGTGACAACGTCACGGAACCAGAGAATATACTTATCCGCCTCCTGCTGCAGCTGCGGCCAGTGGTGTTCAATCACATAATCGGCCAGCTGCTGCACTTTTCCCGCTTCGCGACGATAGTAAAAATGTTCGAAATGGCCAAAGCGTACGTGACTTTCGGCGATGCGCATCAGCATGGTGCCGCGTTCTTCGCGTTCGCGGTAAACCGGCGTGTCGCTGGTCACCATCGCCAGCGCGCGGGTGGTTGGGATCCCAAGCGCATGCATTGCTTCGCTGGCAAGGCTTTCGCGGATAGTTGAACGCAGTACCGCCCGGCCATCGCCCATTCTCGAATAGGGCGTCAGACCAGCGCCTTTAAGATGCCAGTCAAAACGTTGACCATCCGGCAACTGCTGCTCGCCAAGCAAAATGCCGCGCCCATCGCCAAGCTGACCGGCCCAGGCGCCAAATTGATGGCCACTATAGACCTGCGCCAGCGGCGACATCCCCGGCAGCAACGCTTCGCCACCCCAGACGCCCGCTCCGCGCTCGGGTTCGAATAACGTTTCCGGGACGCCCAACGTTTGCGCCAGAGCGGTGTTGCGCCAGATGAGACGCGCGTTCTCCAGCGGCGTGGGCGCCAGAGAAGTGTAAAAACCCGGCAGCCGATCGCGCCAGTGAGTAGTAAAAGACAGGGTCATGGTTCCTCCTGCCGCCAGTGTAGTGCCTTCAACAGGGTATTAACACGGGCGAACTGCAGGGTTATGGCAATTAAAAAAGGGAGCCATCGCTCCCCTTTTTCACCGAATGCGGGTTAAATGCGCCTCGCCTGCCAGAATTTTTTGTTCCAGTAGACGTTGTCCAGCGACGAGCGGGTAACGCCCTGGCTGGTAGAGGCGTGAATAAATTGATTGTCGGTATCATAGATACCGACGTGCAGGCCGCTTTCGCCGGATCCGGTTTTGAAGAATACCAGGTCGCCGGGCAACAGATCGCTTTTATCAATGCGGGTGCCGATTTCCGCCTGCTCGCGAGTTTCCCGCGGCAACTGCATGGCGAATTTGTCGCGGAACGTGCGTACCACAAAGCCCGAACAGTCAACGCCGCGCGGCGTCATGCCGCCATAACGGTACGGCGCACCACGCCAGTTGCGCAATTGCTCATTCAGATTCGCCACCACGGTAATGGAATCAGCCAGCCGCGGATTCGGCGGCGGCGCCCGGTGGCTGCTACAGCCAGGCAGCACCATCGCCGCAATAAAAATGAACCACAAACGCATCTCAGACGATTCCTCTGTTCCCTGTCCTGTTATTGCAATAATTTAGCCTGTTTAGCGGCGTACAGGCAAGATCCTTACCTGCTACTGTGACGCCACGAGCATAAGATGACCCGCGACTTCCACACGCTGGAAAGCGATATGATAAGCGGCGGTCAAATTTTCCTCACTCAGCACCTCATACGTTTCCCCGCTGGCAATCATCTGCCCACCACAAATGAGCCACGCCCTCTGCGCATGTCGCAACGTATGGTTGAGATCGTGGCTGCTCATCACGATAGCGATCCCCAGCCCGCATAGCGACGCCAACACGCTATCCAGCGCCGCCTGTTGCGCGACATCGAGGCTGTTCATCGGTTCATCCAATAATAACAGCTGGCCGGCTGGATTCGCGCGGCGGTGAATCTGCAGGATCACCGCCGCCAGACGCACCCGCTGCCACTCGCCGCCGGAGATCTGGTTGACCTGGCGCCCCAGCTTATCGCTTAACCCCAGTTGGCCGGCGATCTCGTTGAGCAACCCCTGCGGGGCGCTATCCTGCATATGTAACGACAGATAGTGCCACACCGGCATTGCGAAGGGCGGGAGCTGCTGCTGGCTCAGATAGGCGCGATGGCGGGCAAGCTCCGCCGCGGGCCACTTATCCAGCGCCCGCTGGTTAAGCGTAATCAGGCCGGGGCCGGTGGTCAGCCCGGCCATCCGCGCCAGCAGGGTACTTTTACCCGCGCCGTTCGGCCCCACCAGATGGACTATCTCTCCGGGCCGAACGTCAGCGGTAAACGGCGACAGCCGCCCCGCTTCCGCTACATCCTGTAGCTGCATCAAAAACGGCATTATTGCGCTAATGCTCCTTTTAGCGCAGCCAGTAGCTGCGGGTCGTCCGGCGTCATGTCCGGAGAGAAACGCTGAATGACCTGGCCATCGCGGCCCACGAGGAATTTTTCAAAGTTCCACAGGATGTCGTCAACGTACAGCGGCGCTCGGCCTTTACTGGCCATCCGCTCATAAAAGCCGCTCCCTTCCGGCGCGACGGCTTTCGGGGCGGCGGCAATCAGTTTTTGATACAGCGGCGCGCGATGTTCGCCGTTGACGTCAATTTTACTGAACAGTGGGAAAGTGACGCCGTAGGTCACGCTGCAGAACGTTTTAATCTCTTCTTCGCTGCCCGGCTCCTGGCCGAGAAACTGATTACAAGGAAAGCCAAGGACGCTGAATCCCTGCGGAGCAAACTCTTCTTGCAGCGCTTCCAGTTGCTCATACTGCGGCGTGAGGCCGCATTTTGAGGCCACGTTGACGATCAGCAGCACCTTTCCGGCATACGCTGCCAGGGTGGTTTTCTCGCCATCGATGGTCGTCACTTCGGTATTAAGAATGTCGTGTTGCATAGCCTTCCCTCAGTCAATAATGCAGGTTAAGGAGATCCCTATCTACTGTAGCGGATTCAACGCGGCTGATTCTACTTTGATTCGTGGGCAAATGTCGCTTGATGTAACACCGCTGCGTTTGCCACCGGCAACATGAATTCCTCTCAATATCAGCAATGGACAAATCAGTGTACAGTGTGAAACAGATGTAATAGTGTTTCGTTACTTGTTAATTTATGAGAGTTTTTATAGATGAAGAAGTTATTAAGCTCGGTATTAATCGCCACATCGGTGGCGCTGTTATCCGCCTGCTCTCCGGACGATAACGATAAGGTTAAAGTCGCGATCAATACCGGCCCGGATGAAGCTATCTGGAAAGTCGTGGAGCAGGTAGCAAAAGACAAATATAACCTCGACGTTGAGGTTATCTCTTTCAATGATTACGTCCTGCCGAATGAAGCGTTAAATAATAAAGATGTCGACGCCAACGCCTTCCAGACGCTGCCCTATCTCGAAGCGCAGTCGAAAGAGCGCGGCTATAAATTCGCCATCGTCGGTAAAACGTTCGTCTTCCCGATTGCCGCCTATTCGCGCAAAATCAAAAATATCAGCGAACTGCCTGACGGCGCGACCGTCTCTATCTCTAACGAAACCACCACGCTTGGCCGCAGCCTGCTGCTGTTACAGGCGCAAGGATTAATCAAGTTGAAAGATGGCGTAGGCTATCTGCCCACTACGCTGGATATCATTGATAACCCAAAACACCTGAAGATTGTTGAAGTCGATACTCCGCAGCTGACCCGTACGCTCGACGATCCGAACGTAACGCTTGCCATCATCAACACTAATTTCTCGGCGCAGGTCGGTTTATCCGCCGCCCGCGATGGCCTGTTTATGGAAGGCCCGGATTCACCTTATGTCAATGCGATTGTCTCTCGCGAAGACAATAAAGACAGCAAGAAAATCCAGGAGCTGAAAGAGGCCTTCCAGACCAAGGAAGTCGCCGATAAAGCGCAGGAAGTCTATAAAGGCGATGCCATCAAAGGCTGGTAATCGTCACCCGACGCCGTCCATTACGACGGCGTCTCCCTACCCCCGCCGTCCCGAACGCAGCAGCAACCAGATGAATACCGGCGCCCCCAGCGTCGCCGTCACCACGCCGATCGGTAATTCCGCTGCCGATAACGCCAGACGGGCAATGATATCGGCGCCGAGCAGCGCGCTGGCGCCAGCTAACAGGCAGGCGGGAAGCAGCACCCGATGATCGCTCAGGCCGCACAGGCGCAAAATATGTGGGATCACCAGACCAATAAAGCCAATCGCTCCCGCCAGCGCCACGCTGACGCCGACCAGCCAGCCGGTGGCCACCACCAGTAGTTTTCGCCATAGCCACAGCGGCAGGCCGAGCTGACGCGCCGAGACTTCGCCCAACGCCAGTAAGTTCAGCGGCTGCGACTGCCAGCATACCCACAGCAGCACCGGTAGCAGCGCCAGCATCAGCCACAGCTGCTGCCAGTCGACGCCGCCAAAACCGCCCATCATCCAGTACATCAGCTGGCGCAGATCAAAAGACGTTGAGAAATAGACCGCCCAGGTCATCAACGCGCTACAAATAATGCCGAGCGCCACCCCTGCCAGCAGCAGACGGCTGGTGGACAGGTGACGCCGGGCGAAACGGAGCAGAATAAAGGTAATCAGCAGCGCGCCGGCGATGGCGCACAGCCCCAGCGCCCACATGGGTAACATGCCGTGGCCTAACAGCACGGCGGCAATCAGCCCAACGCCCGCGCCGTTAGAAACACCCAGCAGACCCGGTTCCGCCAGCGGGTTTTCAAATAGCGCCTGCATGATCGCCCCGGAAAGCGCCAGCGCCGCCCCCACTAACAGCACCGCCAGCGTGCGCGGCAGACGGATTTGCCAGATAAACAGCTCGCCTTTAGCGCTAAACCACTCCTGCGGCGCGATCCATTGGTCACCGGCGCACAGGCTAATTGTCAATGTGACAAGTAGGATCAGCGTTAAGGCGGTTAGCCAACGACGGTTATAGCGCTGTTGAATATCGGCGAAGGTCTGCATAAGTCCCGGAGACAAGTGAGCGAGGTGATTGATTTTACGGTGGCGATGGCGGGGAGAAAAGGAAAAACTCTGAGTTATCACCACGCTGGCGCCGGCGCTCCTCGAGACGCCAGCGTGGGAATGGAATTTACACCAATACCTGGAACAGTAGCGCGAAGAGAATGATATTCGCCACCACAATCGCCCAGCCGTTATAAAGCATATATTTCAGATGGGTAGATTGCGCCAGCCCCATCTGACCAAACATATCCGAAGAGGGGAATGGGCCAAACCAGTCGACCTGCGAAGAGGCCAGCAGCACCGCAGTGGTTCCCTGTGGCGGTACGCCAGCGGCCATCAGCATCGGGCCGAATATTTTGTGGGTGAAGGTCATCTGCGCCACCGCCGCCCCCGGTACGTGGCCAATAATATTGAAAGCGAAGATGCAAAAGCACAACCAGGCAGGCGAAATGCCTTCCAGCAGCGGCTGGGTATAGTCGAGCAGCCCTTGGTAGGCATGAAGACCATCCATCAGCTCCAGGATCGGGTTATACAGCCAGTAGAGGATAAACATCCACACCAGACGGCCACAACCGTGGTACAGCGCCTGCAGGATCTGCGTCGGGCGCAGGCCGCCCACCAGCCCGGTAATCAGGGCCACCAGCAGCATCACGATAATCGCAAAGCTGAATCCGGCTTTAATCACCACACCAATTACCGCCATCACAATAATCGTTGCCGCGAAGGCCAGCGCGCTGAGCTTACGCCGACGCAGCTGCGCGGCGCTCAGTGCTTCTGTTGGCTTCTCCGTGAGATCGACTTCATAGCGTAGTTTGCCTTCGGTCATCTTCTGGATCCGTCCCGCCATCACCCAGCCGGCCAGCAACGTCACCGCGCTCATCGGCAGCCCCACGTACAGCAGATAATCCGGATAGCTTAATCCGCCAAGGCTCAGGATAGTCACGGTGCTAGGGGTAAACGGCCCGGTAAACAATCCCACGGAGCCGGCGGTCATCATCAGCGCGGCTACCGTTGGCGGAGTCAGGCGTACCGCTGCCGCTACCGGGATGATTACCGCGACAATAATCGCGTTACCACCGGCCATCGTCCCCAGCGAGCCGCAGATTAAAATCGAGGACACCACAATGCCAAACTTCACTCGGGTCTGGCTGGACAGGCCGATGCGGTGAACGACAAATTTCACCAACTCAACTGCGGCGCCGGTACGGGTGGCGACTTCGCCCACCCCGGCGCCGAGCATAATAATCAGCCCGACGGTGGCGATAAATGAACCGGTGGATTTCGCCAGCATGGTGCCCATTTCCGGCAATCCGGTGGAGGTCATAATCATGGCGATAATAATCGAAGAAATCACCGCCAGAACAATATCGACACCGACCAGCGACAGCACCGCTAACGCCACTAATGGCGTAAAGCCCAACAGGCCGAGTTCATTACTCGGGCGGCCATGGCACCACCACGCGGTCAACACAAAAAGCACCAATAACAGGCCAATAATAACGTTTTTTCTTGTGATATTTCGTCTGGCGAGGGTATTGCCAGCGAGCGTTGAGTCACTCATATAACTCCTTAAAGCCATTAAAACCGACCGCACTTGCAGGTTGGCGTATTCGGGCCTGCTCAGAAAATATCCCCCCCTCGTTATCATTATTGGCTCGATGGCCTGAGGATTTGTAGGGAACAAAGGGAATGGTTCTGAGAACGTAAAAGTCCGTCTGAAGACGGTACCAGCAGCACAATATGTAACCGGAGCGCTGATTGGCGATTAAATTTATGTTAATTTAGTGTTAGTAGAAAATGACTTTTTATCGGCAAGCTATAACCCTGAGTTAACTGTTCATGAAACTGCGCCATCTGGAAATCTTCTACGCCGTGATGACTTGCGGCTCTCTTTCACGTGCGGCGGAATCGCTGAATATCTCCCAGCCAGCCGCCAGTAAAGCGTTAAAAAACGCCGAGCTTAAGCTCGGTTTTAAGCTGTTTCAGCGGGTACGGGGCAAGCTGCTGCCAAGTAGCGAAGCGCTCACACTTTTTGAAAAAGCGCAGAGCATTTATCAGGATCTCGATAACCTGCGCCTGCTGGCGGATAATCTGGCCCGCGATCCGCGCGCCAAAATCACCTTAGGCTGTTTACCAAGCCTCGGATTAAGCCTGGTGCCGGAGCTGGTGACCGATTTTTATCAGCAAAACAGTAATCTGGTGATGACCTTAACCACCGAGCATACTGAGACGTTGGTCAAGAAATTGGATCTGCGCGAAATAGATTTAGCGCTGACGCTGCAGCCGGTCCAGCAGGGGGAGATCATCACCACCCTGATTGCCGAAGTGCCGCTGGTCTATATCGACCGCGACTACCGACAAGGCGCGGTGGACATCAAAGAGATCGATCAGCAGCGCTGGATCTCGCCGGGGCCGCATTCGCTCTCTGCCGCCATCGCCACCCGCCGTGATTTTTCCACTACCCGGCTTAATGTGCAGACCTACTACATGGCCACCGAGTTCGTGAAGCGCGGCATCGGCTGCAGTATCACCGATATCTTCTCGGCGCGGCATAATTTGTCGCCGGAGATGATTCACCCGATTACGCCGCCGATGAAAATCAACCTTTGCCTGCTGCGTCGCGCCGATGTTTCACTCAGCCCAATCACGCAGAAATTTGTCGATTTTCTGTGTAAACAGCTGCGCCAACAGCTCAAAGAAATTAACCTGCAGTTATACCCTGACCATAAAAAGTCAATTGCGCCGCTGGGGTAAATGCTTTGACATAACCGCAAGATATTTATCAGCGGTGGATATATCAGGTTATGAAAAAACGCATTGTGATTATCGGCGGCGGCGTGGTGGGGCTGGCCACCGCCTGGGTATTAATTAAGAGCGGACACCAGGTGCAGCTACTGGAGCGCAACGCCGAGCCGGGCAGCGCCACCAGTTTCGCCAACGGCGGGCAATTAAGCTACCGCTACGTGGCGCCGCTTGCCGACCGCGGCGTTCCCCTGCAGGGAATTAAATGGATGGGCAAAGCCGATTCACCGCTGAATATGCGCCTGCAAATGTCTTTCCAGCAGTGGCGCTGGCTGTTGCAGTTTCTGCGCGCCTGCAATAGCCAAAGCAACAAAATTAACGGCGATCATATTTTACGTTTATCACTGCTTAGCCGTCAGGTCATGCAGTCGTGGCTTGATGAAGATAATCTTGCTGATTTTCACTGGCGGCGTAGCGGCAAACTCATCATCCATCGCCGGGAATATGATTTTCATAAAGCGGCAAAAGGGATTAACCCCCAATACCAGCATGCGCTGAGCGCCGAAGCCTGCCTGCAGCTTGAACCGGCGCTGAAACACATCAGCCATTCGCTACAGGGCGGGATTTATTCGCCAGGAGATGAAACGGCAGACTGCCATAAATTCTGTCTCGCGCTGCTCGACAAACTCAATGCCAGCAGCAACTTCAGCCTGCTCACCCACTGCGAGGTGCTGCGGCTCAATAAGCGCGACGGGCGCATCAGTTCACTTGAGACCAGCTGCGGTACGATAACCGGCGATGATTATGTCGTCGCCGCCGGTAACGGCAGCGGCCCGCTGCTGGGTCATCTGGGCGTGCGCGTGCCGCTGTGCGCGCTGAAGGGATACAGCCTGACCCTTCCCTACCCTAAGCAATCCGGGATCGCGCCGGATATCAGCGTGACCGACTACGGACACAAAATCGTTTACGCCCGCCTGGGCGATCGGTTACGCATCGCGGCGATGGTGGATATCGGTTACGACGGCGATGAACTACGTGATAGCCGCGTTCAGGCGCTGAAGAAAATCGTCGCTAGCAGCTTTCCCGAACTGCAGGGACTGGATGAGGCTGAAGCCTGGACCGGTATGCGTCCGTCGACGCCCGCGGGCCCACCGATGCTGGGGCGTGCCGGATACCAGAATCTGTGGATGAATCTCGGCCAGGGTAGCCTCGGTTTTACCCTCGCGGCCGGCAGCGCCGTGGTACTGGGAGCGCTCCTCGATGGCGAAGCGCCGGCAATTTCTTTAGATGGTCTGACATGGAAACAATCCGCATGACAATTATTCGTAATAATCCGCAACCCCGACTTTCCGCCAGCGTCGAGTACGGCAACCTGGTGTTTCTCTCCGGACAAACGCCGAAAAGCAGTACTGATGATATTGCGCTGCAAACCCGTGAAGTTCTGGAGAAGATCGACGCCCTGCTGGCTACCGCCGGTAGCGACAAGCAGCACATCCTTTCCGCACAGATCTGGCTTAAAGATATCTCACGCGATTTTGCCGCGTTTAATGAGGTCTGGGTGAAGTGGATGCCGGAAGGCCATAGCCCGGCGCGGGCGGCCGTTCAGGCCGAGATGGCGCGGCCCGACATCCTGGTGGAAATCATGGTCACCGCCGTAAAAGCGTAAGATAAAACAGGTAAGAAAAAAGGCCGCATAGCGGCCTTTTTAATTAGTCAGTCCAGATTATTTCTCTCTGGGTGAAGCGTTTTCGACACGGCTTTTTAACTTCTGTCCGGGTCTGAAGGTCACCACACGCCGGGCTGTAATGGGAATATCTTCCCCCGTTTTCGGGTTACGTCCCGGGCGTTGGTTCTTATCACGCAAATCGAAGTTGCCAAACCCGGAGAGTTTTACCTGTTCTCCGTTTTCCAGAGCACGACGGATCTCTTCGAAAAACAACTCTACCAGTTCTTTGGCATCCCGCTTGCTAAGCCCAAGCTTATCAAACAGATATTCTGACATTTCAGCTTTTGTAAGCGCCATAGGTTCAATCCCTCAATGATGCCTGGAATCGCTCTCTTAATGCCTCTACACATTTGGCAACGGTAGTGGCAATCTCCTCTTCTTCGAGTGTACGGCTGGTATCCTGAAGGATCAGGCTAATCGCAAGGCTCTTAAAGCCTTCCGCCACACCCTTACCACGGTACACGTCAAATAAGTTTACGCCAACTACCTGATTTACGCCAACTTTCTTACATTCGGCCAAAACATCGGCTGCAGGGACGTTTTCCGCGACCAGTACCGCGATATCGCGACGGTTCGCCGGGAAGCGAGAAATTTCGCGCGCCTGAGGCACCACGCGGTCTGCAAGCTTGTTCCACTCGATTTCGAACACCAGAGTGCGGCCGTTGAGATCCAGTTTACGTTCCAGTTCCGGATGAACAACCCCAATGAAACCAATGCGTTCACCTTTCAGATAAATCGCCGCGGATTGTCCCGGATGCAGTGCGGTAGCCGCTTCTGCACGGAATTCGATATCGGCTAATTTACCGGTCAGATCAAGAACAGATTCCAGATCGCCTTTTAAATCATAGAAATCGACGGTTTCTTTTGCCAGGTTCCAGTGCTCTTCGTAACGGTTACCGCTAATCACCCCGGCCAGCATCACATCCTGACGAATACCCAGCGGCGCCTGCGTATCCGGCACGAAGCGCAGACCGCTCTCAAAGATGCGCACGCGGCTCTGTTGACGGTTCTGGTTGTAGACGACGGTGCCCAACAGACCGGTCCACAGCGACAGACGCATCGCCGACATTTCGCTGGAGATAGGGCTTGGCAGAATCAGCGCCTCTTCACCGGCGTGGATTAGCTGCTGTACTTTCGGGTCAACGAAGCTGTAGGTAATCACTTCCTGATAACCTTTGTCGTTAAGCAGCGTTTTCACGCGCTTCAGCGACAGGTCCGCTTCACGGTGGGTTCCCATGATGAGACCTGCCTGTACCGGCTCGTCAGGAATGTTGTTGTAGCCGTAGACGCGGGCCACTTCTTCAACCAGATCTTCTTCGATCTCCATATCGAAACGCCAGCTTGGCGCCACGGCCTGCCACTCGTCCTGACCAATGGTCACTTCGCAACCCAGGCGTTGCAGAATGTCGCTCACCTGAGCGTCATCAATATGATGGCCAATCAGGCGATCCAGCTTGCTACGGCGCAGGGTGATAGTGGCGCGTTTTGGCAGCGTCTCTTCGTTGGTCACATCGATAATTGGGCCGGCTTCCCCGCCGCACAGGTCGATCAGCAGACGGGTCGCACGCTCCAGCGCTTTATATTGCAGGGCCGGATCGACGCCGCGTTCGTAGCGGTGGGATGCATCGGTGTGCAGGCCATGACGGCGCGCGCGACCGGTGATAGACAGCGGGCTGAAGAACGCGCATTCCAACAGCACGTTCTGGGTTTCATCGTTAACGCCGGAATGTTCGCCGCCGAAGATACCGCCCATCGCCAGCGCTTTCTTGTGGTCAGCAATGACCAGCGTATCGCTATCGAGCTTAGCTTCAGAGCCGTCCAGCAGTACCAGCGTTTCGCCCTCTTTTGCCATCCGCACGACGATACCACCTTCAATGCGGTCACGATCAAAGGCGTGCATCGGCTGGCCGAGCTCGAGCAGCACGTAGTTGGTCACGTCAACCACCGCATCGATGGAACGGATACCGCAGCGACGCAGCTTCTCTTTCATCCACAGCGGAGTGGGCGCTTTGACGTTGATGCCTTTCACCACCCGGCCCAGATAGCGCGGGCACGCCTGCGGCGCGTCAACCTGAATCGGCAGCACGTCGTCAATAGTCGCGGCAACTGGAGTGATTTCCGGCGCGTTCAGCGGCGCTTTGTTCAGCACAGCGACATCGCGCGCCACGCCGATGATACCCAGGCAGTCGGCGCGGTTTGGCGTGACGCTGATTTCAATGGTGTTATCGTCAAGCTTGAGGTATTCGCGAATATCGGTACCGATCGGCGCATCGGCCGGCAGCTCGATGATACCGCTATGGTCGTCGGAAATACCCAGCTCGGAGAAAGAGCACAGCATTCCTTCTGACGGTTCGCCGCGTAGTTTCGCCGCTTTAATTTTAAAATCACCCGGCAGTACGGCGCCAATGGTCGCGACGGCCACCTTCAGGCCCTGACGGCAATTCGGCGCACCGCAGACGATGTCCAGCAGACGCTCGCCGCCGACATTGATTTTGGTCACGCGCAGTTTGTCAGCATTCGGATGCTGGCCGCACTCGACCACTTCACCGACGACCACGCCGTTGAAGCTACCGGCCACCGGCTCAACGCCATCAACTTCCAGGCCCGCCATGGTAATCTGATCGGACAGCGCGTCGCTGTCGATCGCCGGGTTAACCCATTCGCGTAACCACAGTTCACTGAATTTCATTGTTCTGTCCTGCCCTTATTTAAACTGTTTGAGGAAACGCAGATCGTTTTCGAAGAATGCGCGCAAATCGGTCACGCCATAACGCAGCATGGTCAGACGCTCCATGCCCATGCCGAAGGCGAAGCCGGAGTAAACTTCCGGATCGATGCCGACGTTACGCAGTACGTTCGGGTGCACCATGCCGCAGCCCAGCACTTCCAGCCATTTACCGTTTTTACCCATCACATCAACTTCTGCAGACGGTTCGGTGAACGGGAAGTAGGACGGACGGAATCGTACCTGCAGATCTTCTTCGAAGAAGTTATTCAGGAAATCGTGCAGGGTACCTTTCAGATTGGTGAAGCTGATGTTCTTATCAACAATCAGACCTTCCATCTGATGGAACATCGGGGTGTGGGTCTGATCGTAATCGTTACGATAGACGCGGCCCGGCGCGATAATACGAATTGGCGGCTGCTGGTTTTCCATGGTGCGGATCTGTACGCCAGAAGTCTGAGTACGCAACAGACGGGTCGCATCGAACCAGAAGGTATCGTGGTCAGCGCGCGCCGGATGGTGACCCGGAATGTTCAGCGCATCGAAGTTATGATAATCATCTTCGATTTCGGGGCCAGTCGCCACGGTGAAGCCAAGCTCGCCGAAGAAGTTCTCGATACGATCGATGGTGCGGGTAACCGGATGCAAACCGCCATTTTCAATGCGGCGTCCCGGCAAGGAGACATCGATAGTCTCTGCGGCCAGACGGGCATTGAGCGCGGCGCCTTCCAGCTCAGCCTTACGCGCGTTCAGCGCCTGCTGCACCTGCTCTTTCGCTTCGTTAATGACCGCACCCGCTGCCGGACGCTCTTCCGGCGGCAACTCACGCAGGGTGGTCATTTGCAGGGTCAGATGCCCTTTTTTACCCAGATATTCAACGCGGACGTTGTCCAGCGCGGCAACATCTGATGCCTCGTTAATGGCTGCCTTGGCACTGGCAACCAGCTCTGCGAGATGTGACATGGTTTTCCTCATTATGTCGGTGCAGACACCGGTTTTAGTGAAACAAATATCCCGAATCTATATACGAAAAAAGCCTCCACAGGGGAGGCTTTCTGGCGCTGTTTTCCGTTTCTTCTTTCACGCGCTAGCCTCCTGAGTTCAGGTGCTAAAGTAAAAAAAGAAGCGGAAAATAGCAGCATTCATGCTTGCATTACCTTGTCTGGTAAGAAACGTCAGACCTGTATTGAAAAGCCTGCACGGATAAAAGTCAATGTATTGATAGTGTTGAAACGAAAAGAGGGAGACAAGCTCCCTCTTTCAACTGGCTTATGCCAGAGCTGCTTTCGCTTTTTCGACCAGAGCGGTGAACGCTAATTTGTCGAATACAGCGATGTCAGCCAGGATCTTACGGTCGATTTCAACAGAGGCTTTTTTCAGGCCGTTGATGAATTTGCTGTAAGAAATACCGTTCTGACGTGCTGCTGCGTTGATACGCGCAATCCACAGCTGGCGGAACTGACGCTTTTTCTGACGACGGTCACGATAAGCGTACTGACCAGCTTTGATAACAGCCTGGAAGGCAACGCGGTATACGCGAGAACGCGCACCGTAGTAACCTTTAGCTTGTTTCAAAATTTTCTTGTGACGTGCACGGGCAACTACACCACGTTTTACGCGAGCCATATGTGCTCTCCTGTATCTATTCTAATTAAAAAGTTAAAAGGGTTAACGACTTATGCGTACGGCAGGCACGCGATTACCAGGCCCAGATCGCCTTTGGAAACCATGGCTTTCGGACGCAGGTGACGTTTACGCTTGGTAGCTTTTTTGGTCAGAATGTGACGCAGGTTAGCGTGCTTGTGCTTAAAACCACCTTTACCGGTTTTTTTGAAGCGCTTTGCAGCACCGCGTACGGTCTTAATTTTTGGCATTTTAATAACTTCCACTTCGCATTGTTAATAAACGAAACAAAGGCGAACAAACCAGTGAGCCGAAGCCCACCGGAATGTTACTTGATGGCCTTACTGTTTCTTCTTCGGAGCGAGCACCATGATCATCTGGCGGCCTTCGATCTTCGTTGGGAAGGATTCGACTACTGCCAGTTCAACCAGATCGTCTTTCACGCGATTAAGCACTTCCATACCGATCTGCTGGTGGGCCATCTCACGACCGCGGAAACGCAGCGTGATCTTGGCCTTATCGCCATCTTCGAGAAAGCGAATCAGGCTGCGGAGTTTTACCTGATAGTCACCTTCATCAGTACCAGGGCGGAATTTAATTTCCTTAACCTGGATAACTTTCTGCTTCTTCTTCTGTTCCTTAGAAGACTTACTCTTTTCATAAAGGAACTTGCCGTAGTCCATGATACGACAAACTGGCGGTTCGGCGTTAGGGCTGATTTCAACTAAATCTACTCCAGCCTCTTCAGCCTTTTCGATAGCTTCTCTCAGACTCACAATACCCAGCTGCTCACCTTCCAGACCAGTTAAGCGAACTTCCTGGGCGCGAATCTCGCCATTAATACGATTCGGACGTGCCGTTTGAACTCGTTTTCCGCCTTTAATACCTTATTCCTCCAGTTGTTGAAGACTGCGGCTGCGAATCTCTTGTTGCAGCTTCTCGATCACTTCATTTACGTCCATGCTGCCGAGGTCTTTACCGCGACGGGTACGCACGGCCACTTTGCCGGCTTCAACTTCTTTGTCGCCACAGACCAACATATACGGGACACGACGTAAAGTGTGCTCGCGGATTTTAAAGCCAATCTTCTCATTTCTCAAGTCCGCTTTTACGCGAATGCCCGCATTTTGTAGTTTACGCGTCAATTCGTTAACGTATTCAGACTGAGAATCAGTAATATTCATGACCACTACCTGCACTGGCGCAAGCCAGGTTGGGAAGAAGCCAGCGAACTCTTCGGTCAGGATGCCGATGAAGCGCTCCAGCGAGCCGAGAATCGCGCGGTGAATCATTACCGGTACCTGACGCTCGTTGTTTTCGCCAACATAAGAGGCGCTTAAACGCTGAGGCAGGGAGAAGTCCAGCTGTACAGTACCGCACTGCCATGCACGATCGAGGCAGTCATACAGGGTAAATTCAATTTTCGGGCCGTAGAACGCCCCTTCGCCCAGTTGATATTCAAATGGGATGTTGTTTTCTTCCAGCGCCACCGCCAGATCCGCTTCCGCGCGATCCCAGGTCTCGTCGCTACCGATACGTTTTTCCGGGCGAGTAGACAGCTTGACGACGATTTTCTCGAAGCCAAAGGTGCTGTACATATCATAAACCATACGAATACAGGCGTTCACTTCATCGCGAACCTGATCTTCAGTACAGAAGATATGCGCATCATCCTGAGTAAAGCCGCGAACGCGCATCAGACCATGCAGCGCACCCGACGGCTCATTACGGTGGCAGCTACCGAATTCAGCCATACGCAGCGGCAGATCGCGGTAAGATTTCAACCCCTGGTTGAAGATCTGCACGTGACCCGGGCAGTTCATCGGCTTAATGCAGTATTCACGGTTCTCGGAAGAGGTGGTGAACATCGCATCTTTGTAGTTGTCCCAGTGGCCGGTTTTTTCCCACAGCACACGGTCCATCATGAACGGGCCTTTGACTTCCTGATACTGGTACTCTTTCAGTTTAGAACGAACGAAAGTTTCCAGTTCACGGAAGATAGTCCAGCCGTCATTGTGCCAGAACACCATACCCGGCGCTTCTTCCTGCATATGATACAGGTCAAGCTGTTTACCGATTTTACGATGGTCACGCTTAGCGGCTTCTTCCAGACGCTGCAGGTAGGCGTTCAGCGCTTTTTTATCTGCCCAGGCGGTACCGTAGATACGCTGCAACATTTTATTGTTGCTGTCGCCACGCCAGTACGCACCAGCGGTTTTCATCAGTTTGAAGTGATGGCAGAAACGCATATTCGGTACGTGCGGGCCGCGGCACATATCGATATATTCTTCGTGATGATACAAGCCTGGCTTGTCATCATGGCCGATGTTTTCGTCAAGAATAGAAACTTTATAGGTTTCGCCACGCTTCACGAAGGTTTCACGCGCTTCGTGCCAGCTGACTTTCTTCTTGATGACATCGTAGTTTTTCTCGGCGAGCTCGTGCATACGTTTTTCGAGCGCGTCGATGTCTTCCTGAGTCAGGGTGTGGTCCAGATCGACATCATAGTAAAAACCGTTGTCGACAACCGGGCCAATGGCCATTTTAGTGTTCGGCCACAGCTGTTTGATCGCATGACCTAACAAGTGAGCGCAGGAGTGACGAATGATTTCCAGACCGTCTTCATCTTTTGCGGTGATAATAGAAAGCGTGGAGTCAGTTTCGATCGGGTCGCAGGCGTCAACCAGCTCACCGTTTACACGTCCGGCGATGGTGGCTTTCGCCAGGCCTGGACCGATATCCAGAGCCACATCCATCGGGCTAACTGCGTGGTCGAAATGGCGTTGGCTGCCATCAGGAAGCGTAATTACAGGCATTTTATGTCCTTATTTGCAGTGGTGCCCCACACGAAAGAGCACATACAAAACAATATAATCATAATTATCAACGAGTTGTGGCTCAGCTCCCGCTTCACTCTGCGAAAATATGAGTACGCCCGTCTATCTATTGAACCGCCCTCACCTGCAGCCGCTCGTTGATAACACCGAGGGTTAGTGTACACATCATTAGTGCGCGATTAAAGACGTAATAACTAAATGGTTATTCTTCTTTTAAATAGCAAGGGGCGCTGACAATTTATCGTGGCAATTCCCGCTCATACCACGCGGTTAATTAATCGATAAATTACCTGCATACATAAATAAATCCCCCCACCGCTAAAAAATGAATGAAAAAATCATCCGTTATAGTGAGTATTCATACCCGGCAGGAAATAACAGGAATCAGGCCGGTTGCCCGGCCTGTAAATTACATTTTATAACCGAGCGACAAGGTGGTGCGGCGGTCGGTATGCTCAGGCGCCGAGGCCGGCGGCTGCGAGTTCCACGTCAGGTTATAGGCGACGCGCAGCGCAAAGTGGGCGTTGATGGCCACGTTTAATGCGCTTTCCGAATTCAGCGTCGTGTCTTCAGCCCCGAATACCGAAACACCTTGTGTAAATTTAGCGTTGTCGGTCATCTGCCACGCCCAGGTTCCGGACGCATACCCCAGCGGCTGAGTTTCGTTATCGCCATCGGTATATTCGTCATAGCGCACGCCCGGACCAAATTCAAAACGCAGGCTGTGAACCGGGCCGTTAAGGATCTGGCGACCATAACCGGCGGTCAGTACGTCGCGCTGTTGATAACCGTTGTAGCGGTCGGTCAGCCAGCTGGCCTGACCAAATACGTAGTTCATATCGGTCAGGTTATAACGACTACGGCCGCCCACGGCATATTTTTCCGAAGAGCGTTGATCGTTAGAGGACGTGTTGCTCGCATTGCCCCACAGTGACCAGGCCGTCGTGTCGCCGTACCAGGTCAGCGTGGAGTCAGCGGTCATTGATGAGCTTTTCGTATTGCCGGACTGAGCGAGATAACCCGCATTCACAGCACCTTCGAAAGGTTTTTTGGCAGTGGAAGGGTCATCCATGACGGTAAAAACGGAATCATCGGCCAGTGCGTTTACAGACGCAAAAAGCCCCCCCGCCAGCAATGCCGCTGCGGGTACTGTCTTCAAAAGCTTCATTATAACTCTCTAAAATACATATCTTCAGGACAGTACAAATGATGAATGGACCAGAGATCCCTTCATTGAATTTAGAGTCCGTACAACATTTAAGGAGACCCGACAGGTCCCGGAAACTTTCGCGAGGCGCGCTGAATGCGAGTCCTAAGAAAGGCGCTTGATTATAAAAAGGCACGAATAACTTAGCAATCAATTGCTATTTCGTTTTTTGAATAAGACGGTTCCCAAAACAATCTTTATTTCATAAAGATAAAAACACAGACATCTTTGCAAATCCGCCGCCCACCCCGCTTCCCCTTACTCCATTTCGGTGCCATGCTTAAAAAAGCAGCTTTATTCGTATTAAGGAGGAACAGGATGACCAAAATTTATACGCTCACGCTGGCCCCATCACTCGACAGCGCAACGCTGACGCCGCAAATTTATCCCGAAGGCAAATTACGCTGTAGCGCACCGGTATTCGAACCTGGAGGCGGCGGGATCAACGTCGCCCGGGCCATTACCTTTCTGGGTGGTAAAGCGACGGCTATTTTCCCGGTTGGGGGCGCCACCGGCGAGCATCTTACCGCCCTGATGGCAGACGAGCAGGTCCCGGTCGAAACAATAGAAACCCGCGACTGGACGCGGCAAAACTTACATGTGCATGTCGATGCCAGCGGTGAACAATATCGCTTTGTCATGCCCGGCGCGGCGCTAACCGAGGATGAGTTCCGCCGCCTGGAAGAGAAAGTGCTGGCGATTGAGCCCGGTTCGCTGCTGGTTATCAGCGGCAGTCTGCCTCCCGGTATCAGCGTCGAGCATCTGACTCAACTGGTAAAAAACGCGCAGCAGCACGGGCTACGTTGCATCATCGACAGCTCCGGCGATGCGCTGGCCGCCGCGCTGGACGTCGGCAACATTGAGCTGGTCAAACCGAACCAGAAAGAGCTTAGCGCGCTGGTACAGCGCGACCTCAGCCAGCCTGACGACGTACGCAATGCCGCGCTGGAGCTCATCCGCTCCGGAAAAGTACGCCGGGTTGTGGTTTCGCTGGGCCCGCAGGGGGCGCTGGGAGTTGATGCCTCCGGCAGCGTACAGGTGGTGCCGCCGCCGATGAAAAGCCAAAGCACCGTAGGTGCCGGCGACAGTATGGTCGGCGCGATGACTTTGCGTCTCGCCGAGCACGCCTCGCTGGAAGATATGGTCCGCTTTGGCGTCGCCGCCGGTAGCGCCGCCACGATTAACCACGGCACCCGTCTGTGTTCATTAGCCAATACGCAAAAAATCTACGATTACCTGTGTGCCCGCTAGTCTCGCCCCCCTTCGCTCCGGTGAAGGGGGTCAATTCGCTATCATGGTCTATGCTAGAAATTCCATGCATAACAACAGAGTGAAAAATGAGCAACGATATTACCGCGCACGTGATCACCGTTAAATTTCAGGAACAGACGCTGACCGAGATAAATGAGCTCAGCAATCATTTCATCCGCGCAGGTTTTGTCCTGACGCTCAACGACGAAGATGGAAAAACGCATGAATTAGGCACCAACACGTTTGGCCTGCTGAGCGCGCAGAGCGCCGACGACGTGCGGGCTTTAAGCGCAGGCCTTGCGGAAACCGCTCTAGGCAGACCAGCAGAGATAGCCATCACCACATTTAGCGAATGGTTAAAAGCTCAATAAGTGCGATCGCCATCGTGGAAGGCGCCAGTTGTGCGTTAGCTCGAACTTTACGGCCAGGTTATACGCTAACCTTATGATATGGTGGAAAACATGGGGAGAGACAGCATGTGGCAAGCTATTAGCAATTTGTTAAGCGAGCAGCACACTGACGGCGCTGAAATCGAACTGCGCAACGAGCTACCCGGCGGGGAAATCCATGCCGCCTGGCATTTACGTTTTGGCGGGAAAGACTACTTCGTCAAATGCGATGAACGCGAGCTGCTCCCCATTTTTACCGCGGAGGCGGATCAGCTGGAGCTGCTCTCGCGCTGTAAAACCGTCAGCGTTCCGCAGGTCTTTGCCGTCGGCAGCGATCGGGATTACAGCTTTCTGGTGATGGAATATTTACCGCCGCGACCGCTGGACGCGCATAACGCGTTTCTGCTCGGTCAGCAAATTGCCCATTTACATCAGTGGAGCGACCAGCCGCAATTTGGCCTTGATTTTGACAACGATCTGTCGACGACCCCGCAGCCGAATGCCTGGCAGCGCCGCTGGTCAACGTTTTTCGCTGAACAACGCATTGGCTGGCAGCTGGAGTTAGCGGCGGAAAAAGGACTGCACTTCGGCGATATCGACAGCATTGTCGACACCGTACAGCAGCGGCTCAGCAACCATCAGCCGCAGCCCTCTTTATTACATGGCGACTTGTGGTCCGGTAACTGCGCGCTAGGGCCCAATGGGCCGTATATTTTCGATCCGGCATGTTATTGGGGCGATCGCGAATGCGATCTGGCAATGCTGCCTCTGCATCCGGAACAGCCGCCGCAGATTTACGACGGCTACCAGTCGGTCTCGCCGCTGCCTGCTGGCTTCCTTGAACGACAACCGATTTACCAGCTTTATACCTTACTTAATCGGGCGATTCTGTTCGGCGGCCAGCACCTGGTCACCGCGCAAAAAGCGCTCGATGAAGCCCTGCAATAAGCGTAAAAAAAGGCCCTCAAAGGGGCCTTTTTCTTCAGCAAGTTTAATCCATTTTTACGCCGTTTAAGCGGAATTTGATGTTCATCGTCAAACCAGTGCCCGGCTTGCCTGCCTCGTAGCGCCATTTGCGCATCGCTGTTTTGACATCACGCTCAAACATATTGGCCGGCTTCGCAGAGAGTATCTGAATATTCTCCACGCGACCATCGGCAGTAACATCAAATTTCACGCGCACATCACCTTCAATACGCAGCGCCTGGGCACGTTGCGGGTAAGAAGGGTCGCCGCGTTTCAACGCTTTAGGACCGCTCGGCGCGGTAGTCATCGGTTTTGCCGTTGCCGCCGTCGTACTCGGCGCGGTACGCGCAGGCGCCGTATTGCTGTTCTCAAACGGCGAGACCGGGCGCGGCTCAGCGGGTTTCACCTCGCGTTTCGGCTCGACTTTTTTCTCTGGTTTAGGCTTTGGTTTCGGCTTAGGTTTGGGCTTCGGTTCCGGTTTGTGAATAACCACTGGCGCCTCTTTTGGCGGCTCAGGCACCACTTCAGGCTCCGGTTCCGGCTCCGGTTCAACAACGGGTTCAACGACCGGCTGCGCCGCCTGCGGAGGCTCTAAATCCGCCGGCGCCACCATTGTTATTTCGATTGGCTGTGAAGGCGAAGGCTTTTCAATAACCTGATGTACCGAGGTATAAAGCAACCCCGCCACAACGGCACCGTGGATAGCCACGGACAGCAGCGTTGGCCACGGAAAGCGGCGAGGTAAATCAAGGGTCATTGCGCTCATAGTCGTTTCTGTTGAAAAATGATGCCCTGATTTTAAATGCAAATAGCAATCATATTCAATAAGGCGTGTTATCCTGCATCAAATTTTGCCTCGTTTTGTGGAAAAAAACCGGCGTGCCGTGGCATGCTAAAGGCGTGCGCATCTTACATTGCTGCTCATAACGCTTTCACGTCACGTGATTTGCCTATTTTTTGATTAAGGAGCCTTGCCGTGCTTTACGTCATCTACGCAGAAGATATCGCCGATTCTCTGGAAAAACGCCAGGCGGTGCGCCCTGCCCATCTGGCGCGCCTACAACTATTACATGATGAAGGCCGTTTACTGACCGCAGGCCCGATGCCCGCGGTAGATAGCAATGAACCTGGCGCGGCAGGATTTAGCGGCTCAACGGTTATCGCAGAATTTGAATCGCTGGAAGCGGCGCAGTCCTGGGCCAACGATGACCCCTATATCGCCGCGGGCGTCTATCAGCACGTCTCGGTGAAACCTTACAAAAAAGTATTTTAATCAATAACTTAAAACACAGAGGCACCGCAAGCGGTGCCTTTCGTTTTAACTCTCAGAATTCAGAGAAGGTGAACAGCAAAGCATGACGTTGCCGTTTGACCAGGCACTTCCTGATTGAAAGAATCCGCATGTTGCGGCGAGATTGGGCTTCCAGCCAGCGCGATTTACGGCGACTTACCTGTCTAAGCATGCGCCAGCGCCCTACTTCCGTTCTACTACGCTTCATTGCTACTACTCTACGAGTGAAAAACAGCCCTCATTATAAACCGATGAATCTGTCTGACCATCGCTTTCGCTGCGTTTTTATTTGCCAGATGGATGATGATGCGTAAACTCATGGCATCGGGCTATTCAAAAGGATTTTTCATCTATGACAACCTTTTACACGGTCGTAAACTGGCTGGTCATTCTGGGGTACTGGCTGTTGATTGCCGGTGTTACATTACGCATTCTAATGAAACGCCGCGCGGTACCTTCCGCCATGGCATGGTTACTGATTATTTATATCCTGCCGCTGGTGGGAATTATCGCTTACCTCTCCTTCGGCGAACTGCATCTTGGTAAGCGTCGAGCCGAGCGCGCTCGCGCCATGTGGCCCTCCACCGCCAAATGGCTAACGGACCTGAAAAGCTGCAAACATATCTTTGCTGAAGAAAATAGCCCGGTTGCCGAATCACTGTTCAAACTCTGTGAACGTCGCCAGGGGATCGCTGGCGTAAAAGGTAACCAGCTACAGCTGCTGACCGAATCTGATGATGTGATGCAGGCGCTGATTCGAGACATCCAGCTGGCGCGGCATAACATCGAAATGGTGTTCTACATCTGGCAGCCCGGCGGGATGGCCGACCAGGTGGCGGAATCGTTGATGGCCGCCGCGCGTCGCGGCGTGCATTGTCGACTAATGCTCGATTCAGCCGGTAGCGTCGCCTTTTTCCGCAGCCCGTGGGCGGCCATGATGCGTAACGCCGGTATCGAGGTGGTTGAAGCGCTTAAAGTTAACCTGATGCGCGTGTTCTTACGCCGCATGGATCTACGTCAGCACCGTAAAATGGTGATGATTGACAACTATATCGCCTACACCGGCAGCATGAATATGGTCGATCCGCGCTACTTCAAACAGGATTCCGGCGTCGGTCAGTGGGTCGATCTGATGGCGCGAATGGAAGGCCCGGTGGCGACGGCGATGGGTATCGTCTACTCCTGCGACTGGGAAATTGAAACCGGCAAGCGAATTTTGCCCCCGCCGCCGGACGTCAACATCATGCCGTTTGAAGAGGCTAACGGGCATACCATTCATACCATTGCATCCGGTCCCGGCTTCCCGGAAGATTTGATTCATCAAGCGTTGTTAACCGCAGCCTATGCGGCGAAAGAACACCTGATTATGACCACCCCCTACTTCGTCCCCAGCGATGACCTGCTGCACGCCATCTGTACCGCAGCCCAGCGCGGCGTCGAGGTCAGTATTATTATGCCGCGCAAAAACGACTCCCTGCTGGTAGGCTGGGCCAGCCGCGCCTTCTTCACTGAACTGCTTGCCGCTGGCGTGAAAATTTACCAATTCGAAGGCGGCCTGCTACATACCAAAAGCGTGCTGGTGGATGGCGAATTGAGCCTGGTCGGTACCGTTAATCTCGATATGCGCAGCCTGTGGCTTAATTTCGAGATCACGCTGGCGATCGACGACGTGGGCTTCGGCGGCGACCTGGCGGCGGTGCAGGACGATTACATCTCCCGTTCACGCCTGCTGGATGCAAAATTGTGGGCCAAACGCCCGCTATGGCAGCGGATCGCAGAGCGACTGTTTTACTTCTTCAGCCCGTTGCTGTAAAACGTGCCCATCAGATGCTTAACGGGTAGCAATCATGGATATGGATTTAAACAATCGCCTGACCGAAGACGAAACGCTCGAACAGGCTTACGATATCTTTCTTGAGCTGGCGGCGGATAACCTCGACCCGGCAGATATCATCCTTTTCAACCTGCAGTTTGAGGAGCGCGGCGGCGCAGAACTGTTTGACCCGGCGGAAGACTGGCAAGAGCATGTCGATTACGACCTCAATCCAGATTTCTTCGCCGAAGTCGTTATTGGCCTTGCCGATACCGATGGCGGCGAGATCAACGATATTTTCGCTCGCGTTCTGCTGTGCCGGGAAAAAGATCACAAACTGTGCCATATTCTGTGGCGCGAATAAGCATTAAGCTAATGCGCCTGTAAAAAAGCCTGCCGACAGTAATATCGGCAGGCTTTTTGTTCTATACGTTATTGCGGTAATTCTGTTCCGCAAGCGTGGCAGAAACGGGCATTTTTATCATGCTCGGCGTTATTGCAGTTTGGGCAAACGCGGCGAGCGCGTCGGTTTTGCAACGCCGTAGTCATATGTGTCGTTATCAGCCCGGTTGGGATGGCGATGATAGAATAACCGATGAGAATAAGTACAGAGGCGAGTATCCGCCCTAATGGAGTATGTGGCGTAATGTCGCCGTATCCCACGGTAGTAATGGTGACGATTGCCCAATAGACCGAAGCATTTAAGGTGGTAAACCCGTATTGCGGCCCTTCAATTAAATACATCAGCGAGCCGAAAATCACCATCACAATAGCAATAAACGAGTAAAACAGAATGAGCTGATGACGGGCGCTGACGATAGCCCGCCAAAAAATATTCAGCGACGGCATAAAGCGCAGCAGTTTGAGAATACGTAGCGCCCGGATAACCCGCATGGCCCGCCAGGCAAAGACATACTCGAGGCTCATTTCCGGCCATAACCACATCACATACAGCGGTAAAACGGTCGCCAGATCGATAAATCCCCAGAAGCTGAAGATATAGCGTAGCGGATTCGGCCAGCTTATAACGCGTAGAATATATTCTGCGGTGAAGACCGCGGTAACCCCCAACTCCAGCCAAACAAAAACATGCCACTCATCAAGCGACAGGTGATATTGCGAGCCGAGTCCGGACTCAACAAAAATAATGACCACGCTTAACAGGGCGAATAAACCGCAAAGCCCTTCAAAACGACGGCCGGAGCGACGAGTTTGATCGAAGAGTAGATGGTATAGCCGCAAACGGGCGGCGGAGAGCGAAACTGCCACGTTAACCTCACAATAAAAAAGGGCTGACATCAGTCAGCCCGAGTGATTATAACGGGTCTACCTTCAGGCAGGAAACCGCATGGCGGAAACTGCCCTCCAGCACCGGCCGCGTTTTGGCGCATTCGGGCCCGGCCAATGGACATCGGGTGCGAAATACGCAACCCGAAGGCGGATTAATCGGTGAAGGTAATTCCCCTTCCAATAGTTGGATGGTTTTATTCTTCTCCAGATCCGGATCCGGCACCGGTACGGCCGACATCAGCGCTTTGGTATAAGGATGCAGCGGATTATGATACACCTCATCATAGGTGCCCAACTCCACCGCATGGCCTAAATACATGACCAACACGCGGTCGGAAATGTGTTTCACTACCGCCAGGTCGTGGGCGATAAAAATCAACGACAGCCCCATCTCCCGCTGCAGCTGCTGTAGTAAGTTCACCACCTGCGCCTGAATGGAAACGTCCAGCGCCGATACTGGCTCATCGCAAATAATCAATTTAGGCTCAAGGATCAGCGCGCGAGCGATACCAATGCGCTGACATTGGCCGCCGGAGAATTCATGCGGATAGCGGTTAATCAGGTTCGGCAACAGGCCGACCTTCATCATCATCGCCTTCACGCGATCGCGCACTTCCTGACGAGACATCTTAGGATGATAGGTCCGCAGCGGTTCAGCGATAATTTCGCCAATGGTCATACGCGGATTCAGTGAGGCCAGCGGATCCTGGAAGATCATCTGGATATCGCTGCGCACATCGCGCCACTCTTCCGGTTTCATGCCCAGCAGGTCTTTACCCAGCCAGGCGACTTTACCGTCAGTAGCTTTCACCAGACCGATAATGGCGCGGGCGAAGGTTGATTTACCGCAACCGGATTCGCCGACCACGCCCAGCGTTTCGCCTTCATACAGGCGCAGAGTGACCCCATCAACCGCTTTGAGCGTTTTTGACGGTTGCCAGAACCACTGCTTGCCATCTTTAATATCAAAATGCACTTTCAGATCGGCAATTTCGAGCAGCACTTTTCTTTGTTCGATCACGGCGTTCATAGCAGATCCCCTACCGGTTTAAAGCAAGCGCGCAGGCGGCCTGGCGCAAACGACTCCAGAGGCGGAGCGCTATTACAGATTTCCATGGCATGCGGGCAGCGCGGCTGGAACGGACAGCCTTTCGGCAGACGCAGCAGGTTCGGCGGGTTACCAGGAATCGTTAGCAAGGAATCGCCTTCGCCATCGAGACGCGGTACCGCATTGAGTAAACCAATCGAGTACGGGTGCGACGGTTGATAGAAGACGTCGCGCGCCTGACCGTATTCCATGGTACGCCCGGCATACATCACCAGAACCTTATCGCAGATCCCCGCTACCACGCCGAGGTCGTGGGTAATCATAATAATCGCGGTGTTAAACTCGCGCTTCAGCTCGTTAAGCAGGGTCATGATCTGCGCCTGCACGGTAACGTCCAACGCGGTGGTCGGTTCATCGGCAATCAGCAGTTTTGGCCGACATAACAGCGCCATGGCAATCATCACGCGCTGGCGCATCCCGCCGGAGAACTCGTGCGGGAACATCTTCATGCGCTTACGTGCTTCCGGCATCTTCACCGCATCGAGCATTCTTACCGACTCTTCAAAAGCCGCGGCTTTGCTCAGTCCTTTATGCAGCATCAGCACTTCCATCAGCTGCTCGCCAACCCGCATATAAGGGTTCAACGACGTCATCGGGTCCTGGAAAATCATCGAAATCTGTTCGGCACGCAGCTTATTCAGATCGCGCTCGGGCAAATTAAGGATTTCGCGACCGTTAAAAGTGGCGGAACCGCTAATATGACCATTCGCGGCCAAAAGCCCCATTAGCGCGAATGCCGTTTGCGATTTCCCGGAACCTGACTCACCGACGATTCCTAAGGTTTCGCCGGCCCGCAGGTTAAAATTCAGATCGTTAACCGCGGTGACATCGCCGTCCGGCGTTTTAAACGTCACCCGAAGATCCTTCACATCCAGCAGCAGACCGCTTTGCTGCGCGGCCTGCGGCGCTTTAGCCATTTCAATTGTGCTCATGACGGCGCTCCTTAGCGGTCTTTCGGGTCGAGGGCATCACGCAGGCCATCGCCGATAAAGTTAAAACAAAACAGCGTTACCACCAGGAAACCGGCAGGGAACAACAACAGCCACGGCGAGACTTCCATTGAGTTGGCGCCATCACTGAGTAACGCGCCCCAACTGCTCAGCGGTTCCTGGGTGCCAAGGCCGAGGAAGCTCAGGAAGGATTCGAACAGAATCATGCTGGGTACCAGCAGTGAAGCGTAAACCACCACCACACCCAGGACGTTCGGCACAATATGACGAATAACGATATTCGCGGTGGAGACCCCGCCGACCTGCGCGGCTTCGATGAACTCTTTACGTTTCAGACTCAGGGTCTGACCGCGTACGATACGCGCCATATCCAGCCACGACACCATCCCGATAGCCACAAAGATCAGCAGGATGTTCTGACCAAAGAAGGTCACCAGCAGGATCACGAAGAACATGAACGGGAAGGAGTTGAGGATTTCCAGTAAACGCATCATCACCGAGTCCACTTTGCCGCCGAGATAACCGGAAAGCGAACCATAGAGGGTGCCGAGGATCACCGCCACCAGCGCCGCAGCCACGCCAACCATCAGCGATATGCGTCCGCCAATCGCCACGCGCACCAGCAGGTCGCGACCGGATGAATCGGTGCCAAAATAGTGACCAGACTCCATATCCGGAGCGTTAGACATCATTCCCCAGTCGGTATCGAAATAGGAGAACTGCGACAGCATTGGAGCGATAGTCACAAACAACGCAATAATCACCAGCACAATCAGGCTGGCCACCGCCGCGCGGTTATGCATAAAGCGGCGACGCGCGTCCTGCCACAGGCTACGGCCTTCAACTTCCAGTTTCTCACTGAAGTTCTCCAGCGCCTCGCTATTTTTCTTACTTAACATCATGGCGAACTCCGGCTTCAGTAGCGAATTTTCGGATCGATGACGGCGTACAGCACGTCGACGATCGCGTTAAACAGAATGGTCAGCGCGCCGACCAGAATCGTCAGGCTGAGCACCAGCGAGTAGTCGCGGTTAAGCGCGCCGTTGACGAATAACTGGCCAATACCCGGCAGGCCGTAAATTGTCTCGATAACCATTGAGCCAGTGATAATGCCAACGAACGCCGGGCCCATATAGGAAAGCACCGGCAGCAACGCAGGCTTCAGCGCGTGACGGAAGATAATTCTGCGCATCGGCAGGCCTTTCGCCCGCGCGGTGCGGATGAAGTTAGAGTGCAAAACTTCAATCATCGAACCGCGGGTGATACGGGCGATACTGGCAATATAGGCCAGCGATAACGCCACCATCGGCAGGATCATAAATTTCAGCGCCCCGCCGTTCCAGCCGCCGCCAGGCAGCCAGTGCAGCGTGATGGCGAAAATCATCACCAGCAGCGGCGCCACCACGAAACTCGGTATGACGACGCCGGTCATTGCCACCCCCATCACCGCGTAGTCCCATTTGGTATTCTGTTTTAAGGCGGCAATAACCCCGGCGCTAACGCCAAGAATCACGGCTAATAAGAAGGCTGCAAGGCCCAATTTGGCGGAAACCGGGAAGCTTGATGCAACCAGATCGTTCACCGAATAATCTTTATATTTGAAGGAAGGACCGAAATCACCGTGCGCCAGTTGCTTCAGATAATTGAAGTACTGGGTCATGATGGGGTCGTTTAAATGATATTTCGCTTCAATGTTCGCCATGACTTCCGGCGGCAGCGTGCGTTCACCGGTAAAAGGACTGCCCGGCGCGAGGCGCATCATGAAGAAAGAGATAGTAATAAGAATAAATAGCGTCGGAATCGCTTCCAGACAGCGACGTAATATGAATTTTAACATTGCCCGTACCTTCTGGCCTGTGCCTATCGAGTGCGATGAATTCAGACACGGTGGGGCAAGCTCAGCCTGCCCCACGTCTTGCCATTAATGTTTGATAATATAAAGGTTCTTCACGTAAATATTATCCAACGGGTCTTTACCGGTATAACCGCCAACCCACGGTTTAACCAGGCGTGCGTTCACATAGTAGTAAACAGGAACAATCGCGGAATCTTTATCCAGCTGTTGTTCGGACTGCGCGTACAGCTCGGCACGTTTCGCTTCATCGGTGACCTGCAGAGTATCGCCGATGATCTTATCGAATGCCGGGCTCTTATAATGCGCCGTGTTGTTAGAGCTGTCGCTGAGCATGGTGTTCAGGAACGATGTCGGCTCATTGTAATCAGCGCACCAGCCGGCGCGCGCGACATCGAAGGTGCCCTGATGACGGCTATCGAGGAAGGTTTTCCACTCCTGATTTTCCAGCTTAACGTTAGCGCCAAGGTTTTTCTTCCAGATGGACGCCACGGCGATAGCCAGTTTTTTATGTAAATCAGAGGTGTTATACAGCAGGTTAAAGGTCAGCGGCTTATCAGCGGTATAGCCGGCTTCCGCCAGCAATTTTTTCGCTTCTTCATTACGCTTGTCCTGAGACCATTTGAACCACTCCGGCTCAACGAGTTTCATGCCGTCGGTGTATGGCGGGGTATAACTGTAAGCCGGCAGATCGCCCTGGTTTTTCACTTTATTAACGATAATATCGCGATCCAGCGCCAGTTTAAGCGCGGTACGGACGCGTACGTCGGTAAACGGCGCTTTCTGGTTATTGATTTCGTAATAATAAGTACACAGATAAGGATCGACGTGAACTTCTTTCGGGATCTCTTTTTTCAGCTTCTGGAACAGTTCAATCGGCATGTTGTTATAGGTCATGTCGATTTCGCCGCTGCGGTAGCGGTTGACATCGGTAACTTCAGAAGAAATTGGCAGGTAAGTTACCTGGTTAATAACGGTTTTGGCGTTGTCCCAGTAATTCGTATTACGCTCGAGCACAATACGTTCGTTCACCACCCAGTCTTTTAATTTATAGGCGCCGTTGGTGACGATATTCGCAGGCTGCGTCCATTTCTCGCCATATTTTTCGATGGCGGCTTTTGGTACTGGAGAAACAGATGGATGGACGAGGAGTTTATAGAAATACGGGACCGGTTCGCTCAGCGTGACTTCAAATGTTTTGTCATCGATTGCTTTGACGCCGAGATCGGTTGCCGGTTTTTTGCCGGCAATAATCTCATCGACGTTAGCCACATGGCCGTACTGGAGATAGCTGGCGTAAGGTGATGCCGTTTTCGGGTCGGCCAGACGCTGCCAGCTATAAACGAAATCTTGCGCGGTAACCGGTGAACCGTCGGACCATTTGGCATCTTTGCGAATATGGAAAGTCCAGACTTTAAAATCCTTGTTATCCCACGATTCGGCAACGCCCGGAACTGGATGGCCGTTAAGATCGCCAATCACTAACCCTTCAAACAGATCGCGGTTAACGTTGGACTCCGGTACACCTTCAATTTTATGCGGATCCAGAGATTGCACCTCTGCCCCGTTATTACGTACCAGCGTTTGTTTATCCGCCAGTTGCACCCCGGCAGGGACATCAGCTGCCATAGCAACATTTGCGGTGATGAGCGCAGATAAAATTCCCGCCGCTACCAGACTTTTTTTAGTGATGATGGTCATGTGTTGTTACTCCACTCATTATAATTACTGGTTATTTAACCAGCCTGTTATTTTTCCCTTATAGGGATTCTGTACAGTGCAGGAGTCTTTGCCGCTGTCAGATTCTACTGCTTGCTATCACCGACTTATTTATTACGACCGCTCAAACGGCAGCCTTGACGTCGATTCTTTATCCCCTGTCCAGAGGGGGAATGCCGGCACAATGAGTTATGTAATAATAATTCTCATTTGTGCACATTATTTAGTTAGCGATCAGGCCGGAAAGTACCAAAACGGTTTCTTGTCCGCCAATGCAATTTGCAAATATGTTACCGGATTCTCTTTTATTGTTTTTTTTACCGTGCTTAACCTGAGACTTATGACGTTTAAAAATCAAAAATAGCGTTTAAAATCACACAGATAGGAACACCCTGTCGTTTTACGTTCCCGCTCTGTACGCAAAGTTGCTTTTTTGCACAAAAATTTAACAATTGTCTAATTTTTAGCACATTAATCTGCTGTCTCGAAGAAATTACTAATATCATTTCGATGATCCGACAGCAAGCGCCAGAGAATGATGTGACAAAAATAACAGTGATGAGGGGAGAAAAACAGTCTGACGAGATAGAATAAAAACAACTAACAATATGATAAATATAAAATAAAATCATTATCAGCAAAAGTTATCGCTTGCCATTTATAGCAACGACAGGGATAAGTTTTGCTAATAATCTTTCAAACGCGAGGCTCAGCGCCCCGCGTCTGCTGCGTCAGTCACCCTGTTAATCCAGGAAACAGCGCTTTAATCCCGGTGACGATAAACTCGATCCCTAAAGCCATCAGCAACAGACCCATGATACGCGTAATGACGTTAATTCCGGTCTGCCCCAGCAATCTGACCAACCATGGGGCCATGCGAAAGATTCCCCAACAACAGGCGGCAAACAGCGCAATGGCGATTGAAAAACCGATCAGATGGGCAATTGAGTGATAACGCGTGCCCCACACGATCGTGGAACTTATCGCCCCCGGCCCCGCCATTAAAGGCAGCGCTAACGGTACGACACCGATGCTTTCACGAATGGCCGTCTCCGACTTTTCCTGTTTGTTTTGTTTATCCTCGCCGAGTTTCCCGCTGATCATCGACATGGCGATAGTCACCACCAGGATCCCCCCCGCGATACGGAAAGAATCAATTGAGATGCCGAAAATTTGCAAGATTCCATCACCGAGGAAAAGCGAGGTAAGGAGGATGATAGCCACCGACAGGTTAGCCGTCAGATTCGTCTTATTACGTACCAGCGCCGTCTGATAACTGGTCATACTAATGAAAACCGGAATGATGCCGACCGGATTGACCAGCGCGAACAGGCCGATAAAAAATTTAAAATAAACAGCGAAATCAAACAACGGTAGGGTCACAGTGAACTCCGCAGCACCATTAAAAAAGGCTGTTGACAGCGTCAGTACGAATTAATTTGGCAGAAGATACCCTTTTCATAGCCACAATTCATCTCAAATATGCAGCCGCGGCTGATTGATTTTATTTGTTATATATTTGTTTAATGTATGCGCTTTATTCATTAAATATGCATACCTTATCACTCCTCATGATTTAACTGGTCAATTATTGCCCTGCTGAAAGGTATCAGCATCGCCAAATATTGATCCAAATCACGTAATTCATACTCAGAAGTGAGTAATCTTGGCTACACCAACAGAGTGAAAGGCCGAAGTACCTGAGTGCGTAGTAAGACAAAGCTTTTTTAGTAAATCAGTGTGTTCAAAGCGTTAGAAATCTTTACGTTAACATTTACATGCAAGCTGTTAACAGCCTGTCTATAATGTCGAATCGAGCTACTGTTTTACTAAAAAAGTTTAACATTATCAGGAGAGCATTATGGCTGTTACTAATGTCGCTGAACTTAACGCACTTGTAGAGCGCGTAAAAAAAGCCCAGCGTGAATATGCCAGTTTCACTCAAGAACAAGTTGATAAGATCTTCCGTGCCGCCGCTCTGGCCGCTGCAGATGCTCGAATCCCTCTCGCAAAAATGGCCGTTGCCGAATCCGGCATGGGTATTATTGAAGATAAAGTGATCAAAAACCACTTCGCCTCCGAATATATCTACAACGCCTATAAAGATGAAAAAACCTGTGGCGTCCTGTCTGAAGACGACACTTTCGGTACCATCACCATTGCTGAACCAATCGGTATTATTTGCGGTATCGTCCCGACTACCAACCCAACCTCAACGGCAATCTTCAAATCGCTGATCAGCCTGAAGACGCGTAACGCCATCATCTTCTCTCCGCACCCGCGTGCTAAAGACGCAACTAACAAGGCGGCGGATATTGTATTGCAGTCGGCGATTGCCGCAGGCGCGCCGAAAGATTTGATTGGTTGGATCGACCAACCTTCAGTAGAACTGTCTAATGCATTGATGCACCACCCTGACATCAACCTGATCCTCGCCACCGGTGGCCCAGGTATGGTTAAAGCCGCTTATAGTTCTGGTAAACCAGCTATCGGCGTTGGCGCAGGCAACACGCCGGTTGTTATCGATGAAACTGCCGATATTAAACGCGCAGTAGCGTCCGTACTGATGTCAAAAACCTTCGATAACGGCGTTATCTGTGCTTCTGAACAGTCTGTCGTCGTCGTTGACTCTGTATACGATGCCGTTCGCGAACGCTTTGCCAGCCACGGCGGCTACCTGCTGCAGGGCAAAGAACTGAAAGCCGTTCAGGACATTATCCTGAAAAATGGCGCGCTGAACGCGGCTATCGTTGGTCAGCCAGCGGCAAAAATCGCCGAACTGGCGGGCTTCACCGTGCCGGCCACCACTAAGATTCTGATCGGCGAAGTTACCGACGTTGACGAAAGCGAACCGTTCGCTCACGAAAAACTGTCCCCGACGCTGGCAATGTACCGTGCGAAAGATTTCGAAGACGCGGTCAATAAAGCAGAAAAACTGGTCGCTATGGGCGGTATCGGCCATACCTCCTGCCTGTACACCGACCAGGACAACCAGCCGACTCGCGTGGCCTACTTCGGCCAGATGATGAAAACCGCGCGTATCCTGATCAACACCCCGGCTTCTCAGGGTGGTATCGGCGACCTGTATAACTTCAAACTCGCACCTTCCCTGACTCTGGGTTGTGGTTCCTGGGGTGGTAACTCCATCTCTGAAAACGTTGGTCCGAAACACCTGATCAACAAGAAAACCGTTGCTAAGCGAGCTGAAAACATGTTGTGGCATAAACTTCCGAAATCTATCTACTTCCGTCGTGGCTCACTGCCAATCGCACTGGATGAAGTGATTACTGATGGTCACAAACGCGCGCTGATTGTGACTGACCGCTTCCTGTTCAACAACGGTTATGCAGACCAGATCACTTCCGTATTGAAAGCGGCTGGCGTAGAAACCGAAGTATTCTTTGAAGTTGAAGCTGACCCAACGCTGACCATCGTGCGTAAAGGCGCGGATCTGGCCAACTCCTTCAAACCAGACGTAATCATCGCGCTGGGCGGCGGTTCCCCGATGGATGCTGCCAAAATCATGTGGGTCATGTATGAGCACCCGGAAACCCACTTCGAAGAACTGGCGCTGCGCTTTATGGATATCCGTAAACGTATCTACAAGTTCCCGAAAATGGGCGTCAAAGCCAAGATGGTTGCCATTACCACCACTTCCGGTACCGGTTCTGAAGTTACCCCGTTCGCCGTGGTAACCGACGATGCAACTGGACAGAAATATCCGCTGGCCGACTACGCGCTGACTCCGGATATGGCGATTGTCGATGCCAACCTCGTCATGGATATGCCGAAGTCTCTCTGTGCCTTCGGTGGTCTGGATGCCGTGACTCACGCCCTGGAAGCTTACGTTTCCGTACTGGCCTCTGAGTTCTCTGATGGTCAGGCTCTGCAGGCGCTGAAACTGCTGAAAGAGTATCTGCCGGCCTCTTACCATGAAGGTTCTAAAAACCCGGTAGCCCGTGAACGTGTGCACAGTGCCGCCACTATCGCTGGTATCGCGTTTGCTAACGCCTTCCTGGGCGTGTGCCACTCAATGGCTCACAAACTGGGCTCGCAGTTCCACATTCCGCACGGTCTGGCAAACGCCCTGCTGATCTGCAACGTTATCCGCTATAACGCGAATGACAACCCGACCAAGCAGACCGCATTCAGTCAGTATGACCGTCCGCAGGCGCGCCGTCGTTATGCCGAGATCGCAGACCACCTGGGTCTGAGCGCTCCGGGCGACCGCACTGCTGCGAAAATCGAGAAACTGCTGGCATGGCTGGAAAGCCTGAAAGCTGAACTGGGTATTCCGAAATCTATCCGCGAAGCCGGCGTTCAGGAAGCTGACTTCCTGGCTCACGTTGATAAGCTGTCTGAAGACGCCTTTGATGACCAGTGCACCGGCGCTAACCCGCGCTACCCTCTGATCGCCGAGCTGAAACAGATTCTGCTGGATACCTACTACGGTCGTGACTTTGTCGAAGGCGAAGCTGCGGCTGTGAAAAAAGAAGCAGCGCCAGTCAAAGCAGAGAAAAAAGCGAAAAAATCCGCTTAATTCACGGCATTGATATGAACGAAGCCCCATCTATTGATGGGGCTTTTTTTATTTTCATACTTTATTAACGTTTGCCTACAGAAGTACAAAAGACAATAAACCTGGTAATATCTGAATACAGGAACCGATTCCATAAAAGACAACAGGCGCCATATAGGCGCCTGAAGGTAATGAAATTAAAGAATTATTCGCAGTGACGCAGCTTACTTTGCACCTGGGTTAACGAACCGATATTCAGCGCCTCTTTATAATGCTTACGACAGACGGAAACGTAGCGCTCATTACCGCCAATAACTACCTGCTCCCCCTCATTGTACGGGCGCCCTTCCTGATCAAGACGTAAAACCATGCTTGCCTTTCGCCCACAGAAGCAAATCGTTTTTAATTCAACCAGCTTATCTGACCATGCTAACAAATACTGACTACCGCTAAATAACTCACCGCGAAAGTCCGTACGCAATCCGTAGCACAATACCGGGATATCGAGCTCATCCACCACTTCAGAGAGCTCGTGGACCTGTTCACGGGTCAGGAACTGGCTCTCGTCCACCAGCACGCAATGAATGGGCTGGCGGGCATGCTCCGACGCGATATCGGCATATAACGACGTCTGAGGATTATACAGCCGCGCCGGCGAAGAGAGCCCGATTCGCGAGCTCACTTTGCCAGAACCAAAACGGTCGTCAATTTCAGCGGTATAAACGACGGTACGCATCCCTCGTTCCTGGTAATTGTACGAAGACTGCAACAGCGCGGTAGACTTACCGGCATTCATTGCAGAATAGTAAAAATAAAGTTGTGCCATCGGCTGCGTAACCCCAATCAATGTGTTTTACCGCGCAATTGTATCATATATTACCGAGCCGACCGTGCTTTCACAGGGGGTATTGCTGGCAGGCTGATAATGCTTTACAAAAAATGAAACGACCAGCGAATGAATAGCGTCAGGCACCACCGTCGCCGCGCCAGCGGATACAAATCATTGTCGTTTTGTGCTTAAACCGCCATTCTCCGGACAACTATAATGGGTTTTGGCCGCCAATTTATATTAAGCATCACCGTAACTAATGCGCTAAAACTGAAGAGCGATATTTATCCACGTGAAGTATAAATTTACTCTCGAAACGCGGGAAAATCATCCTGACTCATGGTTTTAGCGCCAGTGCGTATGCTTAAGCTATAAGCGAGAAGATGTGAGGTCGCGCGAAAATTTAACTTAAATTATTTAATCAACCAGACAAATAACAAGTAATTTTGAATTCCTTACATTCTCCCCTATTGCACATCTGATTTTATCGCTCTATTATTACTTCAACAAACCACCCCACAATATAAGTTTGAGATTACTACAATGAGCGAAGCACTTAAAATTTTGAACAACATCCGTACTCTTCGTGCGCAGGCAAGAGAATGCACCCTTGAAACGCTTGAAGAGATGCTGGAAAAATTAGAAGTTGTTGTTAACGAACGTCGCGAAGAAGAAAGCGCCGCTGCTGCAGAAATTGAAGAGCGTACTCGTAAACTGCAACAGTACCGCGAAATGCTGATCGCTGACGGTATTGATCCGAATGAACTGCTGAGCACCATGGCGGCAGTTAAAGCTGGCACCAAAACTAAACGTGCTGCACGTCCGGCTAAATACAGCTACGTTGATGAAAACGGCGAAACTAAAACCTGGACTGGCCAGGGTCGTACTCCGGCAGTCATCAAGAAAGCAATGGATGAGCAAGGTAAAACACTGGACGATTTCCTGCTCTAATTAGCTTTATGCTTGATATAAAAATCCCGCTTCGGCGGGATTTTTTTTATCGCTACGCGCTAAAGTATCAGGCATAAAAAAACCGGATCGCTATCAGGCGACCCGGTTGTTCTGGCGACGAATATTACTTCGCGACAGCTTGCTCAAGCCAGGCTTTAAAGTCTTCGCCCAAAGTCTTATGGCGAACGCCATATTCTACGAAGGCCTGCATATAACCGAGCTTATTACCGCAGTCATGGCTTTTGCCTTTCATGTGGTAGGCTTCCACGGTCTCTTTCTCGATCAGCATATCAATAGCATCAGTCAGCTGAATTTCATCGCCGGCTCCCGGAGGGGTTTTAGCCAGCAGCGGCCAAATATCGGCGCTCAGTACATAACGGCCGACAACCGCCAGATTAGATGGCGCGACGTCTGCCTTCGGCTTCTCAACAACGCCGACCATCGGCACGCTTTCGCCAGGCTGCAGGCTTTCGCCTTTGCAATCAACAACACCATAAGCCGTAACGTCATCAACCGGCTCAACCATGATCTGGCTGGCGCCCGTTTCGTCAAAGCGAGCAATCATTTCCGCCAGGTTATCACGGGTCAGATCGGACTCATATTCGTCCAGAATAACGTCCGGCAGAATAACCGCAACCGGCTCGTCGCCGACAACGGGATGCGCGCACAGCACCGCATGACCCAGACCTTTAGCCAGCCCCTGACGTACCTGCATGATGGTAACGTGCGGCGGACAAATAGACTGAACTTCTTCCAGAAGCTGACGTTTTACACGTTTTTCCAGCATCGCTTCGAGTTCGAAGCTGGTATCGAAATGGTTTTCAATAGAGTTTTTCGAAGAGTGTGTCACCAGAACAATTTCAGTAATCCCAGCGGCGATACATTCGTTAACAACATATTGGATTAATGGTTTATCTACCAGTGGCAGCATTTCTTTCGGAATAGCCTTGGTGGCGGGTAGCATCCTGGTGCCTAATCCCGCTACCGGGATAACAGCTTTTCTTACTTTAGAATTAAGGGCAGCCATTGAAATCTCCTGGACTGTTCGTTTTTTGAACTTAATCGTCAATAAATAACGCATCGAGTATATCAGTCTGATCAGTTAAACCTGGTCTGAAAAGGTTTGGATACCCTCGAATTAGGACTTTTACGCATAAAACGCAGTGATAGTACCACCGGAAATGTAGGCCCGGTAATCCCACCTACTAAAAATAGATAGAATTGTTCATTCTGCAGACAACATCAGTCGTAAACGTCCCCCCGCGCCCCAAATTTGGCACTGCCATGAAGTACAGCGCTGGCTAATTTGGTTGAGGTATGCGTTGCCCAACGTTCCTAACGGAACGCCGTTACTAATTTGAATTTTATGCTCACCGGTATTCAACGTGCCGTTAAGACCTGCAGAAACCAGAATCAAATTTTTTAATCCGCTGTGATAATAACCAACCAACAATGGGAATTGACCTGGTAAATTGGCCTGGCGGAGTAATTGGTTAACTTGTTTTAACAATGCGCCCATTTCCGGCAGGCGCTGCCCCTGATGAGCGAGCTGTTCTTGCAGCAAGCCATTAAACAAAGCACGTAATAATAATGCAGCCAGAACGCCATTATCACCGGCACGGGTAACATCCAGGCAATAAAACGCCAGATCGTTTTCTGATAACGGCGCAATATCCAGCACCAGCCCCGGTTTATCTGCAGAGATAAGCTGGCGGTAATGAATGCGACAATGAGATATCTCCTGCTGTACCGGCGGCTGAAGCTCCTGCAATAACCTTGACGCCGCCAGGGGATCGCTAACTAACGCATCCCAGTCTTCAAATAATCGCTCTTCCTCTTCTACTCGAGAACTAAACATTGTCGGGTAGAGACATGCATACACCGTTTCACGCAAGCGATTAAAATCTTTTACCGGCTTCAGTAAGACGTCCTGCACGCCAAGACGCAGCGCTTTGGCAATGTCCGCCATGTTTTCGGTCGCGGAAATCATCAAAATAGGAAGTTGTTCACCCTGGTTGCGAACCTGTTCAACCAGCTCCAGGCCGTTCATTCTCGGCATCGAGATATCACAAATCATCAGATCTGGTTTCGAAATCGCGATTTGCTGCAGCGCCTCAATGCCGTCTTCCGCCTGGCGGATGGTCGCCCCCAGTGAAGTGAGCCAGCTATCCAGAAGAGAGCGGAAAACGGGTTCGTCTTCTACTATCAGAATCTGTTTTCCCGCCAATGGCTGCGTCATGTTCTCTCCCCTGGCTGACGATAATTAAATAGTGGCACGCTATTCACGCTATCGCCTGTCAGAATTTACTTAAGTGTTGGACAAGTGCGCTACGCGGAAGTGCGCACCAAGGGTAATAATTCATCCATTTTTTTCTCAACGGCCAGCTGTCCTGCGGCCATCGCTTCGCCAGCACGATGAAAATCAAGAGTGGAAATTTGCGGACAAAACGGCTGTAACAGGATATCTGGCGGATCGCCTGCCATACGATTACGTTTCAGACGGTTTTCCAGCACCTGAATCGAGGTAGACATAATCTCCATCGCCGTGGGAGTTATTGTCGTACGGCGAGAGCTCATTCTCCCCAACCGGGATCGCAGGCGGGAATGCCAACTGAGCTCCTCTATCGGCTCCGGGCGCGGCGATTCGATTGATAACAGGTCCTGCTGCATAAGATGGGCGTCATGCTGGAGGTCGACGGCAATCACAATATCCGCCCCCAAGGCTCGCGTTAGCGAGACCGGAACCGGATTGACCACCGCACCATCTACCAGCCAGTAGCCGTTATGCATCACCGGCGACATCAGGCCCGGCATACTACAAGAAGCGCGGACCGCCATGTGCAGGTCACCTTCCGTAAACCATAATTCACGCCCGGTGCTCAGGTTAGTCGCCACGGCGGCAAAACGACGTTCGCACTCTTCAATTTGCGCAACGGGCATAATTTGCCGGTATTGATTGAACACCCGCTCGCCGCGTAACAAACCGCCGCGCCTCCAGGAGAGATCCATCAATCGCAGCACATCCCAGTTGCTAAAGGAGCTAACCCACTTTTCCAACGCAGGGAGACGATTGCAGGCGTATGCCGCACCGACTAAGGCACCAATAGAACATCCTGCCACTACATCGACATCAATTCCTGCCCGATGCAGCGCTTTTATCACGCCGATATGCGACCAACCGCGCGCGGCGCCAGCCCCTAGCGCTAAACCAATCTTCAACTTTCTCATTAGTACAGATACATATCCTTCCACTCCGAGCATGACATTAGCGCCATCGCTCAGTTAACATAATGCACTTTGGCGCTCTGGCGCCGTTATTCTTTTCCATGGAGGCGATTTTGTCGCAATTATGCCCCTGTGGCAGCGCTCTCGAGTATAGCTCATGTTGCCAGCGATATCTGACTGGCGGTCAGCTTGCGCCGAGCCCGTCACAGCTGATGCGTTCCCGTTATAGCGCATTCGTGATGAAAGATGTCGATTATTTAATCAAAACCTGGCATCCAGGCTGTGAAGCACCACGTTTTCGCGCCGATATCGAAAAAGGCTTTGCTAACACGCAGTGGCTCGGTTTAACCGTTTTCGCTACCGATAACGGGCGTAGCCCCGATGAAGGTTTCGTCAGCTTTATCGCTCGCTTTACTGAAGATAACCGTCCCGGCGCGATTATTGAACGTTCCAGATTCTTAAAAGAAAACGGACAGTGGTACTATATTGACGGCACCCGACCATTAATTGGTCGTAATGACCCCTGCCCTTGCGGTTCAGGTAAAAAATTTAAAAAATGCTGCGGCCAGTAAGGCCCGGCATCAGCAATTGCAAACACAACAGGATTTCCCCCGCGATGCATTCATTACAACGTAAAGTACTACGCACCATTTGCCCTGATCAGAAAGGCCTCATCGCGCGTATCACGAATATCTGCTACAAGCACGAGTTAAACATCGTGCAGAACAATGAGTTTGTCGACCACCGTACCGGTCGTTTCTTCATGCGTACCGAGCTCGAAGGTATCTTTAACGACGCCACTCTGCTGGCCGACCTCGATAGCGCGCTGCCGGAAGGCTCAATCCGTGAACTCAACCCGGCCGGCCGTCGCCGGGTGGTGATTCTGGTCACTAAAGAAGCGCACTGTCTCGGCGATCTGCTGATGAAAGCCAACTACGGCGGGCTGGATGTCGAGATCGCCGCGGTTATCGGCAACCATGAAACGCTGCGCACGCTGGTGGAACGTTTCGGTATTCCCTTTGAGCTGGTGAGCCATGAAGGATTGAGCCGCGAAGAGCACGACCAGCAGATGGGCGATGCGATAGCCGCCCACGATCCGGACTACGTGGTACTGGCAAAGTACATGCGCGTGCTTACTCCGGCGTTTGTCGCTCGTTTCCCGAACAAAATCATTAATATTCACCACTCGTTCCTGCCGGCGTTTATCGGCGCGCGTCCGTATCACCAGGCCTATGAGCGCGGCGTGAAGATCATTGGCGCCACCGCCCACTATGTGAATGATAATCTGGATGAAGGCCCAATCATCATGCAGGACGTGATTCACGTCGATCATACCTATACCGCCGAAGATATGATGCGCGCGGGCCGTGACGTTGAAAAAAATGTCTTAAGCCGTGCGCTATATCAGGTACTGGCGCAGCGCGTCTTTGTTTACGGCAACCGGACGATCATTCTTTAATCAACAGCGAAATGAATTGGTTAGCTTTACGGCGTTACGCGTAAAAATCAGGCAACCAGTTTAATTTTGTCAAAGGAATGCTTTACAGGGGCGCGTCATTTGGTATGATGCGCCCCGCTTCCCGAGAAGGGAGCAGGCCAGTACAAAGCATTACCCCGTGGTGGGGTTCCCGAGCGGCCAAAGGGAGCAGACTGTAAATCTGCCGTCATCGACTTCGAAGGTTCGAATCCTTCCCCCACCACCATTCATTTTGCTGAATAGCCTACAATTTGATTTTACCCCTGGTGGGGTTCCCGAGCGGCCAAAGGGAGCAGACTGTAAATCTGCCGTCATCGACTTCGAAGGTTCGAATCCTTCCCCCACCACCATCTCTCCTTGTAATACCCAGCTTAATCTACCTACGATATTCTATATTCTGCCCTACGGGGAAGGATGAGAAGCTTCGACCAAGGTTCGACTCGAGCGTCAGCGAGAGAACGTTGCCGCAGGCAACGGCCCGAAGGGCGAGGCGCTTTAGCGCCGAGTAATCCTTCCCCCACCACCATCTCCCCATGTCATACCCAGTTTAATCTACCTACAATACTTAATATTCTGCCCTACGGGGAAGGATGAGAAGCTTCGATTAAGGTTCGACTCGAGCGTCAGCGAGAGAACGTTGCCGCAGGCAACGGCCCGAAGGGCGAGGCGCTTTAGCGCCGAGTAATCCTTCCCCCACTCCTGTTGCACTCTCTTCAGCCACCTGTTCTGCTATCTCCTCGCTCGCGCTTCGCTTAGCGAGGTTACAGGTGGTGCCGTTTGGTAGCCCGGACAGGTGCGCAGCACCGCCTCCGGGAAAACTCACAGCGGGGGCAATCGTCTTTTTACCGGTGAACTCTTCACCACCGACGTATTGCACTGCGCATACTCCGCGAGACCATCCAATATCGTATCCAACTGCGCAATATCACGGACCACGAGACGCATAACAAAACAATCCTCTCCGGTGACCTTGTCGCTTTCAATACACTCCGGCATCGCCTGGATATATTTATCCACTTTTTGCAGCAATCCCGGTAGCGGTCTCACTCGAACTAATGCCTGCAGGCTATATCCCAAAGCCGCCAGATTAACCCGCGCGCTATAACCCTGAATCACCCCTTTTTCCTCAAGGCGTTTTACCCGCTCGGCGGTACTCGGCGAGGTCAATCCCACCTGCGCACTCAATACCTTAAGCGAAACTCTGGCATCTTGCGTCAGGCAGGCAAGAATCGCCCGGTCTATTTCATCAATTATGTATTCCATTTATTTCACCTAATTAATAAAGGCATTCATCTGTGTTTACCTTATTCCAGATATATCAAGCTGTCAGGCTTTTCACGACAATAATGGAAAACTTCTGGAGGTGAAATATGCAACTTTCTAGTGGAGTCTGGCAAATGAGTCTGGCGATGATAATTTCCGGCTCGATTGGCGCGTTCGTGCTGCTCTCAGGGTTACCGGTGATTGATGTGGTGTTCTGGCGTTGTCTTATTGGCGCAGTCACATTATTGCTGTTTATTTTGTTAAGCCGACAGCCCTTCAGCCGCCTGACGCGTCTCACCCTGGCGCTGGCAATCCTTGGCGGCGTCGCGCTGGTCATCAACTGGCTTCTGCTTTTTGCCGCCTACTCACGCGTTTCTATCGGGATGGCCACCGTGGTCTACAATACCCAGCCCTTTATGCTGGTATTACTGAGCATGATACTAGGTGAAAGAGTAAGCGCGGTAAAATGGGGATGGTTACTGCTGGCCTTTGGCGGCGTGGTGATTCTGCTGTCGAGCGAACTGACTCCCTCCCACAACGATAATCTCGTCACTGGTATTATCCTGGCGTTAGGCGCGGCATTTTTCTATGCCCTGACCGCCATTATCGCCCGCAAACTGCAGCCGCTACCGGCGCAGCATATCGCTTTTATTCAGGTTATCGTCGGCACGGTGATGCTTTTACCGCTGGTTCATCACCCCGAATTTAACAGCCATTTTCCCTGGCGCTATTTGTTAATCCTCGGCATCGTCCATACCGGGATTATGTACCAGCTTTTATATAGCGCGATTCAAAAATTGCCGACGCCGGTCACCGGTTCGCTCTCGTTTATCTATCCGCTGGTGGCCATTCTGGTTGATTATCTGGTTTTCCATCATGCGCTGGCGCCGCTGCAGTTGGCTGGAGGGGTACTGATTCTGCTTGCCGCTGCCGGCAACAACCTTGGTTGGGGCGAAAAAAAACCCCGCCATAGCGGGGTGAGTCAGCCGTCGCGAATGAACTAGCGACGCGCGCGCACAATCTGGTATTTGCGCGTCAGGTACTCGACCGGCGCGCTCCAGATGTGAACCAGACGAGAGAACGGGAACAGCAGGAACAGCGTCATCCCCAGCACCAGGTGAACGCGGAAGACAAACGCCACGCCATCGAGATGCTGCGAAGCTCCGCCGTGGAAGGTGACCACCGACTGCGCCCAACCGACCAGTTTCATCATTTCGCTACCGTCCATATGCTGGGCGGAGAATGGAATGGTCAGCAGTCCCAGCGCGCATTGCACCATCAACAACGAGAGGATCAGAATATCCGCTGTGGTGGTGGTGGCACGAACGCGTGGGCTCAGCAGACGGCGCTTGAGCAGCAGTAAGCCGCCGACCAGCGTCATCACGCCGCACGCGCCGCCGGCAAACATGGCCATCTTCTGCTTCACGTCGATCGGCAGGAAGGACTCATACATCCAGTGCGGGGTCAGCATGCCGAGGAAGTGACCGGCGAAAATACCCAGGATCCCGATATGGAACAGGTTTGACGCCAGGTTCATCCCTTTACGATCCAGCATCTGACTGGAGGCGGCGCGCCAGGTGTACTGACCGTAGTCGTAGCGCAGCCAGCTGCCAATAAGAAACACTGAACCCGCAATGTACGGATAGATGTCAAAGAAGAACATATTCAGGAAGTGCATTAGTGCTGTCCTCCGTTAGAGATATTCAAATATTGCGGGGCCACGGCTCCGGCAAAACGGCGCTGGTGAGCGGAGATTTCCGACTCGCCGCAGCCCTGGTCGGCAAAGAATTTGACCTGCTCTTCTTCCCAGACGGCATCCAGCGCCTGCGGTGTATCGTCGCGGGCCTCGTCGGCAATCTTCTCCGCCACTTTCTGGCTATCGACCTGAGTATTGGCAAGCTTCAACAGCAGCTCGAACAACACCGCATAGCGGCTCTCGCGCTGTTGCAGACGCGCGCTGAGCAGGCCAAGGATTGGCGCAACGTCCCGCAGGCCGCCAAGCGCTTCCTCTTCCGGCAACTGCGCCAGATACTCAAGGTACAGCGGCAGGTGATCCGGCAGCTCATGGCTATCCAGCAGCAGACCGTGGCGCTCGTACTGCGCCATCAGGTCGACCATCGCCTGCCCGCGATCTCGGGACTCGCCGTGCACATGTTCAAACAGCAGCAGCGAGGTGGCGCGGCCGCGGTCAAACAGCTCGCTATACGCCGATTGGGCGTCCAGCGGATCCTGAGCCACTAAATCGCGCAGGAAAACGCCCAGCGCCTGGGCATCTTCTTTGGCGAGTTTTTCCGATGACGCGAGAGCCTCGAACATCTCCTGCTGATGCTGCCATAAGGCAGCGTCAGGGTATTCGAGCAGACGCGACACAATCACGAGTTCAATCATGCGTGCGGCTCCGTTTTGCTGGTAACGTCAATGGCGTCAATGCGACGGCTGTTAAACAGGTTGAATTCGCTGTCAGAGCCGTGGCAACCATCGCCGAAGGTAAAGCCGCAACCGCTCTTCTCCGGGAAGGCATCGCGAGCCTGTTCGCGATGGCTGCTCGGCACCACGAAACGATCTTCGTAGTTGGCGATAGCCAGATAACGGTACATCTCCTGCGCCTGCGCTTCGCTCAGCCCAACCTCTTCCAGCGCGCGGGTATCGACGATGCCGTCGACGGTTTCCGCACGTTTGAAGTGGCGCATCGCCAGCATACGTTTCAGCGCTAGCAGTACCGGCTGGGTATCGCCCGCGGTCAGCAGGTTCGCCAGATACTGGACAGGAATACGCAGGCTTTCTACATCCGGCAGGATCCCGTTGCTACCCAGTTCGCCCGCATCGGCGGCGGACTGAATCGGCGACAGCGGCGGCACGTACCAAACCATTGGCAAGGTGCGATATTCCGGGTGCAGCGGCAGCGCCAGCTTCCAGTCCATCGCCATTTTGTAAACCGGCGACTGCTGCGCAGCTTCAATTACGCCCTGCGGTACGCCATCTTTTAACGCCTGTTCAATCACTTTTGGATCGTTAGGATCGAGGAAGACGTCCAGTTGACGCTGATACAGATCTTTCTCGTTCTCGGTGCTGGCTGCGTTTTCAATCGCGTCTGCGTCGTAGAGCAGAACACCGAGATAGCGAATACGTCCTACACAGGTTTCGGAGCACACCGTCGGCATCCCGGATTCAATACGCGGGTAGCAGAAAATGCATTTCTCGGATTTCCCACTCTTCCAGTTGAAATAGATCTTCTTGTACGGGCAGCCGGTGATGCACATACGCCAGCCGCGGCACTTATCCTGGTCGATCAGGACAATACCGTCTTCTTCACGCTTATAGATGGCACCGCTCGGGCAGGTCGCGACGCACGCCGGGTTCAGGCAGTGCTCGCACAAGCGCGGCAGATACATCATGAAGGTGTTTTCGAACTGGCCGTACATCGCCTTCTGCATGTTTTCGAAGTTCTGGTCTTTGGCGCGTTTTTCAAACTCGCCGCCGAGGATCTCTTCCCAGTTCGGGCCGCTGGTAATTTTGTCCATCCGCTGGCCGGTAATCAGCGAACGCGGACGAGCGATCGGCTGATGTTTGCTTTCCGGCGCGTTATGCAGATTCTGGTAGTCAAAATCAAACGGCTCGTAGTAATCATCGATTCCCGGCAGATGCGGGTTGGCGAAGATTTTACCCAGCAGCATCGCGCGGTTGCCCATGCGCGGCTGCAGTTTACCGTTGATTTTACGGATCCAGCCGCCTTTCCATTTTTCCTGGTTTTCCCAGTCGTTCGGGAAACCGACGCCCGGCTTACTTTCTACGTTGTTAAACCAGGCGTACTCCATCCCTTCACGACTGGTCCAGACGTTTTTGCAGGTTACGGAGCAGGTGTGGCAGCCGATGCATTTATCGAGATTCAGCACCATGCCGACTTGTGAACGAATTTTCATTTTACGCTCTCCTGTACCTGGTCATTACCTTCGCCGTCTAACCAGTTAATGTTCTTCATCTTACGTACCACAACAAACTCATCGCGGTTGGAACCGACGGTGCCATAGTAGTTAAAGCCGTACGCCAGATGGCCGTAGCCGCCGATCATATGGGTCGGTTTTGGCGTAATACGGGTAACCGAGTTGTGGATCCCCCCGCGCTGACCGGTAACTTCAGAACCCGGCAGGTTAACGATACGTTCCTGCGCGTGGTACATCATGGTCATTCCTGCCGGTACGCGCTGGCTCACTACCGCACGCGCCGTCAGGGCGCCGTTGGCGTTGAAGACTTCGATCCAGTCGTTATCCTCGATACCCAGATCTTTCGCATCCGCTTCGCTCATCCAGACGATCGGCCCGCCGCGCGACAGAGTCAGCATCAGCAGGTTATCGCTATAAGTAGAGTGAATCCCCCACTTCTGGTGCGGCGTCAGGAAGTTCAGCGCCTTCTCCTTATTGCCGTTGGACTTCTCGCCCATCACCGCTTTCACCGAACGGGTGTCAATCGGCGGACGATAGACCAGCAGGCTTTCGCCAAAGTCGCGCATCCACTGGTGATCCTGATACAGCGACTGACGGCCGGACAGCGTACGCCACGGTATCAGCTCGTGGACGTTGGTGTAGCCAGCGTTATAGGAGACATGTTCGTCTTCCAGGCCAGACCAGGTCGGGCTGGAGATGATCTTACGCGGCTGCGCCTGGATATCGCGAAAACGGATCTTCTCGTCTTCTTTGTTCAGCGCCAGATGCGCATGGTCGCGGCCGGTAAATTCGCTCAGCGCTTTCCACGCCTTCACAGCTACCTGACCGTTAGTTTCCGGCGCCAAGGTGAGGATCATCTCAGCGGCGTCAATAGCGGTCTCCAGCTTCGGCTGGCCTTTCGCCGGGCCTTCCGCCTTGGTGTAGTTGAGCTTACGCAGCAGGTCCATCTCGCTCTGGGTATTCCAGGCGATACCTTTACCGCCGTTGCCGATGGTTTCCAGCAGCGGGCCGATAGAGGTGAAACGCTCGTAGGTCGCCGGATAATCACGCTCGACCGGAATAATATGCGGCGCGGTTTTACCTGGGATCAGGTCACATTCGCCTTTTTTCCAGTCTTTAACGTCAAACGGCTGCGCCATTTCCGCGGCGGAATCGTGCTGAATCGGCAGCGTCACGACGTCGGTTTCTTTGCCGAGGTGGCCTACGCAGACTTCAGAGAATTTCTTAGCGATACCTTTATAGATGTCCCAGTCGCTTTTGGATTCCCAGGCCGGGTCAACGGCGGCAGACAGCGGGTGAATAAACGGATGCATATCCGAGGTATTCATATCGTCTTTTTCGTACCAGGTTGCGGTCGGCAGTACGATGTCGGAGTACAGACAGGTGCTCGACAGACGGAAGTCGAGCGTGACGACCAGATCCAGTTTGCCGTCGAGACCGTTATCCCGCCATTCGACTTCTTCCGGCTTCACGCCGCCCTGCTTGCCAAGGTCTTTGCCCTGAATACCGTTCTCGGTACCCAGCAGGTACTTGAGCATATATTCATGGCCTTTACCGGAGGAGCCCAGCAGGTTGGAACGCCAGATAAACAGGTTACGGGGATGGTTTTTACCGTTCTCCGGCTGCTCGGCCGCAAAGCGAATAGACCCCTCTTTCAGCGATTTCACGGTGTAATCGACCGGCGTCATGCCGGCTTTCTTCGCTTCGTCAGCAATACGCAGCGGGTTCACGCCCAGCTGCGGCGCCGACGGCAGCCAGCCCATACGCTCAGCGCGCACGTTGAAGTCGATCAGATGTCCGCTGTAGCGGGATTTATCCGCCATCGGCGACAGCAGTTCCTGCGCGGTGACGGTTTCATAGCGCCACTGGCTGGAGTGGTTATAGAAGTACGATGTACTGTTCATGTGGCGTGCCGGACGCTGCCAGTCAAGGCCGAACGCCAGTGGCTGCCAGCCGGTCTGCGGACGCAGTTTTTCCTGACCAACGTAGTGCGCCCAACCGCCGCCGCTCTGGCCAACGCAGCCGCAGAAGATCAGCATGTTGATCAGCCCGCGGTAGTTCATGTCCAGATGGAACCAGTGGTTCAGGCCCGCACCGACGATAATCATCGAGCGGCCATGGGTCTTATCGGCGTTATCGGCAAATTCGCGCGCGGTACGGATGATGTGCGCGCGGGATACGCCGGTGATTTTTTCTGCCCAGGCCGGAGTGTACGCCTTGACGTCATCGTAGCTGGTCGCGCAGTTTTCATCGTTCAGACCGCGTTCCAGGCCGTAGTTCGCCATGGTCAAGTCATAAACGGTAGTCACCAGCGCGGTGGAACCATCGGCCGTCTGCAGGCGTTTTACCGGCAGTTTGTGCAGCAGAATGTTTTCGAGGTCGACTTTGTTGAAATGCTCGGAACCTTCGCCGCCAAAGTATGGGAAACCGACGTTGGCGATATCATCATGGCTGCCAAGCAGGCTCAGGCGCAGCTCAATTTCTTCGCCGGTTTTACCATCGCGCTGTTCGAGGTTCCACTTGCCTTTGTCGCCCCAGCGGAAACCCAGAGAACCGTTAGGTACGGTCATTTCGCCCTTCTCGTCAAAGGCGACGGTTTTCCATTCCGGATTCTGCTCCTGGCCCAGGGAGTCAACCAGGTCGGCAGCGCGCAGCATACGGCCAGCGGCATAGTAGCCGTCGCGCTCTTCGAGCATGACCAGCATCGGCATGTCGGTGTAGCGACGTACGTAATCGGTGAAGTACTGGCTCGGTTTATCGAGATGGAACTCACGCAGCATGACGTGGCCCATCGCCAGCGCCATCGCGGCATCGGTACCCTGCTTCGGCGCCAGCCACAGATCGCAGAGCTTGGCGATTTCGGCATAGTCCGGAGTAATCGCCACGGTTTTGGTCCCTTTGTAGCGAACTTCGGTAAAGAAATGCGCGTCCGGGGTACGGGTCTGCGGGACGTTGGAGCCCCAGGCGATGATGTAGCTGGAGTTATACCAGTCGGCAGATTCCGGCACATCGGTCTGTTCGCCCCAGGTCATCGGCGAGGCTGGCGGCAGGTCGCAGTACCAGTCGTAGAAGCTCAGACAGGTACCGCCAATCAGCGACAGGTAACGGGCGCCGGACGCATAGGAAACCATCGACATCGCCGGGATCGGCGAGAAGCCTGCCACGCGGTCTGGACCGTAAGTTTTGACGGTATAGACGTTTGAAGCGGCAATCAGTTCGTTCACTTCTTTCCATGAAGAACGAACAAAACCGCCGCGACCGCGGGCCTGTTTAAAGCTTTTCGCTTTATCGGCATCTTCAATAATTGAAGCCCATGCCTCAACCGGATCGCTATGCTGAACTTTCGCTTCACGCCACATCTTCATCAGACGCTTACGCATCAGCGGATATTTCAGGCGGTTAGCACTGTACAGATACCAGGAGTAGCTGGCGCCGCGCGGGCAGCCGCGTGGTTCATGGTTCGGCAGATCGGGGCGGGTACGCGGGTAATCAGTTTGCTGGGTTTCCCAGGTGACCAGGCCATTTTTGACATAAATTTTCCAGCTGCATGAGCCGGTGCAGTTCACACCGTGAGTGGAACGCACGATTTTGTCATGCTGCCAACGCTGGCGGTATCCATCCTCCCAATCCCGGTTGGTTTTAAGAAGCTGGCCGTGCCCATCGGCAAAGGTTTCACCCTTCTGTTTGAAGTAGCGAAACCGGTCCAGAAATTTACTCATCGGGTTTCTCCTGATATGGAGCCTGACGGCTCTCTGATAAATCGACATTGCTGGATTTGCAGCGAAAATAGCGCCATGCCAGAAGAGGAGAATTGATGGCGATCAATGCGAAATAGCTTATAAATCCGCACCCAACTCGCAGGTACCACCAAAGTAGTAATGATATTTATTAAATATCCAATTGTTTTATAAGGATTATTTTAAATATGACAGAATGTTAACCGGGATTTATGCCACGCTTAGGTATTAAGTGGTAGATGACGTACCGATAGTTATTTCCCTGAATTCAACAACTTTGCACAAGTAAAAGTATGTTGTAACTAACAACAAATAATAAAAAGGGCGCACCCTGTGGCGCGCCCTGTCACTTCACATTAAGAAAAGACTTATTTCTGTTTACGGCCGTATACCGCCCAGGTGATTACTACGCAGGCAATATAGAAAACGAGGAAGACTTTCATTGCCCCGGCCGGCGAGCCGGTCAGATCCAGCGAAATACCGAACGCTTTCGGAATAAAGAAACCACCGATCGCGCCAATCGCCGAAATAAAGCCCAACGCCGCGGCGGTATCCGTCGCCGCTTCACGCATCGCTTGCGCTTCGCTGCCGCCCTGCGCTTTCACGTGGTCCATCGTAAGCTTACGGAAGATCACGGAAATCATCTGGAAGGTAGAGGCGCTGCCCAGCCCGGCGGTCAGGAACAGCACCATAAATACCGCGAAGAAGGCGATGAAGTTGCCGCCCTGACCATTTGTCGGCAGAGTCAGGAACAGTAACGCGCAGAAAATAGCCATCACCACGAAGTTCACCAGCGTCACGCGGGTCCCGCCGAGACGGTCGGAAATCGCCCCGCCCATCGAACGCGCCAGCGCGCCAATAAACGGACCGAAGAAGGCGTAGTGCAGGATCTGCACGTCCGGGAACTGGGTTTTTGACAGCATCGCAAACCCGGCGGAGAAACCGATAAAGGAACCAAAGGTCGCCAGATACAGCAGCGCCATAATCCACAGATGCAGGCGTTTAAGTACCGGCAACTGTTCGCTCAGCGATGCTTTTGAGGCCGACAGATCGTTCATAAAGAACCACGCGGCCAGGGTAAAGATGATCAGGAATGGAACCCAGATCCACGCGGCGTTTTCCAGATACAGCATTGAGCCATCCGGCTGCTCGCTACCGCTACCGCCAAAAACGGCAAAAATAGAAATCGAGACTACCAGCGGCGCAACCAGCTGCATCACGCTGACGCCCATGTTACCCAGACCGCCGTTAACCCCCAGCGCGCCGCCCTGCTTTTCTTTCGGGAAGAAGAAGCTGATGTTCGCCATACTGGAAGCAAAGTTAGCGCCGGCAAAGCCGCACAGCAGAGAGATAATCACGAACACGCTAAACGGCGTGGAAGTATCCTGTACCGCAAAGCCCAGCCAAACGCACGGAATAATCATGATACCGGTACTGAACGCCGTCCAGCGGCGGCCGCCGAACAGCGGGACCATAAAGGCATAAGGTACGCGCAGCAGCGCGCCGGAAAGCGCTGGCAATGCGGTCAACATAAACAGCTGATCGGTAGTGAACTGAAAACCCACTTTATTGAGGTTTACCGCGACGGCGCTAAACAACATCCAGACGCAGAACGCCAGTAAAAGACAGGGAACGGAGATCCATAAATTGCGGCTCGCCACACGGTGGCCGCGCTGTTGCCAAAACTCAGGATCTTCAGGACGCCAGTCGGTGATGACTGAGCTGCTAGCCTTCTCCGGGATTGAAGATTGACTCATAGATACCTCTGATTATTCATATTTCCTGATGCTACCTTAGGGGTTGCTCAAGGCTGTAAGTTGATATAAATCAAAGGAAAAGCGCGGGCCATTTTGTGCAAAAATAAATCATGCTCCGAAGTGAGTAGATAATTATGAGAAAAAAAGTGTGGTTTTTCACGCGGCTGCCGGGTTTCTGGTTATCCCTCCCACCACGGCGTCTACCACCGACAATTAAGGAGTAATACCTTAGGGGTATGGGTATACTCCAGGGGATAGCTGAGAATAAGCGCCACTCCCGGAGAGATGACCCATCAGGAGCCACCCATTCCATGTTAAAACGTCTTTTTACGCCGCTCACGTTGGTTAATCAGCTGGCGTTAATCGTGCTGCTCGCCACCATCATCGGCGTGGCCGGCATGGCGATATCCGCCCGCCTGGTGCATGGGGTGCAGGGCAGCGCCCACGCCATTAACAAGGCCGGCTCGTTGCGTATGCAGAGTTACCGCCTGCTGGCGGCTATTCCGCTGACGGCCAACGATCAAAAGCTGTTTAACGATATGACCGCTACCGTTTTCAGCCCGGAGTTGCAATACTCCGCGCGTCGTGACGGCCAGGAAGTCCAGCTGAAAGCACTACAGCAATATTGGCAGTTGTCGCTGGGACCAGGTATGAAACAGGCCGTCAGGCAAAGCGACGTGGCACAGGATGTCGCCGATTTTGTCGACCGTATTGACCAATTGGTGACCGCCTTCGACCACACCACCGAACAACGTATCGAGCGCGTGGTCTGGATCCACCGGATCCTCGCCGTTGGCATGGCGCTGCTGCTGATCTTTACCATCATCTGGCTACGCGCCCGTCTGCTGCGACCGTGGAAACAGTTACTGGGTATGGCGCGGGCGGTCAGCCAGCGCGACTTTACCCAGCGCGCGCACATTAGCGGGCGCAACGAAATGGCGACCCTCGGCATGGCGTTGAATAACATGTCGGAAGAGCTGGCGGAAAGCTACGCCGTGCTTGAACGACGGGTACAGGAAAAGACTGCCGGGCTCGAGCAGAAAAACGAGATCCTGGCCTTTTTATGGCAGGCCAACCGTCGGTTACACTCCAGCGCTCCGCTGTGTGAGCGCATCTCACCGGTGCTGAACGGTCTGCAAGGGCTGACGTTGCTACGTGATATTGAAGTGCGGGTTTATGACCTTGAGGATGAAGACAATCATCAGGAGTTTGCCTGCCACTCCGATATCGAGTGCGATGATAAAGGCTGCTATCTGTGTCCGCGCGATCTTCCCCCGCTGCCGGATGGCGGCACGACGTTGAAATGGCGGCTTTCAGACGCGCATAACCAGTATGGCATTCTGCTGGCAACGCTGCCGGTTGGCCGCCACCTGAGCCATGACCAACAGCAACTGGTGGATACGCTGGTGGAGCAGTTGACCAGCACCCTGGCGCTGGATCGCCATCAGGAAAAACAGCAGCAGCTCATCGTGATGGAAGAGCGTGCGACCATCGCCCGCGAGCTTCACGACTCTATCGCCCAGTCACTCTCGTGCATGAAGATGCAGGTGAGCTGTCTGCAGATGCAGGGCGATAGCCTGCCGGATGAAAGCCGGCTGCTGTTGGGGCAGATCCGCAACGAACTCAACACCTCATGGGCGCAGTTAAGGGAGCTGTTAACCACCTTCCGTCTGCAGCTTACCGAGGCGGGTCTGCGCCCGGCGCTGGAGGCCAGCTGTCAGGAGTACAGCGCGCACTTTGGTTTCACGGTACAACTGGATTATCAGTTGCCGCCGCGTTTTGTCCCGTCGCATCAGGCGATTCACCTGCTGCAGATCGCCCGCGAGGCGTTAAGCAATGCGTTGAAGCATGCCAACGCGACGGAAGTCACCGTGACCGTGTCACAACGCGATAATCAGGTACGTTTAGTCGTTGCCGATAACGGCCGCGGGGTACCGGAAAACGCGGAGCGAAGTAACCATTACGGTTTAATTATTATGCGGGATCGCGCGCAAAGTTTGCGCGGCGACTGTCAGGTGCGCCGCCGGGAGACCGGCGGTACCGAAGTCGTGGTGACGTTTATCCCGGAAAAATCGTTTTCAATCCAATAAGGAGACCCCTATGAGTCAACAGGAACGGGCAACCATCCTTCTCATTGATGATCATCCCATGCTGCGCACTGGCGTAAAGCAACTGGTTAGCATGGCGCCGGACATTCAGGTTATCGGCGAAGCCAGTAATGGCGAACAAGGTATCGAACTGGCGGAATCGCTGGATCCGGACCTGATTCTACTGGACCTTAATATGCCAGGGATGAACGGCCTCGAAACGCTCGACAAGCTGCGGGAAAAATCGCTCTCCGGCCGCGTAGTGGTATTCAGCGTCTCCAATCATGAAGAGGACGTAGTGACCGCCCTGAAACGCGGCGCCGACGGCTACCTGTTGAAAGATATGGAACCAGAAGATCTGCTGAAAGCGCTGCAGCAGGCCGCTGCAGGCGAAATGGTATTAAGCGAAGCGTTAACCCCGGTACTGGCCGCCAGCCTGCGCGCTAATCGCGCCACGTCCGACCGCGACATCAGCCAGCTGACCCCGCGCGAGCGCGATATCCTGAAGCTGATTGCCCAGGGCCTGCCGAACAAAATGATTGCCCGCCGCCTGGATATCACCGAAAGCACCGTTAAAGTGCACGTGAAACACATGCTGAAGAAAATGAAGCTGAAATCACGGGTTGAAGCCGCCGTCTGGGTTCACCAGGAACGGATCTTCTAAGGCGATTCCGTCCAGGAAACGTCGGGAGCCGTAAACGTCACCAGCGGCTCGGTCAGCGCCAGTGCGATCTCATTGGAAGAGACGCGCTGACCCGATTTATCTTCAACCACCACCGACAGACGCCAGCGATTCACCGCGCCCGGCTCGCTGTTCCAAACCGGCATAATGATGCTCCAGCCATCCGCACTGTTGGCATTAACCGGCGGCGTCAGGCTTAGCGCCTGAGTGTCCCCCTGCCAATGCAGTGATTTAATGCCGTGCAGGCTATTAATTTGCAGCTTCAGCTGTACCGTTTCGCCGGAGTGCAAATCCCACGGCGGCGTCGCCAGATACACCGTCAGATTCTTACGCTGTCGATACTCCACTACCGGCAGATTATCGCGTTCCGGGCTATCGTAGCGGCTGCCGCGTAGCGAGTTGCTGATAGCCACTTCATCCGCCGCCAGTTGCTGTTTCAGCGGTACCCCAAAACGATAATTCAGCTTCAGGCCGACATTATTCTGGCTGACGCCATTTTCACCCTGTTTGTGTTTAGCGGTGACCGTCACCAGCGGTACCGGGGTGTAATTGAGTCCCACCGAAACCGCCACCGGATTGTGATATCCGGTACCGGAATGAAACAGATCGACACTATCGCCGAAATACTGTTCAACGCTGACGCTGGTATTGATGTGCTGATAAAACGGCAATCGCGCCTGGGCAGTGACGTCATAGCCGACGGCCATCCGCTGTTCCTGAGTCTGGTTTTCCCGCAACTGCCAGTCGCCAAGTGGGTGGTAATAGTTGGCCGATAAGCGCAAATACTCGCCCCAGGCTTCCGCGCCGATGCTGCCGCGCGCCAGGCTCTCGCTGAGCACTTTGTCGTAAAACGAGTTATAACCCAGCAGCCAGCTACCGACACGCCAGCGCTGGCCGAGCCCAACATTGCCCACCAGATCGTTCTCGCGCCGGGTAACCGAATATTGATTCCATGTGAGGTAACGTTCATTGTCCTGCAGCGGCACAAACCAACTCCCCTTGCTGCCGGTGAAGTTACCCTCTTTATCCACCAACAGGTCGATATTGGCATTCCCCCACGGCGACAGCCAGTTTTCCAGATGATGGCTGAACTCATTGCCGATTTTGCCGATGGCGAACATTCGCGCCTGCTCGCCGGTGGTGAGTCCGTTATCGCTCATGCTGGCTTCGCCGAATTTCTTGGCCATCTCGGCGAAATGTTTGGCATCGTCGTCGACCTGCGGCGCTATCCCTAAATCAGGCAGCGTAGTTTGCGGCGGCATACTGCTATCGTTGGCAATCAGCGCCCAGGCGGGAGCGCCTGTCAGCAGCAGGAGAAGCGTCAGTGATGGGGTTAAGCGGTACGGCAAAGGCATCAAACGGATTAACGTAAGCTCACGGGGAATAACAACATCATGTTAGTTTATCGTTTTTTGCCCTTCCCCGCAGCCCTGTGGGCCATTCCAGGAATAAACTGAAACCGGTTGGCGTTTGCTTTCCCCTATCATCAAACCAGCGTTCGAGTTTGATTTGCCGCCAGCAGCGCTTTGAGTTCCGGAATACAGGAACCACAGTTGGTGCCGCACTTGAGCTTCGCGCCAAGCGCCTCTACGCTGACGCAACCGCCGGCAACCGCCTCGCCGATCTGCCGCTCACCGATACTAAAGCAACTGCAGATAGTCTGCCCACGCGGCGCGCTGTCGCCGCCCTTACGGCCGCTGAGCAACGCATGGCGTAGCCCGGCGGTCTGCGGCGGCGTCCGGAACGCCGTATACAGCCATTCAGCATCGATTTGCGGCGGCTTAATATCGCTCCAGCAGCCGAGCATCAATTGTCCGTCGTGCCAGGCCAGTAGGTTCCACAGCCCACCGCCCTCGGCAATTTGCAACTGCCATCCCTGTTTGCGACACCACTCGCTCAGCCAGCTTTGCGGGCCGGTATCCGCGGCCAGCGACAAATGGCTGATCCCTACCGCCGCCCGCCGCCGCCAGTGCAGCGAGGATGGCAACGGTAAGGGCTCGCGAGATAATAGCTCCCCTTGCCACGCCGGCCGCCACGGCGCTATCGCCACCGCCGACTGCTTGCTCTCCGGCTGCCCGGAATGCGGATCGGTGACCGCCGCCAGTAAATTATTGACCCGTCCCTGGCGGGCAAACTGATTATTCCAGTGCATCGGCACAAAGAGCGAACCGGCGCGCTGCCCTTCGCTAACTATCACCTTTGCAATCATCACGCCGTGGCGCGACCAGACGCGAGCCAGTTCTCCCTCACGTAATTCAAAGCGACGAGCATCGGCAGGCGCCACCTCGACGACCGGTTCGGCAATGTGCTGCATCAACCGCGGTATGTCGCCGGTGCGGGTCATGGTATGCCACTGATCGCGAATACGTCCGCTATTGAGGATTAATGGATAAAATGCCTCGGTCCGCGCCCGGGTCGGCTGCGGCGACACCGGCACCATCCGCAACCTGCCGTCGCCGTGCCAGCCCTCCGTTAACCGCCAGGGCGCGGCGCTGCGGCTCACCGGCCAGCGCACCGGCGCCAGGGCATCCCACGCCTCCCGGCGGAGGTCCGCCAGCCCTCCAATATCAAACGCCCGCTGACCGTCATTTTCAAACCCTGAGAGCGCCGCGTGTTCACAAAACACCTCATGCGGATGTTGCCATGAAAAAGCCCGGGCATAACCTAATTCGGCGGCGAGACGGGAAATGATCCACCAGTCGGCTTTCGCCTCCCCCGGCGGCGGCAAAAAAGCCCGCTGACGCGAAATTCGCCGCTCCGAGTTAGTCACGGTACCGTTTTTTTCGCCCCATGCCAGCGCCGGAAAGCGGATATGGGCAAAGCGACCGGTGTCTGTATTGGCGGCGACATCGGAGACCATCACCAGCGGACACCTGGACAGCGCCTGACTCACCGCGTGGCTATCGGGCAGTGAGACCACCGGATTGGTCCCCATAATCCACACCGCTTTGACCTCGCCGCGTCCAATCGCGGCGAAGAGTTCGACGGCGGTTAGCCCCGGCGTCTGCGCCAGTCGCTCGCTGCCCCAAAAGCGCGCTAATCGCTGCAGATCCTGTGGCTCAAAATTCATATGCGCCGCCAGCATCGTCGCCAATCCCCCCACTTCACGCCCACCCATGGCGTTGGGTTGACCGGTCAGCGAAAACGGCCCGCAGCCGCGGCGGGCAAACTTCCCGCTGGCAAGATGGACATTGATAATCGCGTTGCACTTATCGCTGCCGCTGGCGGACTGATTAATTCCCATGGTGTACAGCGTGATGGCGCGAGGCGCAGCGATAAAATCACGATAAAAGCGAGCCACCTGCTCCGGCGGCAGGCCGCAGAAAGCGGCCGCTTTTTCCACGCTCCATTGCGCGGCGATGGTCAGCGCCTGCCGCTGGTCGCGAAAACCCGCCGCCATTTCACCGCTGGCGGCAATGGCATTAAGCAGGCCGACAAATAGCCCGCCATCGCTACCGGGCGCCAAGGCCAGATGATCGTCGGCAATATCGCAGGTCGCGGTGCGTCGCGGATCCACCACCACGATCCGCAACCGCGGATTATCGCGTTTCGCCTGCGCCAACCGCTGATAGAGAACCGGATGCGCCCAGGCGGCGTTGGAGCCCACCAGCACCACCAGATCGCTTTGCTCGACATCTTCATAGCTGCACGGCACGACGTCCGCGCCGAACGCCCGCTTATAGCCGGTGACCGCCGATGACATACATAACCGCGAATTCGTATCGATATTGGCGGCGCCGATAAAGCCCTTCATCAGCTTGTTGGCGGCGTAATAATCCTCAGTTAACAGCTGGCCTGAGGCGTAAAACGCGACCGCCTGCGGGCCGTAGCGCTCAATAATGTCGCGCAGACGTGAACCCGCCTCCGCCAGCGCCTGCGGCCAGCCGACCGCCCGGCCATCGACTTCAGGATGTAATAATCGCCCGGTAAGCGAGGTCGTTTCCCCAAGCGCCGCCCCTTTTACGCACAAGCGGCCAAAGTTGGCAGGATGGTTTTCATCGCCGCGAATCGTGACGGTTCCACTGGGTTCAACGCGGGCGATAACCCCGCAGCCGACGCCGCAGTATGGGCAGGTGGTTCGGGTTTCGCTCATCAGCTCGCCTCCGCGCGCAGCAGCAATGCCTGGTTGCCGACCCACACTTTTCCCTGTTCGATCTTCACCGGCCACGCGCGCACCGACGGCTCGCCGCTGTCGTACAAGCGACCGTCTCGCAAGCGAATCCGCTGTTTATAGAGCGGCGAAATGACGATCGGCTCGCCGCCCGCGTCGCCTAAAATACCGCGCGATAACACGTTGGCCTCGCTGCCGGGTTCCTGGTTATCCAGCGCATAAACTTGCTCGCCGAAGCGGAACAGCGCAATCTGCCGTTCGCCGAGGCGCGCGCCGATCCCCGCCTGCGGTGGGATCGCGTCCAGGTCGCAGATCGCCTGCCACGGTCGCGACGGCAGGACCGGTTGCCCAAGCCCTTGCGGCGCCACCAACTGCGGCTGACCGCGCAGGATTTGCCGCTGCACCGCCTCATCAGCCTCATCGCTGTTAACGTAGGAACGGAATAGCGCCAGCCGCTGTGGATCGTTCAGGGTGGTCTGCCATTCGCACTGGTAGCTATCCACCACCCGCGCCATCTCCTGCTCCAGCTCATCGCCGATACCGAGACTATCGTGCAAGATCACCTCACGTAGATACGCCACGCCGCCTTCAAGGTTATCCATCCAGCTACTGGTGCGCTGCAGGCGGTCAGCGGTGCGAATATAAAACATCAACAACCGATCGACGGTACGGATTAGGCTGGCGTCGTCAAGGTCGCTCGCAAAGAGGTCCGCATGGCGCGGTTTCATCCCGCCGTTGCCGCAGACGTATAGATTCCAGCCCTTTTCAGTCGCAATAACCCCGATGTCTTTACCTTGCGCTTCGGCACATTCGCGGGTACAGCCCGAGACCGCCATTTTGATTTTGTGCGGCGCGCGCAGCCCCTTGTAACGATGTTCAAGTCTTACCGCCAGCCCCGTTGAATCCTGAACCCCATAGCGGCACCAGGTCGAGCCGACGCAGGATTTTACCGTGCGTAATGATTTGCCATAGGCGTGTCCGGTTTCAAATCCAGCCGCCGCCAGTTCGCGCCAGATGTCCGGCAGTTGCTCCAGCCGCGCGCCAAACAGGTCGATACGCTGTCCTCCTGTCACTTTACTGTACAGCTGGTAACGTTTGGCGATCTGGCCAATAGCGATAAGCCCATCCGGTGTCACTTCGCCTGCGGCCATCCGCGGCACCACCGAGTAAGTGCCGTCTTTCTGAATATTGGCGAAGTAGCGATCGTTGGTGTCCTGCAGCGGCAGATGCGCCGGTTTCAGCAGATACTCATTCCAGCAGGAGGCCAGTACCGACGCCACCAGCGGTTTACACACTTCACAGCCGTGGCCCTGCCCGTAACGGCTAATGAGCTGATCGAAGGTATGGATGTGGTTGACTCGTACCAGATGATAGATCTCCTGCCGCGACCACGGAAAATGCTCGCAGATATCTTTTTTTACCTCGACGCCCTGTCCGGTAAGCTGGTGTTCCATCACCTGTTTGACCAGCGAGCTACAGCCCCCGCAGCCGGTCGCCGCTTTAGTGCAGCTTTTTATCGCCGCCATATCGCCCGCTCCTGCGCTGACCGCCTGGCAAATGTCCCCCTTACTGACGTTATGGCAAGAGCAAATCTGCGCGCTATCCGGCAGCGCCGCCACGCCCAGCGCTTTCGTCGTGGCCCCATCCATCGCGGGGAGGATCAGACTTTCCGGACGAGACGGTAGCGCCATGCCGTTCAGCATCATCTGCAACAGCGTCGCGTAGTCACCGGCATCGCCCACCAGTACGCCGCCCAGCAGCGTTTTGCCATCAGCGCTAACAACGATCTTTTTGTAGATCTGCCGCGGACCATCGGTCCATTGATAGCTCTGGCAACCAGCTGTACGTCCGTGAGCATCGCCAAACGACGCCACATCCACGCCGAGCAGTTTGAGTTTGGTGCTCATATCGGCGCCGCTAAAGCGGGCCGCTTCGCCAGCCAACTGCGCCGCTGCGGTGCGCGCCATGTGATAGCCCGGCGCCACCAGGCCATAAATTTTGTTGTCCCACAGCGCGCATTCGCCAATCGCCAATATATCTGCGTCCGAGGTCCGGCAGTGGTCATCGATACCGATACCGCCGCGTTCGCCGATTGCCAGGCCTGCGCCGCGCGCCAGCGCATCCTGCGGGCGGATCCCGGCGGAAAAGACCACCATATCGGTCTGCAGCGTATCGCCATCGGCAAAGTTAAGCTGCAGCCCCTCGGCGGTGCGCACTATCGCCGTCGTCGCTTTGCTGGTGTGCACGCCAACCTCCAGATCGAGAATTTTCTCCCGCAGCATCGCCGCGCCGCCGTTATCCAACTGCACCGCCATCAGGTTGGCGGCAAACTCCACCACATGGGTCTTAAGCCCCAACTGTTTTAGCGCGTTAGCGGCTTCCAGCCCCAACAGCCCGCCTCCGATGACCACCCCGCTCTGCGCAGTGGCGGCGCGGGCGGCAATGCGGTCAAGATCGTCAAGCGTACGATAGACGAAGCAGCCTTCTTCATCGTTACCGGGGATTGGCGGCACGAAGGGATAGGAGCCGGTCGCCAGCACCAGCTTATCCCAATGGGTTTCATGGCCGTGAGCATCGCGCACGATTCGCGCCGGACGATCGATTTCCGCGATCGTCTCCCCTAGCCGCAGCTCAATCCCGTACTGGCTAAAAAAGTCTCCCTCTACCAGCGATAGCGACTCTGCGCTGCGCCCGGCGAAATATTCCGAGAGATGAACCCGGTCATAGGCGGCATAGCGCTCTTCGCCAAAAACCACGATACGGTACTGCTGGTGCAGGTTCCGGCTCACGCATTGCTCAAGAAAATGGTGGCCGACCATGCCGTGTCCGACCAGCACTAATACAGGTTTAGTCATCGTCATTTTTCCTGCAGCCCGCGGCTGCGTTATAGATGGGTCAAAAAGCCACTCCGCTGAAGGAGACCTATAGCTGCCGAGCAGCGCGGTAAGCGGCGCCGCCTGCTGGCAGTCGCCCAGCAGCAGCACGCCGTGCAGCCGGCCCTCGCGGATCAGCAGGCGACGATAGTGGCGATCGATGGGGTCCCAACTGCTGTAGATCTGGTCCTGCTCGCCGGCCTGCTGTTCGCCAGCGCTAAAAAACTCGATATCGGTGACCTTCAACCGGGTACCGCCGTCCTGCCAGCTGAACTCTTCGCCGGGAGCCCCGCACAGGCGTTCAACTAACACATCGGCCTGGCGCAAACAGGGAGCCACCAGTCCCCAGGTTTGGCCGTCAATCTCACAACACTCGCCGATAGCGCTGATCCCCGGCAGCGAGGTCGCCATCCGGCGGTCGACGATAATCCCCCGCTGGCAGGCTACGCCGCTGCGCGTCGCCAGACGGATATCCGGCCGCACGCCGGTGGCTAACACCACCCGGCTTGCGGCAAAAGCGCGCCCGTCTTCCAGCCGCACATGCTGTTCGTCAATAGCGGCAATTCGGCTCTCCAGCACGCAGCGGATGCCGCGTGCCTCAAGCTGTTGTTTTAACTGTTCCGCAGCGAAAGCATCGGTAAGTGGCTCCATCAAACCGCTACCGCGATGGAGTAGCGTCACTTCCCCACCATGACGGCGCAGCGCCGCCGCGGCCTCCACGCCCAGTACGCCACCGCCGATTACCACCGCCGGGCCGGGGATTGCCAGGATGTCTTTAACATCCGCCAGGGTGCGAAAGGCGAATACCTGAGGGCGCTCAATGCCCGGCAGCGACGGGATAAACGGCTGCGATCCGGTGGCGAACACTAGTTCATCCCATCCCAGCCAGTCGCCGCCGACGCGTAGTCTTCTCCCGGCGACATCCACTTCGCTTACCGCCTCGCCAAGCCGCACGCGGACACCATGCTGTGCGTACCACTCCGTCGGCAGCAGTTGTATTTGCGCCGCCGTTTTTTCCCCGCCGAGTACCGGCGAGAGCTGAATGCGGTTGTAGGCCGGCTGCGGTTCATCGCCGATTAGCGTGATGATGAAACGCCCCTGCGCGCGCGCCGCCAGCTTCTCAGCCAGCCGGGTTGCCGCCATACCGTTGCCGATAATCACCAGTCGCCGCATCATTCCGCCTTACGCCGCTTTCGGCTGCTTTTCGTAGAGGAAATGGAGGATCTGCTGACGCAGGTGGTGGTAGTGTTTATCATCCGCCAGTTGGACCCGGTTACGTGGACGCGGCAGATTAACGTCAAGGATCTCGCCGATCGTCGCGGCCGGGCCATTGGTCATCATTAACACCCGGTCGGAAAGCAGTACCGCCTCATCGACGTCGTGGGTGATCACGACAATGGTGGTGTTTAGTTCCTGCTGGATGTGCATTACCGCATCCTGCAGATGGGCTCGGGTGAGCGCGTCCAGCGCGCCAAAAGGCTCATCAAGCAGTAACACTTTTGGCTTCATCGCCAGCGCGCGCGCGATGCCAACGCGCTGCTTCATACCGCCGGAGATCTCCCCCGGACGTTTGTGCAGCGCGTGCCCCATCTGTACTCGCTGTAAATTGTGCTCAATCCACTCCCGGCGATCTGCCTTGCTCATGGTACGGCGAAACACCTGATCCACCGCCAGCGCCACGTTGTCAAAACAGCTCAGCCATGGCAGCAGCGAATGGTTCTGGAACACCACCGCCCGTTCAGGCCCCGGCCCGGAAATTTCACGGTTATCGCATAGCAGCCCGCCCTCAGTGGGCTGGGTAATCCCGGCAATCAGATTCAACAGCGTGGATTTGCCGCATCCGGAGTGGCCAATCAGGCTGATGGTTTCCCCTTCGTGAATATCAAATGAGACGTTTTGCAGCGCCAGGAACTCGCCGCTGGCGGTGTTAAAGCGTTGACTGACGGCCTGCACCTGAATTAATGGTTTCATAGCGACTCCTTATTTTTCCTGCCAACTGAAGCGGCGGGCGAGCAATATGAGCCCCTGTTCGAGCAGCAGGCCGACGACGCCGATAATGACGATAGCGATGATGATGTTTTCCACATTGAGGTTGTTCCATTCATTCCAGATCCAAAACCCAATACCCAACCCACCGGTCAGCATCTCGGCGGCGACGATCACCAGCCAGGCAATGCCTATCGACAGCCGCACGCCGGTTAATACCGCGGGCAGCACTGCCGGAAAGAGGATTTTGCGCATCACCGTCCATTCCGACAGCTGCAGCACGCGAGCCACATTGAGATAGTCCTGCGGGATGCGCCTGACGCCTTCCGCGGTGTTAATGACCATCGGCCAGATAGAGCAGATAAAAATGGTCCAGCTGGAAGCCGGCTCCGCCTTCTGAAACAGCAGCAGGCCAATCGGTAACCACGCCAACGGACTCACCGGGCGCAGCAGCGCGATAAGCGGATTAAACATTCGCGCAAAGAACAGCGAGCGGCCGATAAGAAAGCCCAGCGGAATACCGGCCAGCGCCGCCAAACCAAAGCCCACCGCGACCCGTTGCAGCGAAGCCAGCACGTTCCAGCCGATGCCCATGTCGTTCGGTCCGTCGCGGTAGAACGGGTCGGAAAACAGCGTCAGCGCCGAATCCAGGGTGCTCAGCGGCGTCGGGAAGCCTTTCGTACCAAGCGCCGCCAGCTGCCAGCCGAGCAGCAGCAGACCCAGGCCCAGTAGCGGCGGCAGCAGACGTTGCAGCGCGGCGTTCAGCCAGCGACTGGCGGACGGCGTAGCTTTGCGCACCTGCAGCGGCGGCAGGACAATGATTTCGCCCGGCGCGGGTGAGGTCTGCGTGCGCGGCTGCGTGTTAATGGCTGGTTTCATCTCATGCCCCCTTATGTTGAATGGCGAAACTGGCGGCGTACCCTTCCGGGTCGACGCCGTTCCACACTTTGCCGTCCAGCAGCGTGCTGCTGCGTAGCGTTTGCGTTGGCGCAGTGATACCGCCCACGGCCTGCGCCGCCTCTTTCCACAGGTCGATGCGGTTGATACGCTGCGCTACCGCCAGGTAATCCGGCGCGTTTTTCAGCAGGCCCCAGCGGCGGAATTGGGTTAAGAACCACATGCCGTCGGAGAGCCACGGATAGCTGGCTTCGCCCTGCTGGAAGAAGCGCATGGGATGAGCGTCGCGCCAGCGTTTGCCGATGCCATTGTCGTATTCGCCAAGCATGCGCCCGCTAAGGTACTGTTCTTTGGTGTTGAGCCACGCCCGTCTGGAGAGGATCCGCGCGGTTTCGCGGGTGTTGTCGGCAGACGCTTCAATCCAGCGCTGGGCCTCCAGCAGCGCCGCCACCAGCGCCCTTGCGGTATTTGGGTAGCGCGCCACCCAATCGCTGCGCGCGCCGAGGATTTTTTCCGGATGATCCGGCCAGATCTGCTGGCTGGTTGCCGCCGTAAAGCCAATGCGATCGTTAATCGCACGCGCGTTCCACGGTTCGCCGACGCAGAAGCCGACCATATTGCCGATGCGCATGTTCATCACCATTTGCGGCGGCGGCACGACCACCATGCGCACATCGGCGAAGGGGTCGATACCAGCATTAGCCAGCCAGTAATAGAGCCACATCGCATGGGTGCCGGTAGGAAAGGTATGGGCGAAGGTGTAGCTGCCCGGCCCTTTTTGGTCGATCAGCCGCTTGAGCCCATGACTATCGCTCACGCCTTGCGCCTGCAGGTCACTTGAGAGGGTGATCGCCTGACCGTTGCGGTTCAGGGTCATCAGGTTGGCCATCGACTGCGGCTTGCCGGCGATACCAAGCTCAAGGCCATACAGCATGCCGTAGAGGATATGCGCCGCATCGAGTTCGCCGGCAACCAGCTTATCGCGCACCGCCGCCCAGCTGGCCTCCTTACTTGGCTGCAGGCTGATGCCATACTTTTTATCGAATCCTTTCAGTGCCGCGATCGCCAGCGGCGCGCAGTCGGTTAGCGGGATGAATCCAACCCGCACGGTGGCCAACTCCGGTTTATCGGAACCCGCCGCCCACGCCGCCTGCATCACGCCGGGTAGCAGCATAGCGCCGCCCAGCGCCGCCCCGGCCTGCAAAAAACGCCGTCGTGAAATAAAAACTTTATCGCCCATAGCCGCTCCAGAACGCGCAAAAAAAAGCGCCCGGCAGTGCTTTCGCACCGCAGGACGCCTTTATCCAGAGACCCTCAGACCGCCGTTGGTCCGTTATCTCAAATTGTTGATTCACTCAAATTCAGTAATGCAAAGCGGATGCCAATTTATCATTGCCCGCCAGACGTTGTTTTACCGCTCCCCGCGTAAACTATTGCACCATCGTCAGGCAATGCCTGCCCGCTGATTGTGCATTCAATTTGACGATGAGTCCGGCAGCAGGGCTTTCACCGTTAGCAACGCGCGGGCGATTTCAACCATCCGCTGGTTCTTATCCATCGCCATTTTACGCAGAGCCTGCCAGGCTTGTTCTTCCTGCATCCCTTGATGGCTTATCAGCAGCGCTTTCGCCTTATCAATAATCTTGCGCTCTTCAAGCGTGGCTTTCAGTGAAGCCAGTTGGCCGGAAAGTTGCTCAAGTTCCCACGCCTGCTGGCGGACCAGCGGCAGCAGCTGCTTATCCAGGCGCAAAGTCAGGCTATCGCCGCCTTCTTCTTCAGGCCATTGCAGCGGAGGCATATCGTCTTCTCCACGTTCGAGCAACTGCCGGGTCGCGCTGAGCAGGTCGGCAATCAACGCCTCCTCCAGACCGCGCATCTGCTCAAGCCGTTCAGTTTGCAGGCTAAACCAGCGCTGCGCCGCGGCCCCTTCGTCCGCCGAGGGCTGGCGGGTACAGGCGATGCGCCGCAGTTGCTCTATCTCGCGCCCGGCTTCGCAACCCTGCAGCAGCTCAAGCGCCCGTGGCAGACCGGAAAGTGCCTGAAAGCTGTCAAAACAGGGCTGCTGACCGTCAATGCGGTCAACCAGCTGCTGACGGAGCTCGCCGTTAAATTGGCCTCGCGCAAAGCCCAACGCCCCCAGCGCGCGCTCCTGGCCGGCCAGCTCTTTACCCTGCATAAAGCTGTACAGGGCGACCATACGCCTGGCGATCTGCGGATCGTCTATGCTGTCATTCAACTGCGGCACGATATTCAATAAATGGCGAATAATACGGCTAAAGCGCTGAGTGGCCTCCTGAGCGTCCACCGTGCGGCCTTGCACCGCCGCTCGCAGCGCCGGAAGTTGCGCCAGATACCACACCGCGCTGGCTATACGCCAACAGAGCGCGCTACTGGCGGATTCCCGCGCCGGTTGCAGCGCAGCATAAAAAGCGCTTAAGCGCGCGTCCACCAGCGCCCCGCCCGCCCGGCGTTCGGCGTCATACAAGCGGCCATCGGAAGAGAGCCACATATTGGAGGCGCCGCGCTCGCACTGCAGCATATGGACCAACCCACTTATTTCGCTCGCCAGCGCCCCTTGCTGCGTTAGCTTGCGGAGCTGCTGTTTTTGTAGTTGGCGCGCATAATGAAACCAGCCGATTGCTTCAGGCGTCATGCCGGTCGTATTATTCATACCCTCTCCCGAATTACGTCTTTAGGTAAAGCTAAGCAATAACCGTGCCTGATAAAAGGAGTCTTTATGCAACGTATTGTGATTGTCGCCAACGGCGCCGCCTACGGCAGCGAATCTCTGTTTAATAGCCTGCGCCTGGCTATCGCCCTGCGCGAGCAGGAGTCAGACCTCGATCTGAAGCTGTTTTTAATGTCCGATGCGGTGACCGCCGGGCTTCGCGGACAGAAACCGGCGGAAGGCTATAACATCCAGCAGATGCTTGAGATCCTCACCGCGCAGAATGTGCCGGTAAAACTCTGCAAGACCTGTACGGACGGACGCGGGATCACCCATTTGCCATTAGTAGATGGCGTGGAAGTGGGAACGCTGGTCGAGCTGGCGCAGTGGACGCTGGCGGCGGATAAAGTGCTGACCTTCTAAATTAATCGCCATTAACAGGATTAAATGTCAGGCTGGCGGCTATTGCTGATGCAAAAGTACGCCACCTGAACGCTTTCAGGAAGATTGTCATTTTTGTTTAATCGTTATCCATTTTGTTGATCGAAATCATCATCCACGCGCTCCCCCTTTGGTGTTATGCAACGAGCAAAGTGTGAACAATATCACGCGCGGGTTGATGTATTCAGAGACAGAAACGGGGTTATGAAAATGGCAATGGTAAAAGCAAGTTTAACGTTATTCGGCGGTGATACGCTGGTGGTGCGCTGTTCGGAGCGCTGTCATATTCACTTAATGAGCGCCAAGGCCGCCGGCGACAGCCACGCCGATATTTTTAGCGTGCAGGACAGGGATAGCGCTTATCTCACCGTGCCCTACAGCGGCACCTGGAACGTGCTGATCGATAGCCATAGCCAGTCGCTGGAGCACTCCATTAGCTACGTTCCCGCCTGAATCTCCACGCCCGGCGGACCGGGCGTTTTTATGCGAGCCCGGGTTGGCTCGCCTCGCCGACCAGATGTCGCACCTGGATAATCAGATCGTCAAGACTGGCGTCGCGCATGCCAAGCTTGCGTAATTCCTGATCCAACGAAAAGAGATACTGAGCATTGGTGCCAAGCGGCCCGCTGGCGCGGGCAATTAGCGGCGCGATGGTCTGCGCGCTGGTATCGGATTCATACAGCGGGTGGCGCGGATCCATAATAAACACCAGCGCATTCACCGTGCGCCCATCGTCGAGCTCAAGACGGCACCAGGTTGGCAAATAGCAGCCGGTGATCATTTCTCGCTTCCACAGTAGCGTCAGCTCTTGCTCCAGCGTCTCATCCGGCAGACGATAGGCCACGCCGGTGGTACGCCCGCCTTCCTTCAACGCCAGCATCCTGCCCGGCTGATGCGCGCTGCCGCGACCGGCGGTCAGGCGCAGGCAAAACGCGCGATGCCAACCCGGCAGCGTACCGGTGCAGGATTCGCTGTATTCCAGCGCCGGGTTCCACATCAACGAACCGTAGCCAAAAATCCACACCGAACCGTTGTCCGGACGACAGGCCAGGGTCGCCGCCAACGAGGCCGCCCGTTGCTCAGCCGACCACAGCAGCGATTCCTCAATCGCGCCAAACGCCGTCTTACAATCCGCATTCATCAAGAAATCACGAGTTAACACTTTCTACTACCTCCGCCACTGCCTGCTTCCCGGCGATAATCTGTGCCATCCGTGAATATTGCTGAATTATTATCCAGCTTTATTACTCAATAAGCAATTAACGGAGCGTTGACAAGGGGTCTGACAAAAAATTAGATCGCAAAAGTGATTACTTTTTCTTATGCCATTTGTCGTCATCGCCTTTTTGATAATCATTTTTCACCGCCGCCCAAGCGACTTTATGCGCCGTCTCCTCACGGCTGGCATCATCGCGACGGTCGGCTTTGTCTTTATATTGGTCCCACGCGCTATTGAAAGCTTCTTTATAAATTTCCTGCGCGTGTTCCGGCAAGACGTGCTGAACGCTATCGGGAAGTTCTTGTTTACTACGATAAGGCATCATGACCTCCAGAATCAGGGTAAAAGCTAAGTCTGGAACACAATTGCCAGGTTGGCAAATGGCAGGAATATTGAGAAATGAATTTTAGTAATCATCTGAAAAATATATATAAAACATACGTAACAGCTTTTTTTAGCAGACCAACGCATTTCTTATGCAAGAGTGGTAAATTTAAGTAAAAATACAAATTAAACCTATCAATGTCTGTTATTTTATCAACTTACGTTATCTATAATTATAACACCTGCATAAATGGAGATGGTTCATGACACATGCACATGAGGCGGTTAAGACCCGCCACAAGGAGACCTCCCTCGTTTTTCCGGTTTTAGCACTGGTGGTGCTGTTTCTCTGGGGAAGCAGTCAATCACTACCAGTGGTCGTTGCGATTAATATTCTGGCGCTAGTCGGGATTCTGAGTAGCGCATTTAGCGTGGTTCGCCATGCCGACGTTCTTGCTCACCGTCTCGGCGAGCCCTATGGTTCATTAATTTTGAGCCTGTCAGTGGTCATTCTTGAAGTGAGCCTGATTTCCGCATTAATGGCGACCGGCGACGCCGCGCCAACGCTAATGCGCGATACGTTATATTCAATCATTATGATCGTCACCGGCGGTTTGGTCGGCTTCTCTTTACTGCTGGGCGGGCGTAAATTCGCCACGCAGTATATGAATTTGTTTGGTATCAAGCAGTACCTGATCGCCCTCTTCCCGCTGGCGATTATCGTACTGGTATTCCCTATGGCGCTGCCGGGCGCCAATTTCAGCACTGGCCAGGCGCTGCTGGTGGCGCTGATTTCCGCCGCCATGTACGGCGTATTCCTGCTCATTCAGACCAAAACGCACCAGAGTCTGTTTGTGTACGAGCATGAAGATGACAGCGATGATGACGACCCGCATCACGGTAAGCCATCGGCGCACAGTAGCGGCTGGCACACAGCCTGGTTACTGGTACACCTGGTTGCGGTTATCGCCGTTACCAAAATGAACGCTAATCCGCTGGAAACACTGTTGACCAGCATGAACGCGCCGGTAGCCTTTACCGGTTTCCTGGTGGCGCTGCTGATCCTCTCCCCGGAAGGACTCGGCGCACTGAAAGCGGTGCTGAATAATCAGGTGCAGCGCGCAATGAATCTCTTCTTTGGTTCGGTGCTGGCGACGATTTCCCTGACGGTGCCTGTCGTCACGCTTATCGCCTTCCTTACCGGCAATGAACTCCGCTTCGGTTTGGGAGCGCCGGAAATGGTGGTGATGGTGGCGTCGCTGGTGCTGTGCCATATCTCGTTCTCAACCGGGCGCACCAATGTCCTCAACGGCGCGGCGCATCTGGCGCTGTTCGCCGCCTACCTGATGACGATATTTGCCTGACCGGGTAATCAGCAATAAAGCCCAAAAAAAAGCCTGTCGGTGGCGAAACCGGCAGGCTTTTTTACTGCTCAGCGAAACTTAGTTGCTGGTATCCAGCTCGTCGAAGCTTTTCACCAGATCGTCGATCGCTTTCATTTGCTTCAGGAACGGTTCCAGTTTAGCCAGCGGCAGCGCGGACGGGCCATCACATTTCGCGTGGTCCGGATCCGGGTGCGCTTCAATGAACAGTCCGGCGATACCCACCGCCATCCCGGCGCGAGCCAGTTCCGTCACCTGAGCGCGGCGGCCGCCTGAGGCAGCGCCAAACGGGTCGCGGCACTGCAGGGCGTGGGTCACGTCAAAGATGACCGGCGAGTTGTTGGACGCTTTCTTCATTACGCCGAAGCCGAGCATATCAACGACCAGGTTGTCGTAGCCGAAGTTAGCGCCGCGATCGCACAGGATCACTTTGTCGTTCCCGCCTTCGATGAATTTATCAACGATGTTGCCCATCTGGCCCGGGCTGACGAATTGCGGTTTCTTGACGTTGATGACAGCGCCAGTTTTAGCCATCGCTTCCACCAGGTCAGTCTGACGCGCGAGGAACGCTGGCAGCTGGATCACGTCAACCACGTCGGCCACCGGCTGCGCCTGGCTGGCTTCGTGAACGTCGGTGATGATTTTCACGCCGAAAGTCTGCTTCAGCTCCTGGAAAATCTTCATCCCTTCTTCCAGTCCTGGCCCACGATAGGAGTGGATGGAAGAACGGTTGGCTTTATCAAAAGAGGCTTTGAACACATACGGAATGCCCAGCTTTTGCGTGACGGTCACATAATGTTCGCAGATACGCATCGCAAGATCGCGGGACTCCAGCACGTTCATTCCGCCAAACAGCACGAACGGCAGGTCGTTTGCTACGTTGATATCACCAATGCTAACCACTTTTTGTTTCATAAGATCGCCTTATCAGGGTGTAACCGGAATGGTTCCAGACTAATGCAATGTAATTTGTTTATGTGAAATCGTGTTGATCTGCGCACGGATCATCTCGCTAATCGGATCCTCCGGACACTGCTCAACGAAATAATTGAGATCCAGCAGCGCCACGTGATCGCACTCCAGTTGGGCGTAGATAAGCCCGCGGTCGCGAATTTCATACGGGTCCTCTGGATTAAACTGCAGCAGCGCTTCGCTGGCGCGCAGCGCCAGTTCCATCTGCCGCTCTTCCATCAGCGCCGATTTCAGCGTATCGAGCAGTTTGCGGATCACTTCGGCGTTGTCGGCCTCATCGAGATCTTCATTAAACAGCTCGGCCACCGGGCTGATATTTCCCTTCAGCCACACCTCAAGCGTGTGTTCATCAAGCGTTTCGCCGTTGAATGGGTTAATCAGCCACATCTCTTCGCTGGTGTCCGGGTCGGCGCGCAGCAACATCTGCGTCGGGAAGATAACCGGCACCACCGGCAGATCCAGACGCTGGGCAATCCATAACAGAATCGCCCCCAGCGACACAGCGCTTCCCTGGCGATTCACCAGCACTTTATCCAGCCATAGCGCATCGGACAGACGATAGATGCCCTGCGATGCGCCGAAGCCCCACTCGTGATAGAACAATTCCAGCAACCGGTCGAGCTGACGCTCCTGATCCCAGGAGGTGGCAATTTCTTCCTGCGCCAGTGTTAACAACCGCTGCAGCTCATCCTGCACAAAGTGCGTCGGAAAGTCGTCGCGGATCAATTCAGAAATGAGGACCATGCCTTCGCATAATGGCGCTTTGTTAAATTCGAAATCAGCTAATGACCTCATGCCTTACCCCAGTAACGGTATTCTTGTGATGGCGAGTTGAACGATGAAGAACAACACCACCAGCGCCAGCAGAAAGGCGATGAACCGGGTCTGCTGGCGGCGCGGGCGACGTCGGCCCAACGCAATAAATCCTAATGCGATGTAAATGATAACGCCAAACAGCTTTTCAGTCAGCCATGCGCCATCTTCGGTAAACGGCAGATAGTGCGTTATCGCCATTAATCCCGCGCCGCTGAGGAACAGCAGCGTATCGCTACAATGCGGCGCAATACGTACCCAGCGCTGATTGAGCATCGCGCTACCGCTGTAGGTCCACCAGTAACGCAACACGAAAAGCCCGACGGATGTCACCACGCAGGCAATATGCAAATAGAGTACTGCAGTAAATAAATTCATTCGCCGGCTTGCTCCTTGTGCGGCCAACGCCCGAGAGTCAGACGTTCGTTATCGCCATAATCGCGGCAGGTCTCGACGTCGCGATATCCTGCTTCATTAAACAATGCGCGTACCGCTTCGCCCTGTTTCCAGCCATGTTCCAGTAGCATAAAACCATCGGGTAGCAGGTAGTTGCGTCCTTCACGGATGATATGCGCTAAATCGGCCAGTCCCTGGTCGGCGGCGACCAATGCCGTTCTCGGCTCGAAGCGAACATCCCCTTCGGCAAGATGCGGATCGGTTTCATCGATATAGGGGGGATTACTGACAATCATCGCGAACCGCTGCTCCTTGAGCGCGCTAAACCAGTCGCTTTGCAGCACGGTCACGTTGTTGAGAGCGAGATGAGCGGCATTGCGCGCGGCGAGCGCCGCGGCGTCAGGCATAAAATCAACGGCAATAATCTCGCAGTCCGCCCGCTCGCTGGCCAGCGCCAGAGCGATAGCGCCGGTGCCGGTGCCAAGATCCAGGATGCGGCAGGCCGTCTGCGGCAAGCGTACCAGCGCCTGCTCGACCAGGCATTCTGTGTCGGGGCGCGGGATAAGCGTCGCCGGCGAGACAAACAGCGGCAGCGACCAGAACTCGCGCTGACCCACCAGATGCGCCACCGGCTCGCCGTTGGCGCGGCGCGCCAGCAATGCTTCCAGTTCCGCCAACTGTTCCGCCGTCAATACGGTTTCGTCAAAAGCGAGGATCCAGGTCCGCGCTTTGCTGGTGACGTGCCCCAGTAAGATCTCGGCGTCGCGACGCGGGCTTTCGCTCGCGCCGAGCCGGGCTATCGCCTGAGTGAGCCACTGTCGGAAGGTCATCATTCCTGCTCGGAAAGCGCCGCCAGCTGGTCAGCCTGGAATTCCTGCACAATCGGTTCGATCAGCATATCCAGTTTGCCTTCCATGGTTTCATCCAGACGGTAAAGGGTCAGGTTGATACGGTGGTCGGTCACGCGGCCCTGCGGGAAGTTGTAGGTACGGTTGCGGTCGCTGCGGTCACCGCTGCCCAGCAGATTACGACGGGTAGACGCTTCCGCCTGCTGACGCTTGGCGACTTCGGCGGCGCGAATACGCGCGCCCAGCACCGACAGCGCCTTGGCTTTGTTTTTATGCTGCGAACGTTCGTCCTGACATTCAACGACGATACCGGTCGGCAAGTGGGTAATACGGATAGCGGAGTCGGTGGTGTTGACGTGCTGGCCGCCCGCCCCCGAGGAACGGAAGGTATCGATACGCAGGTCCGCCGGGTTGATATCCGGCATTTCGGCTTCCGGCAGCTCCGGCATCACCGCCACGGTACAGGCGGAGGTGTGGATACGCCCCTGCGATTCGGTCGCCGGAACGCGCTGGACACGATGGCCGCCGGATTCAAATTTCAGCCGCCCATAGACGCCATCGCCGCTGATCTTGGCAATCACTTCTTTAAATCCACCATGTTCGCCTTCGTTGGCGCTCATGATTTCGACCCGCCAGCGGCGGGCTTCAGCGTAGCGGGTGTACATGCGGAAGAGATCGCCGGCGAACAGCGCCGCTTCATCGCCACCGGTGCCGGCGCGAACTTCGACAAAAGCGTTGCGCTCATCGTCTGGATCTTTCGGCAGCAGCAGCACCTGCAGCTGCTGTTCCAGCGCTTCGCTTTTTTCTTTGGCATCGCGCAGCTCTTCCTGCGCCATTTCGCGCATTTCCGGATCGTCGAGCATCATCTGCGCGGTTTCGATATCGTCCTGCACCTGGCGCCAGTCGGTATAGCAGCGGGCGACATCGCCAAGCTGCGCATATTCGCGCGACAGCGCGCGGAAACGATCCTGGTCGGCAATGGTGGCGGCGTCGCCAAGCAGCGCCTGAACTTCTTCATGGCGTTCGTACAGAGCTTCCAGTTTAGCAACAATAGAAGGCTTCATAGGCGTGAATTCACCCTGTCTTTAAATAGAGAAATGTGCGCTATTCCAGCCCGAGGCTGTTGCGCAGAATATGCAGGCGTTCATCATCCCCGTCACGGGCAGCCTGCTGAAGAGATTTGGTTGGAGCGTGGATCAGGCGGTTGGTCAGCTTACGGGCCAGATCTTGCATAATTTCCTGCGCATCGCCGCCCTGCTCCAGCGCGGCAAGCGCTTTCGCCGTCAGCTCCTCGCGAACCTGCTCGGATTGGGAACGATATTCGCGGATAGTCTCGCTGGCGCTTTGGGCGCGCAGCCAGGCCATAAATTCGCTGGTTTCCTGCTCGACGATCGATTCCGCCTGCACCGCCGCGGCCTTACGCTGCGCCAGATTGTGCTGAATGATATTTTGCAGGTCATCAACGCTGTACAGATAGGCGTTGGCCAGCTTGCCGACTTCCGGCTCGACGTCGCGGGGCACCGCGATATCTACCAGCAGCATCGGCTGATTGCGGCGCGCCTTCAGCGCGCGCTCGACCATCCCTTTGCCGATGATCGGCAGCGGGCTGGCGGTAGAACTGATAATGATATCGGCGTCTTTTAAGCGCTCGTCGATATCGCTGAGGGCGATAACTTCCGCGCCGACTTCATCCGCCAGCGCCTGGGCGCGTTCACGGGTGCGGTTGGCAATCACCATTTTGCGAACGTTATGTTCGCGCAGATGGCGGGCGACCAGTTCTATCGTTTCCCCCGCGCCAACCAGTAACACCGTGACGCTGGAGAGCGATTCAAAAATTTGTCGCGCCAGCGTACAGGCGGCGAAAGCAACGGAAACGGCGCTGGCGCCGATATCGGTTTCGGTACGTACACGCTTAGCCACCGAGAACGATTTCTGGAACATGCGCTCCAGTTCGCTGACGTTCAGATGGCCGCGGCTGGAATCCGCAAACGCTTTTTTCACCTGCCCGAGGATTTGCGGCTCGCCAAGCACGAGTGAATCCAGGCCGCTGGCGACACGCATCAGATGGCTGACGGCGTCGTTATCCTGATGCCAATAAAGACTTTTACGTAGGTCTTCTTCATTCAGGCCGTGGAAGTCACATAGCCAGCGGATCAGCGCTTCCTGCAGGTTGTCCTGCTCTTCAACGCTGAGATACAGCTCCGTGCGATTACAGGTTGATAGCACCACCCCGCCCTGCACCATTGGCTGAGCCAATAAGCTCTCCAGCGCCTTGTCGAGCGTATCCGGCGAAAACGTTACGCGTTCTCGCAGCGCTACCGGAGCTGTTTTGTGGTTGATGCCAAGAGCTAAAAGGGTCATGGTGAGGGAATAGTACCAGCGTTGCTAAGGTTAGTCTGAGCGCATCATACAGGATGCGCGTACTCAATAAAAGAGACGCCCCCCTTTTGGAGTAATAGTCAGGGCTTAATAGCCACTAACGGTAATTTTTTGATTTCAGACAACTTGAACGTAGACGCTATCGGCCAGCGACGCTAGCATTAAGGGTTATTATTGCAACCCGCTACACAAATCGGTGTGCGAACCATCAGTCGCCGCATTTCACTGTAGACATCAAGGATTTGTCATCATTATGAATCGACTGTTCCGCCTGCTGCCGTTGGCAAGCCTCGTTCTGACCGCCTGTGCAATCAATACTCCGCCGCAAGGGCCCGGCAAAAGCCCGGATTCCCCACAGTGGCGCCAGCACCAGCAGGATGTCCGCAACCTTAACCAGTTCCAGACTCGCGGGGCGTTTGCCTATCTGTCCGATGAGCAGAAAGTGTATGCCCGTTTCTTCTGGCAACAAACCGGCCAGGACCGCTACCGCCTGCTGCTGACCAACCCGCTTGGCAGCACCGAACTGTCATTAACCGCGCAGCCGGGCGGCGTCCAATTGATTGACAACAAAGGCCAGACTTACAACGCCACCGATGCCGAAGAGATGATTGGCCGCCTGACCGGCATGCCGATCCCGCTTAACAGCCTGCGTCAGTGGATTATCGGCCTGCCGGGCGATGCCACCGACTATTCGCTGGATGACCAGTACCGCCTGCGCGAACTCAACTACACGCAGAACGGTAAAACCTGGCACGTGACCTACAGCGGCTACACCAGCGACACCAAACCCACCCTGCCGTCTAATATGGAACTCAACAACGGCAGCCAGCGCATCAAGCTGAAAATGGATAACTGGATTGTGAAATGATGAGTCGCTGGCCCGCCCCTGCAAAATTGAATCTCTTTTTGTATATCACCGGTCAACGCGCCGATGGATATCACACGCTGCAGACGCTGTTTCAGTTTCTCGACTATGGCGACATGCTGACTATTGAACCACGCCGCGACGGGAAACTGCGGCTGTTAACGCCGGTCGCCGGCGTGCCGGATGAAGAGAACCTGATTATTCGCGCCGCCAGGCTACTGATGGCGGCGGCGGAGTCTCACGGTCAACTCCCCACTGGCAGCGGCGCGGATATCAGCATCGACAAACGCCTGCCGATGGGCGGCGGCTTAGGTGGCGGCTCTTCCAATGCCGCGACGGTGCTGGTAGCCCTCAATCATCTGTGGGGCTGCGGGCTTAGCGAAGACCAACTGGCGACGCTTGGGCTACAGCTCGGCGCCGATGTCCCGGTTTTCGTTCGCGGCCACGCGGCGTTTGCCGAAGGGGTTGGCGAGATTCTCACCCCGGTCGATCCGCCGGAAAAATGGTATCTGGTCGCCCACCCGGGCGTGAGTATCCCGACGCCGATCATTTTTCGCGATCCGGAGTTACCACGAAATACCCCGAGCAGGTCAATTAATACCTTACTAAACTGTGAATTCGGCAACGATTGCGAGGTTATCGCAAGAAAATGTTTTCGTGAGGTTGATGCAACGCTTTCCTGGCTGTTAGAATACGCGCCGTCGCGCCTGACTGGCACAGGAGCCTGTGTCTTTGCTGAATTTGACACCGAATCCGCCGCTCGTCAGGTGCTGGAAAAAGCCCCGGAATGGCTGCAAGGCTTTGTTGCGCGAGGAATTAATGTCTCGCCGCTGAAGCAAGCCCTACTGAAGTAATTCTGCTTTTTGCATGAATAACGGCAAGTTTGCCGGGCAAACAGAGTATCGGTGACAACGTCACCCTGTTCCAGACGTTGCATCGTGCTCTTTAATACACCGCCTGGATGAGATGGCGCCGGCCCGCACAGTTTAATGGCCCGTTTCATCCACCACTGGACGCATGCCTGAGGTTCTTCTCGTGCCTGATATGAAGCTTTTTGCTGGTAACGCCACCCCGGAACTAGCACAACGTATTGCCAACCGCCTGTACACTTCTCTTGGCGACGCCGCTGTAGGTCGTTTTAGCGACGGCGAAGTCAGCGTACAAATCAACGAAAACGTACGCGGTGGTGATATTTTCATCATCCAGTCCACTTGTGCTCCCACCAATGACAACCTGATGGAATTGGTTGTTATGGTTGATGCCCTGCGTCGCGCTTCTGCAGGCCGTATCACCGCTGTTATCCCTTACTTCGGCTATGCCCGCCAGGACCGTCGCGTACGTTCCGCTCGTGTGCCAATCACCGCAAAAGTCGTCGCTGACTTCCTGTCCAGTGTCGGCGTTGACCGCGTTCTGACCGTTGACCTGCACGCTGAACAGATTCAGGGCTTCTTTGATGTTCCTGTTGATAACGTATTCGGTAGCCCAATTCTGCTCGAAGATATGCTGCAGCTGAATCTGGACAACCCGATCGTGGTTTCTCCGGACATCGGCGGCGTGGTTCGCGCTCGCGCTATCGCAAAGCTGCTGAACGATACCGACATGGCGATCATCGATAAACGCCGCCCGCGCGCTAACGTTTCTCAGGTGATGCATATCATCGGCGACGTCGCTGGCCGTGACTGCGTGATGGTTGATGACATGATCGATACCGGCGGCACCCTGTGTAAAGCAGCGGAAGCGCTGAAAGAACGCGGTGCGAAACGTGTCTTCGCCTACGCGACTCACCCGATCTTCTCCGGCAATGCTATCCAGAACATTAAAAACTCTGTGATTGATGAATTCGTCGTCTGCGATACCATTCCGCTGACGCCGGAAATCAAAGCGCTGGACAAAGTCCGTACCCTGACCCTGTCTGGTATGCTGGCCGAAGCGATTCGTCGTATCAGCAACGAAGAATCCATTTCTGCTATGTTCGAGCACTAATCGAGCCCAGCCGAAAAACCCGCTGCGGCGGGTTTTTTTGTCTCTGGTTCATATTTGTATGACTAATGCCTCCTTCACCTGCCATTCAGTTGACAGATGATGCGCTCATGGATGAAACATTATTGTGAATAGATTATTTTCCTCACATGTGATGCCTTTCCGCGCCCTCATCGACGCTTGCTGGAAAGAAAAGTACACCGCATCGCGCTTTACCCGCGATCTCATCGCCGGAATAACCGTCGGGATCATCGCTATCCCGCTGGCGATGGCGTTAGCAATTGGCAGCGGCGTAGCGCCGCAATATGGACTTTACACCTCGGCGGTGGCGGGGATTGTCATCGCCCTGACCGGCGGTTCGCGCTTTAGCGTTTCCGGCCCCACCGCGGCCTTCGTGGTGATCCTCTATCCGGTGTCACAACAGTTTGGCCTTGCCGGCCTGCTGGTGGCGACGCTAATGTCGGGTATTTTCTTAATCCTTTTCGGCCTCGCCCGCTTTGGCCGTCTGATTGAATATATCCCGCTTTCAGTCACCCTTGGCTTTACCTCTGGTATCGGCATCACTATCGGTACCATGCAAATTAAAGACTTCCTTGGTCTGCAGATGGCGCATGTCCCAGAGCATTATCTGCAGAAAGTCGGCGCGCTGGTGATGGCGCTGCCGACAATTAACGTTGGCGATGCCGCCATCGGTATCGTGACGCTGGGTATTCTGATTTTCTGGCCGCGTTTGGGCATCCGCTTGCCGGGGCACCTGCCGGCGCTGCTGGCGGGCTGCGCGGTGATGGGTATCGTTAATGTGCTTGGCGGGCATGTGGCGACCATCGGCTCGCAGTTCCACTATGTACTCGCCGACGGCAGCCAGGGCAATGGTATCCCGCAGCTGCTGCCGCAACTGGTGTTGCCGTGGGATATGCCGGGCTCGGAGTTTACCCTGAGCTGGTCGTCGCTGCGCGCGCTGCTGCCTGCCGCCTTCTCTATGGCGATGCTGGGTGCCATTGAATCACTGCTCTGCGCGGTGGTGCTCGACGGTATGACCGGCACCAAGCACAAAGCGAACAGCGAGCTGGTAGGCCAGGGCCTTGGCAATATCATCGCGCCGTTCTTTGGCGGTATCACCGCCACCGCGGCGATTGCCCGCTCCGCGGCTAACGTACGCGCTGGCGCAACTTCGCCGATTTCCGCGGTGATCCATGCCCTGCTGGTGATCCTCGCATTGTTAATCCTCGCCCCGCTGCTCTCATGGCTGCCGCTGTCGGCCATGGCCGCCCTGCTGCTGATGGTAGCGTGGAACATGAGCGAAGCGCATAAGGTGATTAACCTGCTACGCCACGGACCAAAAGATGACATCGTCGTACTGTTGATGTGCATGTCGCTGACCGTGCTGTTCGATATGGTCATCGCCATTAGCGTCGGTATCGTGCTGGCTTCGCTGCTGTTTATGCGCCGCATCGCGCGCATGACGCGACTGGCGTCAGTCAACGTTGAAGTGCCGGACGATGTACTGGTGCTACGGGTGATCGGCCCGCTGTTTTTCGCCGCGGCGGAAGGGTTGTTCACCGATTTGGAAAGCCGGATTGAAGGCAAACGCGTGGTGGTGCTGAAGTGGGATGCGGTACCGGTGCTGGATGCCGGTGGTCTTGACGCGTTCCTGCGCTTTGTGAAACGCCTGCCGGAAGGCTGCGAGCTGCGGGTATCGAACCTTGAATTCCAGCCGCTGCGTACCCTGGCGCGCGCAGGGGTTCAGCCAATTCCGGGACGCCTGAGCTTCTACCCAGACCGTACTGCGGCACTGGCGGATATAGAATTAGGGCAATAAATGAGAGGCTCGCCGGAAAGGCTATCCGGCGAGCTGAATTCCGTTAGCTGTGACGGTGCGGATCGCGGCGGCAGCGTTTATCGTAATGGCGAACCCACCAATAGCGGTCGGTGACTCTTTCATGACCGCCTACGCGAGCGCCCGCCAGCCACAAAACGGCGCCGACGAAAATACTCAACACGGCGCCATGAGCAAAGAATTGCGGCAGGTTAAGCTGTGGAAGCTGGTTTAAAATAGAGTAACCAACGCCGACCACCATCACAACCAACCCTAAACCCATCAGTATGTTACCGAGTAACGAAGCGTTTCTGCGTTTCATATGTCACCTCCGGACCTTGGGCTGCATGGGAATATCCCCAAAATTTATAGGTTAAGTATAGACAATGGAGATATGAGTGATTGCGTTAGTGATCACATTCGGGAACATCTGATCAACAAAAGTTTACAAATAAGCCACTGAACAACATCAAATTCTAATGGTTCAAAGGAGAAATTATCAGTAAGGGTAGCGTTTCGCCGGCAGAATTTTGTCAAGCGCCGACGCAGGCAGTACACTACGCGGCAAAGAACGACCCATGCAGGAATAAAAAGTGACGATAAAACTGATTGTCGGCCTGGCTAACCCCGGCGCGGAATACGCGGCAACGCGCCATAACGCTGGCGCCTGGTACGTAGATTTACTGGCGGAGCGCCACCGCGCGCCGCTGCGCGAAGAGAGCAAATTCTTTGGCTATACCTCGCGCCTCAACCTGGCCGGGGAAGACGTGCGCCTGCTGGTGCCGACTACCTTTATGAATCTCAGCGGCAAGGCCGTGGCAGCGATGGCCACCTTTTACCGCATTAATCCGGACGAAATTCTGGTCGCTCACGACGAGCTCGATTTACCGCCCGGCGTCGCTAAATTTAAACTTGGCGGCGGGCACGGCGGCCATAATGGCTTGAAGGACATAATCAGCAAGTTGGGTAATAACCCTAACTTTCACCGCTTACGCGTCGGAATTGGCCATCCGGGCGACAAAAACAAAGTTGTCGGTTTTGTGCTGGGTAAACCACCGGCCAGCGAACAGAAGTTAATTGACGAAGCGGTTGATGAAGCGGCGCGTTGTACCGAGGTGTGGCTGAAAGACGGTTTAACTAAAGCAACCAACCGTTTACACGCGTTTAAAGCGCAATAAGCGTTCGACGTGCGGAATTTTTGCCGCACACCGTGTATAATAGGCGAAGCTATTTACTTTTCTACAGTCTGTTATTCATAACAGACTGATTATCCAAAGATTAAGGTGATTTAAATCATGGGATTCAAATGCGGTATCGTCGGTTTGCCCAACGTCGGCAAATCCACCCTGTTCAATGCGCTCACCAAAGCAGGTATTGAAGCGGCCAACTTCCCGTTCTGTACCATTGAGCCGAACACCGGTGTCGTACCGATGCCCGATCCGCGTCTGGACAAACTGGCAGAGATCGTCAAGCCGCAGCGTATCCTGCCGACGACCATGGAATTCGTTGATATTGCCGGTCTGGTTAAAGGCGCGTCCAAAGGCGAAGGTCTGGGCAACCAGTTCCTGACCAATATCCGTGAAACCGAAGCCATCGGCCACGTAGTGCGTTGCTTTGAAAATGACAACATTATCCACGTCGCGGGTAAAGTTGACCCGGCGGAAGATATTGACGTTATCAACACCGAGCTGGCGCTGTCCGACCTCGATACCTGCGAACGCGCCATTCACCGCGTTTCCAAGAAAGCCAAAGGCGGCGATAAAGACGCTAAAGTTGAACTGGCCGCGCTGGAAAAATGTCTGCCGCAGCTGGAAAAAGCTGGCATGCTGCGCGCGCTGGATCTGAGCAAAGAAGAGAAAGAAGCGATCCGCTATCTGAGCTTCCTGACCCTGAAGCCAACCATGTACATCGCCAACGTTAACGAAGACGGTTTTGAAAACAACCCGTATCTCGACCAGGTTCGCGCTATCGCTGAGCAAGAAGGTTCTGTGGTAGTTCCGGTTTGCGCCGCCGTTGAATCCGACATTGCCGAGCTGGACGACGAAGAGCGTGATGAGTTTATGGCCGAGCTGGGCCTTGAAGAGCCGGGCCTGAACCGCGTGATCCGCGCAGGCTACGCTCTGCTGAACCTGCAAACCTACTTCACCGCCGGCGTGAAAGAAGTTCGCGCATGGACTATTCCGGTTGGCGCGACCGCGCCGCAGGCTGCCGGTAAAATCCACACCGACTTCGAAAAAGGCTTTATCCGCGCCCAGACCATCGCCTATGAAGACTTCATTGCTTACAAAGGTGAACAAGGCGCGAAAGAAGCCGGTAAAATGCGTGCGGAAGGCAAAGACTATATCGTTAAAGATGGCGACGTGATGAACTTCTTGTTCAACGTCTAAATCACTTCTGTTGTCTCATGAGGTTTCGCTGAATCCCATAGAAACGGTAAAACTCTATAAAATCCACGCAATTGCGTGGATTTTTCATTTCACAATGTCTCAGCTCATCTCGTAACAACGCTGTCAAAAATGAGTACATGGATGAGTACAACATTCTTCCATCTTCATTTTAAGTGAGTTCAATAACGGTATAATAAATAAACAAGGCCCCGTTATGCTCACCGATACGCAATGCCGCACTGCCAAGCCGAAAGAAAAACTCTATCGACTCAATGACTTCAATGGTCTCTACCTCGAAGTGAAACCCAACGGCAAAAAGGCATGGCGCTATCGGTTTAAACTCAACGGCAAATCAAGCATGTTCGCGTTGGGTGAGTACCCAACGGCCAAACTTGCCGAAGCTCGGGAGAAATGTGAGCAAGCGCGTAAACAAGTCGCGGATGGAGTTAGCCCGACACAGGCTCGCCAGTTAGATAAGATTCGCAAGGTCAACGACGCATCCAACACCTTTGAGCTGATCGCTAAAGAGTGGTTGCAGATGAAAGACTGGGCCGAAATTACCAAAACGCGGCGACTGGATATGCTCGAACGAGTGGTTTTCCCTGCAATTGGTAAACTCCCAGTCAGAGAGATCACTCCACATCACATTCTTAAAATTCTTCAGGAAACGGCTAAGCGCGGCGCTCCGACCGTTGCCGCTGAAGCCCGCCGCACCATTTCATCCGTTTTTGAACTGGCGGTGGCGACGCTCAGAGCAGATAGCGATCCTGTCTGGCCAGTGCGTAAGGCGATTCCGGCGAATAAGACACAGCACAAACAGGCATTAAACCCACAAAAAATCGGGAAGCTATTAAGCTGTTTTGATAACAGTGGTGGCTCATACCAGGTTAACTATTGCATGTGGCTCATGTGGTGGACGCTGGCGCGACCAGCCGAAGTAACTGAGGCTGAATGGACAGAATTCGATCTCGATAACGCACTATGGACCATTCCGTCAACGCGAATGAAAGCCCGCAGAGAACACGTTATTCCCCTTCCCTCCCAGGCTGTCAACATGCTCAGAACGCTACAGAGATTAACCGGGCATCGACAGCACCTTTTTCCGGGCAGGGATAATCCGAAAGGTCCAATGACATCGCACTCCCTGCGCCAGCTACTTAAAAGCCTAGGCTGGAGCGGTACTTATAGCCCGCATGCAACCAGAACTACAGGAAGTACCCGCTTAAACGAGATGGGCTATCGACCTGCTGCTATTGAGGCCCAACTTGCGCACGCTGATACTAACAATGTTCGCCGCACATACAACCATGCAACTTATCTTGATGAGCGTAAAGTGATGATGCAGGAATGGGCTGATATGTTGGACAAATGGATAACAGAATTCGAGCAGAACTTACAGCACTTACTGAACCACGAGGATAGAACTCATTCTTCAGGGTCCACTTTGTGCCAATAGCCGCCATTAACGAAAGCTTGTTCTCCACAATGCTGCCATTTATATTCGGCGATTTACCTTCGGTTTGCTCATGGCAGAAGGTAGATCGTTGACCCTTGGGAAAATATCAATCTGGCATGCAGTTCGTTAGTGGCCGAAACCAATGGTAGATTTTCAAGATTTGCAAAATAACCTCAGGAACTCTTATGAGTTCGCTTGATAATATAGTCTTGCAATGCAGAACCCTGAATCTTTTTTTTCGAGCCATTTAACCTAACCCAAGTTTCTCCAGATGAGTTAAAGTAAAGCAGTTCTGATTGAGAGCTTGGTACGTTCACTTCCAGCACGTAGCCACTATCAGTGTTTGATACTTTGTGAAAAAACACACCTATCTGCGTGGGATCTATAGGCGGCTCAATCACGTTAATTTTATCGCTAACAGACTTCCTGATATCATCCTTCATTTTAGATGTCAATTTCAAGCTTGTGACTATGCCATCATCATTTACCCCCCAAAAAACGCTACCACCTTGGCTATTAAAAAAAGCTAGAATATATTCATCTACTAAGTTCTGAATTGACTTTACTGGATTATTCCCCTTGACCTCCTTGAACTCCACTGTCAAGTCTTCTTCCAAGCAAAATTTTTCTCCCTCAACAAAATTCAACTCTCGGGCCAGATATGTATAATTTGATAAGGTTTGATTGTATAGCATTCTCTCAGCTTCACGCTGTGCGCGAGCGAAGCTCTCCAAACGACTTGAAATAGCATCTAACAGATCTCCGTTTCTAATTGAAAAAACCACTCCCAATACGGTGTAATTAATAAGTGTTACATCGTCATACTGATAATATTTTTTTATTGGCGGGAGAATATCACTCATTAGTGACTGTATTTTCAAAAGATATTCATCAAAAGAAAACGGCTTAACCCAAGCGCCGATATTCATATATTTCGTCTGCATAGTTATCGTCATCCCTCTTTCTGAGTTATCAAGAGAGAGTGCTGACAAGGAAGGATAAACTTCTTGAACCCCTCCTATATAAAAACTAATGCCAGGCGGAATATCTTCAACTCTTGTCCCGTTCAGTTTTGACAGAAAATCAGTCCCGCTTACTTGTAGCTTACTATATTGTGGACTATCCATCAGGTAAGTACCGCTATAAAATAGCTCAACCTTTCCAGCTGAGTATTTAAAATCTATAGTCAAAAAGAACTCCTTATTTGGTGTTGCTTGCGACAAGTAAAACAGGCAATCTGACGCTGTTCCATTCGAAGCAAATTCTATTATGGTTCGAGAGCAGTGTCCACCACACACCGAACTACCAAGGGTTGTTAATAGTTGTCCTAAGCTATGCGTGAATCTTCGCGATGATCTGCAAAATTCTTTGGCAGTGGTCGCGTGTGGCTCTAATTCGTGTGTACTCGTCACTCAGCAGGTTCGGGCTCGCAGCAGTCCCCCAGTAGCGACCAATCGGCGGCCTCGGGCCAGCAGCGGCAGCAGATTGCCAGAGGCTCTCTATACAGAAAACAGAGGATGGCAAGGGACAATTTTATATAAATGTGTATGGTTTATGATAGTTAAACGGCAAAGGATGCCAGTCGACAAGAAGAGGATTTTTTTAGAATTTGATCGGTGGATGGGATTGATTCAGATTGGCACAACAGCCGAAGACATTCATGCTACACATTAGTAATGTTAGGGACTGTGACCAATCAATGACCGCCGCCGTTGTTCCGACGCGCTAACTTAATTGACTCTATATGTGCGCTCCGTGCCATATGCAGACATTAAAAAGAATCGCATGTATTAATCAAAAGGGAGCAGGTCACAGGCTGAGCTCACGGGCAGCGGCAGCGATACCAATACGCTCAGCCAGTTTCAGGGCTTCATCGAGGAATTAGGGTGTGTACTGCTTACGGGCCATTTTGCTGGTCGATGCTGGTTTTGTCATGAGTAATCACCGCTGGCTGAGCGTCAATATATTACGGGTAAGATCATCGAGCGTTGTTTAAGGTAAGCGTTTTCCCCTGGTCTAATTCTCTCCTTCACTCTGCCAGTGAAACTGAAACGCCGATCTTCTTGTATCCTGCATATTGATGACGTAGAAGTTGCGGGGAAAATACTCTGTTGGTGTCTCACTGAAGGTGTTTAATCCGTACAATGCAATTTGTTTTCCTGTTACTTCCGTTGGGTCTGGGATGGTGCAAGAAGGCACACAAAAGACCTTAACAACTGAATTATCGGGTAGCAGGATCTTCAGCGTAAGAAGATGATCGTCACTTTCCGCATCAAGTAATTTTCCACTGATATCGATTCCGCCATGCTGATGATCAGAAAGAGACGGTTGCATCTGCTTGCGAAGCTTTTCTGTCCAGGCCGGGCACGAGCAACGGCAGGGACAATGGGAGCAGTACGTGCCTGGACAAGCCAACTCATATACTGAAAGTGGGATATTCCGTGGCAAAAGTCGATTAATATTTTTGATAATCGTAGTGACCCGTTCAATCAGGTCTGTATTCAGTGCCCCTTCCCAACTATCACGGCTCCCCGTCAGAACTAACCCAATGTTCATATCAGGTGCTCGCTCTCTTACCATTATGCCATAGGCCGCAATCTGTAACAGGTTAGTTTCTTTCGGCTGGTTTAGTTCGTCTGTTACCTTTCCAGTTTTCAAATCAACTACGTTTAGCCGATCGGGTCGCTCCTGATATATGAGGTCGGCCCGCCCATGCATATCGAAATCATTGCTGGTCAGCATAACCTCCCGGCCAACGGGTAATGTTTTTTCGTGTGCAGGGCCCCCTTTTACGAAAACAGGTGGCATAAGCGATCTGACGTAACGGATCTGGGTAACAAGCATTTGGCGTGACACCAGCCCGGCAACGCCGTGACGGTCATATATCCAGTTTGCTACCGGCCCGGCACGTCGATTGGCTTTCAGCTCGATCGAAAAATCATTTTCCAGTTGCCTGAGGGTATAATTCCCAAAAGCGGCCTCCCTGCGTATCACTGAATTGACTCGTTGATGTATTACCTGGCCCAGAATCACTCCCGGGTGCAGCGGTAAACGTGCGTAAGAATGAGCTTCACTTTCCAGCAGGTATTTCGCCGGGCAAATGACGAAGCTCCCCAACAGAGAAGGAAGCACCGGGCGAGTACGCGATAGCGTCATTTCATTCATTGCATTATCACTCCTGAGCCGAGGACGCCTGAGTCCGTAATTTTGCCATTTCAGTCCCCATGCGGCGGGATAATGCAAAAGTATTCGTCGCGTCTACGTCCACCTCATATGAAAATGCCTCAAGTTCCGGGTTTGCAGCAAATGCAGCATCGGGATCCCAGAATGGATGTAGTACGGCAGCCCAACGCCCGGCCCCGGTGCGAATCACGGGTATATTCCCCATCATTTCTGCGGCACTGTCGCTGTATAGCGAAGCGGCCTCTTTGGCTAATCGTAGGGCATTTTCTGACCAGTCAGCTACGCCCGGAGAGGTAAAATCACCGTTCAGCCCGGCGTTATAGGTTTGATCCAGCAGAAGTTGAATAACATCCAGTCCCAGACGCCAGTCCAGCAATCCGTGATACGGCTGGTTTCCGTACCGGTGCAGGCAGTGATAACACCCCTGAAAGCAGCGTTCGCGATGATCGGGTTGCAGGAACTCAGCCAGCGGGTAGGCCGTTTTGTTATTTAAAATATTCTTCATGACCTCAAGGATAATGAGAGAACCGGATGCACCCTTCTGCTGTAGCCGTTCACATAACCCTGAACCATTAACCAGACGATCGGCCATTTGCAGAACCGGTACCGACTTACCGTTTTTCAGCATTTGAACACGGGGTTCCAGAATTTCGATTTCTTCAGGATCAATATCCAGTAGCTCTTTTGATGCATAATTCACAATGATAGAAGACGCCGAGAGCGCAGCAGCTCTGAATGCCGGAGTTAGAGTGGAATACTGTAGCCGGAGACCCGGCGGGGTTTGGGCAACCATCAGCGCAAGTAGATCAGTCACTTTAGGCGCGGCAAGATAAAATGTGTTTCGCGTTTCTCCCCGATCGGTAAAGCGGTTTTTAACTAACAGGTCGGCCTCAATTATTTGACTATCCATCCAAACCCGGTTCGCCCAAAGCGGCTGGTAGGTCCCCTGCTTTCTGAAAGGGACCGATAGGCTCCCCTGTGTTGCGCTGAAACCACGCCATGTTTTATTGGTATAAATTCCCCGATTCAGGCGGTGCAGACATGTCTGTGGCTGAAGCTGTATCGCCACATTAACGTCAGGCTCAGGCGTTGCAGAAAAAGCGTAGGCTTCTGCAATTGATACACGACTGGCCGTGGTCAAGATCTGATCAAAATCCTCTTTGGCCGATTTTGGTTCCAGCGTAGTGATAAATCCATAAGGAACATAGCATTGATAGCGCTCTGCCTTATCCATAACGGCACCGCAGATAGTACATTCGGTAGCCAGAGAGTTTGCTGGAGCCCAAATGTTGCACACCGGACAGGCGGTCATTGTTCTGAGTTCACCCGGTTCGCAGGCATTTGAATAAAATGATCGTGGATTTTTTCTGCTCTGTTTAAGCAGTCCACTATAACCTGCTGTAAAGTAGCGTCGTTTATCCTGAACCAGAATTTTTCCGGGGGCAAATTCCTGTATCGCAATATCCAGATCGCGATCCATGCTGGCGAATTCGATTTCTTTTCCACCTGTGCTTACAGGCCTTGTCAGCAAAAGGCGTGATCGGGTCGGCATGCCATACATTGGGAATTTACCGTGTTCCGCCAACGCTTCAGCCAATCCTTTCGCCTCCATCGCGCTGTCGTTCAGTACGGCGTTGATATCCTGAATCAGCTGTTCCGGCGTCAAGGGCTGAATAATTTTCTGGAACAAATGGGGGTTTTGCTGTGTGCTAGTCTGGGCAAATTCATCGCGCGCCAGGATGGTTGCTTCGATGGCCTGCCGGATTTTTGGCAGCCAGTCCGTTTGGTTTTCTTTCAGCCAGTGTACCGGGAAAAACTCACCATGGTTATCAGGGACGTGTGCGTAGTCGTCAACCGGCCATGGGTGATCGGCTTTTTCCGTTTGCTGTCTTAACCATTTGAATGCCGACACCAGCCAGATTTTTCGTACCAGTCTCTGGCAGATCATTTCCAGCTTTGTAGTCAGAAACGGTGGCGGAGGGAGGTCGCCTGTAATTTTTTCCGGATAGCGGAAGTAAAACAGATCGTGACTCTTACTGCGACACGCGGTTAATACGAATGAAAACGCTTGTCCACGTCGTCCGGCACGTCCGACACGTTGTTGATAATTAAAGCGCTGTGGCGGCATGTTGGCCTGAAAGACCGCACGTAAATCACCGATATCCACGCCCACTTCCATGGTGGTGGTTACGGAAAGCACATCAACCACCCGAGCTGCCCGGTCAAGATCTCGATCGGGCTCAAAATTTTTCATTCCTTCTGGTAAAATATCATCGTCGTCGGCAATCAAAATACCTTTAAACCGGCGTAGCCTTGCCGCCGGATTTTCGGTCATTCCAGTCAGTTCCTCTGAGCGCATCCTGTGAATACCAGAAGAATGTGAGAGACGTTTGCCGAGATAGTGTTGCATCTGGAGCGTTTTTGCCTCACTGCACGGCGTTTCTGGTAAAGGAGAGTAGCAGCGAGTACAGATTCCCGCGCCGGTGTGCATGTGTATACGCCCACAGCGGGAGCAGCGCCAGACGCGATCTGTAGGTTCCGCCAGGCGAAAGTGCATTTTACCAATATCAATAATACCGCCCTGATGACCCGCCAGCTCTAGTCGCCGGAGAAAACTATCAATTAAAGATAAAGGCTCGCCTCCTGAACACTGGCATATCTCCTGTGTAAAACGGTACAGGCGGTTTCTACGATTGACATCGCGCGCTGAACTCCATGGAGTTTCTGGCTTTGTATATTGTGAAGGGGTAACCCGGTATGCGTCCGCCAACACACGAAACATTGCGTCATAAATCGCGAGATGTTCCCGTGAGTCGTTTCCGGTAATGGGAAGGCAGGGATAACCCCAACCGGACTCTTCCAGCGCGAAGTAGGTTTTACTGAATACGCTTTCCCCTACCAGCCGTTTCAGATCGCGTGAAATCTCCTGTCGTGCCACAAGCAGGTTGTCTTCATAGGATGGAAGCGCCTTCCAGCACCACTCCCCCTGCGTGTTCTTTTCAAAGAGTTGTTGCCATGCAAAGGTCAGCGTGCCTTCTTCATGTTTTTCTGGATCGGGAACAGGCGCGATGCCAGTACGATCGGAAGGGTGAATACCTGCATCTACCTGCGCCCTTAACAGCGGGCCAAGTGGTTGACCTGCATCCGGTGATTCAGGTTCGAGGATTTCACGCAGAGGTATGCTGTCAGATTCAGGCTTTGATAATAACCCTCTGATTTTCTTTCGTTCATCAGCAAGTTGATCCAATTCATCCTCTTCCTCATCCGACCTTACGCTGAGGTTAACTAGTGTTTTGTTCCGGTTCTCTATTTCTGCCTGGCGTATTTTTAGTTGGTTATGGGACGGTTTATCAGCCGCAATAGTCTGTAGCGAATGGACAACAATTTCTCGTCGGACGTCGTCATGGTGACCCGATTCCAGATCGAGCGCCGCCCTTGCGGCATCTTGACGACTGTCTGAAAACGTTACCAGTTGCTCACGGTTACCCGATCGCTGTAGTTCCGCCATTAGCGAGCTGGCCAGTAGTTGTGTCGTTTTTGAAAAACCGACGCGAAAGCTACGGATTGGGGAGAGCTTACCTTTGCCGTATTTATAGGACGTACCGCACGCCGGACACTGAAAAGGTAGCGCCGTTCCCGGTGACTGGCTGGATGACTGGCCTCTTTCCGAGGAGGCAAATTCACCGGGTTTAACGTAATAGAACCAGCCCGCTATATGGTTTTCCGGTAGCGGTTTTAAGAGCGATACTGGGTGTTGAATAGTGGCGGTAAATGGATCGTAGCTGGCTTTTACCCAAGTACCAAAAGTATTGTCATTATCGCTGTTTAGCTCCTCATTTCCTTTCGGCCAGAAACGTTCGACAACGGGCATAAATAGCGCGTATTCTTCAGCAGATCGGCGTTCTACCATGACTGATTTTGCGTGTTCGGGCAGTTGTTCCGTATCAGGGTCGTTGGGTAAAAGTTCAATTCGACTTTCTGAACCGGAAAAGACCGAAGGTTTCCCCCCCCAAAAGAGATTACCGCAACATTCACAATAGAGTAATTCGACACGCCGCGATTTTTTATCTTTGCCGTAACGTAAGCCGGACTCCACGGTAAGATCGCCAAAATATCTGTGATTAATGTCTTGCGCAGATGCAGCGCTAGGGACGGGCAATGGCGCGACATATAACCCCTCAAGAGCGCGCAAAAAAGCATGAGCGCGGAAACGTGGCGCACCGATATCATCAGGAAAGGCATGTGAAAACCATTGCGGCCAGTCTCCCTCAGTCGAACGTAACCAGATTAATGCCTGGAGCGCTTTGTCACTAAGGGGTTGGGCGTTGAAAAGGCGTGAACTAAGCATTTTGATTGACGTAGCTCTCGGAGAATGATCTTCCGTATAGCAGCCACTTTCAAGCAGGTTGCCCGCCTGTAAAACGACCCGTTGCGCTAGTTGTTCTGTTGAGGCTTCACTGACTATCATTCCCATGCTGCGGGCGACATTCTGCCAGTGTTGTAATGAGGTAAGTGGTGCTTGCTGTAACTGAAGCACTGCGTGATAAAACGCCTCCAGCTCCCCCTGGAAAAGAGACATATTGCCCGGGGGAAGAGTGGCACCTTTAATAATACATTCTCTCCAGTCGTTGGAAGAGGCACCGGTGGGTAATCCCCGCTGACCGAACATTCCCCATAAATATTCGACGCTTTGGTCACCTTCAGCCCCTTCAACGGGTAAAGAGGCGCTGGAGGCCAGAATACGCAATTTGTGTCGGTGTTTTTCCTGATCCAGCCCCAGACGGTTGATCAAATGTTTAAGCAAGTAGCTGACTTCAGTACCCGCGGTTCCTCGCTGTAGATGAAGCTCGTCAAGAATAAGATAAAAATAGGCATCAGGATCGCGCTCAATCCACTGTCGGGTTTGCTCAAAAATAGGATCGTCCACCTCGCGAACCAGCATCGTCGAGAGCATGCTGGTGTTGGTGATCAGAATATCGGGCGGTGTCTTTTGCATTTCCCAGCGGCTGAGAACCTCGCCGCCAGCGGTTCGGGGGAAATTAAACGATAATTCGTTATCCTTGTCCTGCTGCGCTTGTCGTACCGCCTCCTGATGGGTCTCTTCCGTTAATTGCATATATTCACGCAGCTCAGTGATTTTTTTAGCCACGCGCTTTTTCTCATTTTTTTCTTCACTGAGTCGGGGATGTTTAAGCCAGCCAGTTACTTTAGTTGCGCTGGTATAACGGCCAAAGAAGATCCGGTTGCCGCCGAAATACGTATCCATGACATCATGAGCTTCGCTGGAATCCAGCGCCCGTCGCATACGTACCAGTTGATCTTCTACCAAGGCATTCATCGGGTAGAGGATCAGCGCCCGTACCGCTTTCGGACGAGCAGCGGCTTCATGCTCGCGCATGAAGCTGGGCTGTTTATCCGCTACCTTATGCCACCACGGTTGCCAGCGCTTCAACGCCGAGCTTTGCGGCCAGCCGGTAGCTTCTTTTGCGATCTGTGCCAGAACCGGCAATAAAAATGATTCGGTTTTACCGGAACCGGTCCCGGAGGTGACAATGCCCGGTTTCCCTGGCTGTACCCCTCTTTTCAGCATGTCCAGTTGATGGGTATAAAGATTAAAACGTCCCTTAGTTGAATCCGTTTTATTGCGGGGCAGAAGTCCACCTAAACAGAGGTCGATGAATGCCGCCCTTTGTTGCGCATTAAACCCTGGCAACCATGTCTGACCATGAGCATCATTTCGTAATGCACTGATAGTTAAGCCATAGTTCTGATATCGGGACATCGGCTCAAGAAATAGATCGGCACATAATGTCCCTTGCTGTTCCAGTAATGCTCGCCGTTCAGTCTGTATGTCTGATGAACCAATACGGAAGGCCGTTTCAAGGTACGAAATATAAAAATCTCTTATTGATTCAAATGTTTCCAGTGGGTTATTCATTATTAATCCTTTGCTTATAACTGGAAAAGGGTCTCAAGTACGCTTGCAGATTCACCGGTAGTCATTTCCTGAACATATGGCCCTAACTGCGGGGCAAGAGCGTCAATCGTGGTCGCAATATCTTGTGCCGTACTACGGCCTAGGCTATAAGCCAGACGGGCAACAGCTTGTGCTTGTTCATCAGGAAGTAAAGAGAGTAGCGCTGCTTCTAGCACTTCCCTTGGCGCACAAGCTTGGTACTCTGGCTGGGGGTTGTCCACATAGATTGTCTGCCATAGTTCAAGGGTAATACGAGAAGGCGTGATGTCAGTATTTTGCTCAAATGGCCGTTCATCCGACCATATATTTTCTGCAAGAAACAGGGGTAACTGGTAAGCAAGAGGAGCCTGTAATGGAAACGTGCTTTTCCCGGTGGTGAATGTGAGTAAAAAAAGTATCGGGTGTCGGATGGGCAAATGTCGCAGAGCCTGCCGCCGATCCGTCCAACTGCATGCGGCAGGATGGCGAGTTCTGAATAAGCACTCTTGGAGTTCAGGGAGCAGCGTTTCTGGAGGAGTGCGGTTAAAACCACGCAATTCAACGATGCTCACCAGCCCTGCCTCTTGTTGATGGGTCAAAAAATCGCCTAGCGTCATGGTATTAGTATCGCCGGATAAACGGATCAATGTGGGGGAGTTCATTAAATCACTGAAGCTAAAATGATCGCTATGTACCGATACTTCTCCCCAAACATTCCCGGCTAAGAGGTTCGCTAGTGAGGCGATAGTCTCTTTCGTCTGTTTTCCCATCAATCCGACTGCGGGTGTAACACTCGCAGCGGCAATCATGCTGGATAATAAAGATTCACTTAGTCCCGTCGCCAGAGCCTGTTTTTCGATAGCCGATGATAGTTGATGTTTGCGAGTCAGGGCATTCGCCTCTGCTAATGGAAAATTAGAATTTACTGATTCGGCTACAGGTTCTGGTGCTATTTGTCGTTGGGCAGATTGTTCCTGCACTGTTTCATTTTTAATTATCGCACGCAGTAACGCTGTCTGGGCCAGCGTTTCAATTCCCGCTTGAGACGCAGCTTCGAAGGTCTTTTTAATCCGTTGTTCAAGTTCATTTTCTTGCTGACGTAGCGCTTTATTAATACGATCTGTCTCTTTTTTCAGTTTTTTCTTCTGGTCGTCGATTTCATTTTCAAGCTGTATTTTCTTTTCAGATAATACCTTTATTGATTGTTTAATCTGGTACTGTTCTTCTTCGTAACGAGTCAGTATTTCTTGTTTTTCAATATTAATTTGCGCTTCAACCTCAGGTAAAGCCAATAACTGTTGAGTCGTATCGTTAAGAAAGGATCTTGTATCTGCTATCTGTTCCAGGTGAGATACAGCACGAAGATAGGATGCCTGATTATCAGACTCATGTTCAGCAATAAAGTGGGTTAAATTTTGTAGCTGTCCTTTACTGAACTGAGGGAAATCTTTTGCTGAATCAGTGCGTTTAAGCAGGCGTTTGATCCACGTGCTGGCTTCAGCGCAATCATATTTTTTACTCACCTGAGGGAGTTCAGTGATCACCCTGAGGGCATGAGAACCAAGTAGTGTCTGAGAAACCTGACGATAACTCTCTAGCGGCATATCAAAGTCATATTTTTTAGGATCAGACAAGTCACCCGGTAATCTTAGGGATACGCCATCACTTAGGTGAAAAATGACCGCCGTATCGTTTTGCGGCTGGTAGCGGGTAAGTAACCACTCTCTGACAGCATCTGGCTCATCAGAGGCATGAGGCAGCGCAACGACAGGATAAACGCGCGACATGTAGTCAGTAATAACATACTGCGCGGGTTTATCAGACGGCTGATATCGGGCTTTCCATATTGCTATTTCACCCCGAGTAAATTTTTTGCTGAAATAGCTTTCAAAACCAATGGCTTCACCTCCATGGGGAAAAAAATCTTTTACCAGTTCCTCCGGGAGGTCTCGTAGGTTGCCATTAATTAACAGACTAATCGGCATAACAAAAAAAGCGCCGGTCGCGGTTAACGCTAACACTTTTCCAATGAACATAACTTCGTCCATCGAACTGTCGATTTCTTTGGAAACAACGGGAGGAGCCTGTATTACACTAGTACCATCTATTGTTTTAAGGTCGTAACTGGCTTCAAACTGATCGATAAGCTCACCCAATTTTCGCGCCATCGGTAAAGAATGTTCTGATAGCTTTGTCCGCCATCGATTATCGGCTGTTCGCGTTCCCCTGAGTGCATCAACCAATCCCCCAACAAACAGCGGTATAGTGCGCTCTGGCTTAGGAATTTCTCTACCCTGACTAATTAAGGCACAATGTTCAATGTCTTCATCCATGAAATTAATTGTCGAAGAGTCAGAAACACCATGTTGGGGTAAATCTATTTCTTCACCATTCAGAAATTTCGTTATAATTTCAGGGCAGTCAGAAGAAATATAGAATCCCAGAATAGTGCGCCATAACGGTTTGCAGAGTTCAATATTTTCCGCATTACTTTCTGCTTCTAACAAATCTCTAAGAACATTTTCTGGGTCATTTTGTTCAGAAAACGTTAAATTTTCACGAAGCCAATCAGACACAACAAGTTTGGCCTTAGGTGGTAACGTACGGAGAAAATGTAACCTTTTCTCTGGTCCTTTCGGTAAATTATCTGCTTTAGCGCCATTTCTGGTGAGCCTTTGCTTGCACTCTTGCAAGCATCTGATCAATTCATGAGATTCTGTACCGAAGCTGTACATTTGGCCCAGCCGGTCGCTGATAATACTTTGCTTTTTAGCCATGTTAAACGTTCTCCTTACCACCTGATTCTGTAAAATTACTGTAAGGTTCTACGCAGCTTGCATGTTGTTAGCGCTCTGTTCCGTCGTTCCAACGCGCGTTGGCACGAAGGGGAAACCATTACATTGTCCCAGAGTGGAAATTTCCCCCCTGCAAATAAGTAGCCACCATTATCTGTTATCGACAAGCATCCATGGGCAACATGGATCCACCACTGTAAAACGGAGGGCGGTAACGCAAAGATTTTCTTTGACCAGCACCAGTCAGTATCGCCTTTTTGCACGCCAACCGTTTCTCCTGTACATATCATCTGAGCCATTAATGCCCAGGAGAAGCTATCAGTTTGCCAGTATCCGGTGTTCTGCCGAATAAAATAACGATAACTCTGCTTTTCCTGACACCGTATCAATAGATTATTAGCCGTTTGAGTAAGCCGCTGTTCTTCTGACCATTGGTATTTTTCAGCTTGCCATAGCGACACATAGAGTTCCGGGGGTAAAGCCGGGATAAACTGCATTTGAGACAGTGGTAGCAATACTCCGCTCAAAGCATTTACGGGGAAATCGTGGTGACTAACCAAACGTAACCCAAACTGTTCAATGAAAGCATGAATACGCTCTCTGGCTGATAGATGCAATTCAATACAACCCATTGAACAACCTTTATCCTCAACCAACCGACGCCCTATTCGCTCACCGTCATTCAGTGCTTCTTGGAGAAGATTACGTTCACTTCTTGTAAACATCCCCAGAATTCGGGCAACAATTCCCTGCTCAGTGACATCAACGGAAATAGTTCTTTCAGCTAATGAGACTAACGAATATGGCGCATGACGTCGTTGTACTACACAAAGCCAGCCAGCAGCAAAGAGCATGCGACGCAATTGCCACTCTGGTATCCTCGTTACCTGTGATACGGGGTCAATATGTTGTTTTAATTCACCAAAAGGCAATGTGCTACGACGTTGAAAACGCAATGCCAGCGCCTCAGCGAGCCAGTCAAATGCTGCGGGTATATTATGTAACTCGGTATATTGGCATGTTACAGGAAGGCAATTTTCATACTGCCATAACATCTGAGCACCACTCAATGGTGTTATTTTTTCGCGTTTTAGTGGGCAGATCACTGCCGTATCCCCTAACGCCATTAATACTCCCGATGGTCCATCAATAAGCCAATCATGTGGCTCTGCAATTTTACAATAAGTGGCGTAAGGCGCGTGATCTAACACGTGTACATCAAAATTTACTGGGATATCTGAATGCGCTAACGTAAGTTCGTAGCGACAAAATGCCTGACCAGATATTTCCATCAACTCCTCTGGTGGAATGAATAATCCTTCAGCTCCCTGAGATAGCGAGCCATGAATTAATTCTTCTCCGTCTTTATTGCTGATGACATAGCATCCTCTTAGTACTTCAGGCATATGAATTATCGGTGTACTGGCAGGGTTAAGCAGTATAGCCTGTCCAAATCGCGCTGCGCCTGACATACGAGGTCGAGCAGGCTGCCATCCCTGTATTAGAAAACGACGGGCTTCTTCTGGTAACAAACGGGCTATCTTATCCAGCGTTTGCCTGCCAACTTTATCGGAAGAAACTATTGACCATTTGGTAGATTTAATATCCCGACGTTGTACTCTTTCACCAACCTTCTTCAAGACAGTGAAAATACTGTCTGCATATGTATGATGAAGTATTAAATAGATTGGAGAATTTTCATAATATTCTCCCTCTGAACTAATATGACAAAAATCATCACGAAAAAGCGGCAAACACCCAGACCGCAGTGCGACTCCCACTCGTGATTTATAGAAATGACCCTTCCGTTTTTTTAATAAAAAATCCAAGAAATTTAATGTGGTGCCTATGTCTCGTTCGTAATATATATTATTATAGCTCTCTATTTCATTAGGCAAGGAGTAATAACGCTGGATTTCTGAGTCTGTAGCAGCAGCGTCATCCATAAGAAGATAAATCTCAGGATTACCTGAATCATTAAACTCAATGTGAATACAATACTTACCATTCTCTTTGAGTTGTTCTCTCTCTGTATGTACAGTGATATCACGAACAGCCCCCCAAAAAGGAGAGTCATAAGCCTGCTGCATGGCAGCCTTTGAAAGTAATGTTCTGAACTCAATAAACTCTTGGTTAAAAACTTCGCTAAAACAAGATATATATTGATGTACTACCTTATTAACTGATTCAAAAGTTGAATAGTTATCTAACTTATTATCGATGAGAACATTCCGTAAAAAGACCTCATCTTTGTAGCATGGAAAAGCAATTCTCTTGGAGTACCCAATCAATCTTTCATGTTTTGATGGCCTTGGCAAGATTAAACGGGTACAGTTTTGTCTTTTACTACTCCATCTTTCTAACCTTTCCCATAAGTTGGGTAATTCAGTAAAAACAAATTTTTTATTTTTATCAAAGCCAAGCAGCACAGAAAATCGAACCCGAAAATCCCCTTCGTCATGTGTTTCATCATCAGCACTGGCAGCAAGTAATGTTAAATATAAAACGGCAAAATAAGTAGGGTATCCTTTTATTTGCGCTAAAATGTCTAATCGAGACTCATCCCTGAGAGCATCCTGGATTTTAGACGCTTTTTTTCCAAACGAAATCAGGAAACTTCGCTTAGCATCCTCTTTGCTACGTGGACCTGCAAGTTGCTCAAAAATGCGTCCCGTAGTATCAATTCGGCTTAAAGTCGAGCCCGTATGCGAAGACTCAAGAAAGACGATCTTTACTAGTTCAGCATTCCATTCTTCTAAGGTAACCGGGAAAAAATCATCCATACTCACCGCCTAATTACCGTTCGCTGTCATCTTTTTCAAACCAGCACCAGAAAATAAATGCTGAAAAAGTACCTCAGCCAGCAGTGGAGGAACAGCATTACCAATTTGGGTAAATTTTGACTCGACGTCTCCTACAGGTTCAAAACCGTGTGGAAAAGTTTGTATTCGTGCACATTCCCGCCATGATAACCGCCTTGCCTGTTCCAGTTTGGGACGAGAAGTATCAACAACTAGATGCTCATATTCATCAGAAAAGTCCCAGCGCTGCTTCCAGCCATCCTCCAGGTTTGACCATGTTAACTTCATCACCGGGCTGGCAGGATGTAATGTAACATGACGCCAGTTAGCTACGACGGTGTAAGCAGGGCTGTCCCATAGAGCTTTACGATTTCGGGACATGAAATACCATGAGAAATGCCCATCAGGATCATGTGGTCGTTCGTAAAACTCACCTTCAGGCCATAGTGGTAAATCCCTAATAGCCTCACCATGTGAAACATAGGGTTTTAAATGAGGATTCTTTTTTGTCGCTTTGCCATGTGTTTCAGCAGGAAATTCAAAGTATTGCCCCAGATCGTTTCTGACGCCAATAATAAACAAACGCTTGCGCGACTGAGGCACGCCGTAAGCCCTCGCGTTTACCATATGATAGCTGACTTGGTACCCGGCAGCTTTATATGCCGTGAGCTGTTGTTCCAGAAAGCTACCTGCTCCTAATTGTTTCAAGCCAGAAACATTTTCAGCAACAAAATACTTCGGCTGAACAGTCTCTAATACCCGTAGAAAGTGTTTATAAAGGTTTGTTCTGTCGTCATTGTTAGGTTTTCTGTTACCTGCCATTGAAAATGACTGGCAGGGATAGCCTCCAACAACAATATCAACATCCGGAAAAGACAGAATTTGAGAGATATCACTATGCCTGATATCACTATCGGGGAAATAGTTCCCTAATGTTTTGCAGGCATTCTCTGCAACATCGTTGGCAAAGACGATGTCTCCACCAGCTGAGGTAATTCCAAAATCCATACCACCACAACCGGAGAAAAGTGAAAGGACCCGAATATTATCGTTCTCTCTCTCAAAAACACTGCTCATACGCCCATACCAAATATCTTCTTCTAACAAACCGTAAATGGTTGTTAATTTGCCATAAAATCATAGAGAAAGATTATACCCCTCTGTAAAGAATCTTACATCAATATACTTAGCTTTTGAGGGGGAAGTGGTGTTTTTGTTGTTAAAGTATTACTAAATGGCCGTTCTTCAGATAGCGTTTCCCACCAAATCCCCCATCAGCAACATCGGATCCATCGGCAACGGCTCAAACCCCACCTGCAGATAAAATTCCCGCGCTTCGTCAGACAACGCATCAACCAGCGTCCCGCGAATACCGATGGTTTCCGCCACCTGTATTACCCGCAACTCGGCATCACGTATCAGTGTCAGCCCCATACCTTGCCTATGTAGCGATTTATCCCCCTCCAGGCGTCCCAGCATCAGAAGGGGATTGGATGAGACATATTGCGACAAAAGCGCACGGGGGCAGTATTTGTTGTAACAGCGCTGGAAGCCAGCGAGTAGGAAGCCATCACATTAGCATCGTCGAAGCAGACAAACATGCTGGATGCGACGGAAAGCTGGTTCTTCATCGCACATCGTTTTAGCCAGTTATCCATAGAATCTACTCCACAACAGAACGAGGTAAGAATATGCCCTGTATGAAGGGGAAAATGTATTTATTTAAAGCCTCCAGAATGTCAGAGGCATAACCTTCAGGCCGTCGACCAACTTTTGTCGCATGCCCTCAAGCGCCACGGTCTGGAACCTGTTGTTGAGTTGTACATCGCAAACCAGTTTCTCTTATTTCTTTGTTGTTGATGGGTGTAAGCATACCCGTTTTAGTTCCACGCACTTTTTGAGATCTCCGGGTTTTCAGCCATCAGCCGGTACTCTTCCTGCGTCAGGTTATTCAGGGATTCATGAGGCCGCTCGCTGTTATATTCAGCCAGCCAGCGCTCCGTAATTTCCCGTGCTTCATTCAGGGTTCTGAACAGATAAAAATCCAGTACTTCTGTCCGGTACGTCCGGTTAAACCGTTCAATAAAGGCATTCTGTGTCGGCTTACCCGGTTTGATAAACTCCAGTATCACCCCGTGTTCTTCCGCCCACTGCGCCAGTGCCAGCGACACCAGTTCTGGCCCGTTATCCATCCGCATTTTCAGCGGATAAACTCATGGCAAATTGCGCCGTCAGATAGCTGACGAGTTCACGCTTTATCGCTGGTTTTAAAGCTTTTTTTTCGATGACAATGACGTCTTTTAACGCTCGATTTTCCAGACTCAGGTCAGCAAATATCTGTTTGAGGCGTCGGTTCTCATCTTCAAGGTCTTTGATTTTTTTAATATCAGCCGCTTCCATCCCGCCATATTTCGCCTTCCAGTTGTAGTAACTGGCTTCAGATATTGCGGCCTCACGGCAGACATCTTTGACAGTTCGTCCGGCTTCGACAGACTTCAGGACGGCGATTATCTGGTGCTCGGTGAATCGGATATTACGCATAGCGATCTCCTCAGGGGACATAATCAGTATGTCGGAAGATCTCTAAAAGTGAATGGTTCGGTTTGCCGGGATACTTACAAACTCACCACCCAAAGCTATCTTTTTCTAACGACAAGCGAGGGATGGTCTAAAGTACTCGACTCCTCAGCCTCAGCCGGTCTGAAATAAACTAGCGAGAAAAAGGCGGCAATCATAACGCTTTAGAATATAATTCCAGAACGGATCCAATTTGCCACCTTGGACGGTAATCAACTCAGACGAACATATTCATCTTAGAGTCAGATGTTCAGCTGGGAATTCATAAAGTACAGCACACTTCCATCATCGAGCTTGACCTCATCTCCAAATGCTCCCTTAAAAAGGGCAACACTGCGACTGTCCACCTTTAAACCTTCTTGTGACAAGTAGTGATAAAATGACGGACGATAGTCCAATCCTTCGCGAAAGCGGTAAGGATCATCTTTGGTTCCAACTCCAAAAATATCCCTTCCAAATTTCAATTTTTGACCTTCAAGTATTCGCTTCGCCTTGATACTTTTTCCGAGGTCAGTTGATTTTTCTCGCAGCGAGTCGAGCCAAGATCCGGTCAGCATAGAGGCTACTTGGCGATCCATCATCGCCTCAATCCCACATAGCGTTGAAAGCATAAGTGTCAATTGCGCCAGAATTATCTTATGACCTGACTTCCACCCTTCTCCCCCGCCCCCCAAAAGATCACCTCCGGTAGCAATTGTACCGTGCGCAACATGGGACAAGAAACCGTACAAGCTGAGCACCCCTGGTTGTTTTGAATTCATTGTCCCTAGTGGAGTTAGTATGTTATACGGCTTTTTGATAGACTCTCGCCACAAGTGCCGCCACTCGGACGTTGCACCAGACAAGTTCGAGCTTCCCGCAAGAACTCGTGCCAATTGTTTCTCAGCGTTCGCCAATAATTCCGAAATTTTTCCGGAGTTAGGGGCAGACTTTTCCACCTCATTTTTAGCTTTGGTTAATTTTTCCCCTAACTCGATTGCCAATGCATGATGCTCAAGCATTGAGCGCACGAGTAGCGTCACCCCGAGAACGCTGTCTGCGTTAACAAGTCTCGCCGCTTGACGAGCCATAGACCACATCTTGTACTCAATTACCTCGATGCTGAAGCTCAAACTCGGAACTAGGATCGAGAGCTGCTCATTACTCTCATACGCGCCATTCGGTATAGGTAAAGAATTAGCAGCTTGAGCAAGTCGAAGTTCTTGTTGAATTAAGAACGAATATCGATTCTGCCCTGAAATTGTCTTAAGTGAGTCAGGCCAAAGACTTGGTGAAAGCTGGCTCTCTCTCAAAGCCTTGATTGCCTCAATATCTGTTGGCCAAGTCGGCGGAGTACCAAAAGCGCTTTCCCAGTTAGACTCGCAGTTAGCAAAATGGTGAAAAGTCCCCTCTGCGTCCTTCCAATCTGCTTCTCTATGCCCCATTTCCACAGAGTAAGTCTTTTTGAGGATGGGTAAAGTGACATCCGCCAAGATACGGAAAGGATCATTTGAGGATGTCTAATTCAAAGGTAAAAAAACAATATGATCGCAATTGTCATTTTCAACCCATGGCAATTGAAAAAACGCTTCATAAATCACGATAAAAGCGTCAGCTACAATAGTTGCTGCATCAGTAGAGTGAGGCCTCACAGATAGAATATGGCTACCATAGTTAGGATGGACATATTCACTAAGTTGGTTGAAAGCCAGCTTCAGACTTTCATGACGTTTATCGGCTATCTCTTTATCTGAAGCCTGATTAGTCAGCTCCTCCCTATTTTTTAATTCCAGCCTAGGTAAGACCCGACTTTGGAGAAAACGAATTTTATCCGCCACAGCCTCACTGTCAAATGGAGTCTTTTTGCCAAATTCAAAGAGTTCCGCAACGACATTTAATGCATCGAGTTCTTCTATCTGGGTTCGAAGCACTAGAGCAGCCAAATGTAGGTCACCTGTGGTGGAGGCTTGGTCTAACGCCTCTTCCAGGAGCAACCAGCGTGGCCAGACACATGCCAAAAGCAAAGGTTCGATTTTTTGGTGCAATATCTCAGGGGAGTCCAATCGCGCCCGTGATAAATTAAGAGCAGCAAGAACCAGGGTGTGATCACTCAGACCCTCAAGTGCTGGAGGTCTTTGACGCCCTCGCTGCCTCCGCGCGGCAATAGCATCAAGCTTAGTCATCTTATCGCTGAGTTGAGTGTCCCAAATCGAGCGCCATGGGTGGAACACTGGAATGTTAAGCATAGTTAATCGTTAATTCCTTATAGTAATCTGCGCAAAGCAATCTAAAAACTTAGCATGCTTTGCTTGCCTTATCCGCATCACTGTCACAAGCAGTGCCAACAACACCCGCGGTGCAATCCACATTATCGCCTCCCTAGCCGTAAACTCCAGTCCCATAATATGTAAACCACCATAGCCTTCTCCCCATTGGCTCACCTTTGTTCCGTGCCATTCAAGCGCCACAGCCTGAAGCGTGTTGTTGAGCTGCACATCGCGAACCAGTTTTTCTTCTTTCTTGGCAAAAGATGTAAACACCAAAAGCCATACGCTTCTCTTTTCCATTGAAGCAATATTTCATCCGCCAGTACTTGGGACCAGAGGAAACGACTTCAAGATACAAACCAGCACCGTCTACCCACTTGTAGGCTTTCTCTCTGGGTTTAGCAGTGTCTACCTGTCACGCATTAAGCTTCATTGGGGGCATCTCCCTGGACCGAACACATAATGCCCCCATTTATACCCCCAACTGTGACTTGATTCCGGTTAAGTCCAGTTGATAACAGGAGATAAGACACAGGCCATAAACCACTGTATACGGGCTTTGTGTTGATTTCGATAGACTTGAGAAGCGTTTGAAATGGTGTCGATAATAGGAGTCGAACCTACGGCCTTCGCGTTACTAATGCGAGCAAACTCCAAAATGAGTACAATGATAAGTACATACAAAAATATGAATAAAATAAAACATTTATATCAATAAGATAACTGTTAAATCACGGTTCAACGTCTAATCCCTGACGATAAAATCCGCGCCACGGCGCGGATTTTTCATTTCAAAGCCTCGCAGGTTTTATAACTCGCGAGGTTTTAAATTATCTGAACGGCGCATCTAACGGAATTTCTGCGTCAGGCTCGTGGGTAATTCGGTTACGCAGATCGCGACGAATCATCTCAATTGCCCAGAACCAAAAAATATGGCCAAGCAGTTCGGAAATATATTCATCAGCCGGAATATTGAATAACGACGGCGTAAGTCCTAATAGCGGGAAAGATATCCAGTGAACCGCAATGGTGGCGACAATGCCGGCCCACACGCCCTGCCATAATTTAACTTTTGGGAATATCTCCGCCACCACGCAATAGCCAATCGCAAACACCAACGAGAAGATGATATGCGTGACCATCACCGGGTTGATGATATGCTCAGAAAAGGTGTAAACGGTATGCGTTGGGTCAATACCAAGATAGTCGCGTAGAAAGAGATAAGGAGGGTTGAATTCATCACGCCCGCCGGAAAATGTTCGCGGCGGCAGAGGCACTTCCGCCCCCCACTTAACGAATGCCGACATGATTCCGGCAATAACCCCAACCAATAAGGCGACGCCATAGCGACGCCGACCAGGTGCAGTCTGTACAAAAAAATCCTTAATTGCCATAAATCCCTCGCCATGAATAATATTGTTACAGCATTGCAATATTCTTTAAGTCTGCGCGGGTATGGCTTGATCAAGATCACACTTTTTGTTCAAAAGATAAACAAAGCTAATACTTTTATATTATCGCGGGGCATCAATTAATGCCCCGCGAGGCATTCTTTTAATCACGCCATCCCATTGCCGGCGCAACGTGCTTCAGAATAGACTCAATCACGTGAACGTTATAATCCACGCCCAGCTGATTCGGTACGGTCAGCAATAAGGTATCGGCTTCCGCGATCGCTTCATCCTGTTTCAGTTGCTCGACGAGCTTATCGGGTTCAGCGGCATAGCTGCGGCCGAAAATGGCGCGGGTTTTCTCATCAAGAAAACCAATACTATCGCTAGTATCCCGGCTGGAGCCGAAATACATCCGGTCGCGATCGTCCATCAGGGCAAAAATACTTCGGCTGACCGATACCCGCGGCGTACGCGTGTGCCCCGCCTCAGTCCAGGCCTGACGATAGGCGCGGATCTGTTTCGCCTGTTGAATATGGAATGGTTCGCCCGTCTCATCATCTTTCAGCGTCGAGCTTTGCAAGTTCATGCCGAGCTTCGCCGCCCACATCGCCGTAGCATTAGAGCCCGCGCCCCACCAGATACGCTCACGTAGTCCGGCGGAGTACGGCTCAAGACGCAGCAATCCCGGCGGGTTGGGGAACATCGGTTGCGGGTTAGGTTTAGCGAAACCTTCGCCGCGCAGCACGTCCAGCAGAACCTCAGTATGGCGCCGCGCCATGTCAGCGTCGGACTCGCCATCCTGCGGTTGAAAACCGAAATGACGCCAGCCATCAATCACCTGTTCCGGCGAACCCCGGCTGATGCCAAGCTGTAAACGACCACCGGCGATCAAATCTGCAGCGCCGGCATCCTCCGCCATATATAGCGGATTTTCATAGCGCATATCGATAACGCCGGTGCCGATCTCAATCTTCTTAGTTTTCGCGCCGATAGCGGCCAGTAGCGGGAACGGTGAACTGAGCTGGCGGGCGAAATGGTGAACCCGAAAATAGGCGCCGTCCGCGCCTAGCTCTTCGGCGGCAACGGCCAGATCGATGGATTGTAAGAGCGTGTCGGCAGCGGAACGGGTCGCCGACTGCGACGATGGCGTCCAGTGGCCAAATGACAAAAATCCAATCTTTTTCATGAGGATAGCCCCTGATTTCGGCAAAACATTCAGCAGACGCGGAGATAACGTTCCGCGTCTGCTTGTGGTTCTCCTACTCTACCCCTTAGCCAAAATGTATAAATGGCGTTTATTTAACAGAATAGTTCAAATAAATTGACCAAATATAACGAGAGTTATTTCTGCATCAGCGCAAAAACGCCCCAACCGAAATATTCCCGGGTAGAAGTGACATGGCGAAGCGGTGCGGCATTGAGCTCCGCACGGACCTCAACCGCAAATTCATCATCCGGATGCGCCTGCAGCCAACGGCGCATCGTCAGCCATTTAGCGGCTTCATAACGGTCCCACCCCTCGCGGTCAGCCAGCACCATCTCAACAATGTCATAGCCCAGTTCGCCAAAAGAGGCGACCAGCGCCGGAAGCGGCAACAAATCAGCCACCGCAGAAACGCCGCAGGCGCGCGCTTCTTCTTCTGTGGCGGGTACCTTACGCCACCAGGGCTCCCCGATAAGTAGCATACCGCCAGGCTTAAGGCTTCGGGCTAACTGCGCCACGGTTCCAGCGACGCCGCCGGCTATCCACGTCGCGCCGATACAGGCCGCCACATCGTATTGCCGTTCGGCAACGTAACCTGCCGCATCGCTATGGAGAAAAGTGACGCGATCGCTAACGCCAAGTGCTGCGGCGCGTTGTTTTGCCTGCGCGGTAAACAATGGGCTCATGTCAATGCCCAGACCGCCGATAGCATGGTCCCGCGCCCAGGTGCAGAGCATTTCGCCAGAACCGCTGCCAAGGTCGAGGATCTGCGCCCCCGCCTGCAGGCGAAGTACGCGGCCAAGCGTGGCATATTTTTCCGCCGTGAAGGGGTTATGGATACGATGTTCACTTTCGCTGATGGTAAAGATACGGGGGATATCGATTGTTGTGGTCATGCCACTCTCCTTAGCGGTTATCCGGTTGAGCGCGAACGTTATTCAGCCCGCTGGTGTTGATGCGGTACGGCTGGCCGTTAACGGATTTAATCAGTTTTTTAGTGCGGAGTTTTTTGAAAACGGCGAGCGTACAGTCGCTGAGCAGTAGTCCTTCGCGGCTATAGCACTCCACGGCGATGACGCGGCCTGAGGTATCGCGAATGTGCGCAATACGTCCGCCTTTCGCGAGAACGTGTAAGGTACGTTGTTCCTTACGGGATAAATTCATACTGGAAAACCTGTTTAATCATCATGTGCAAAACGTGCAAACACGCAGCGGTGCCCGCATTCGATTTCAGCGCATTGATAACCAGCCCGGCCTGAAAGGTCGGCAAACTGATTATCAGATGATTACATTCTCCAGCATCAAAGCCTCGGTAGAGTTGAAAGGTATTTACCAGCCGGATAATAACATCCAGTGACAGAAAGGATATTTATAAACGGGAAAATTGTGATCGATATCTGAAATTGCGCCCCCCGCTCCATGACGGAAGACGCACAATGACTAGCTTCAGCGTACTGACCCGGATTACCACATCAAATCATCAGGTACTTTAAAGTCAGCATACGGATCGTCTTCGTCCTCGGCTTCCTGGCTCAGGGCGCTGTTCAACACAATACTTTCGGCGTCGCGCTGGGCGATTTTATCCGCCACGCTGGCGGGAATAATCGCGTATTCGTATTTTCCGTTATTATCAACAGCAAGGCGGGCAATCGCCAGACGGCCGCTAATGAGCTGCGCCTGGGTGGTTTTATCCACATCAATGTTTTTGATGAGATTATTATCCGTAAAGTTAAAAGCGATCTGACCTTTCGCAATCGTGATTCGGTTCATTTCAATCAGCTGCTTAACCTGCGCTTTGTACTCTTTTGCTAAAGCCGCTTGCTTTTGCTGCTCGCTGAGCTGCTTGTCACGCTCAAGCTGGGCTTTTTTGTTTTCTTCAACGGCCTCGCGGGCTTCACGCGCCTGAACGCGTGACTTTTTCGCCGTTCTCTGAACCTTAGCCATCTTTTTACTGGTGACCAGACCCGCTTTCAGCATCTGTTCTTGTAAGGTAAGTTTTGTCATCGTCGTTTCTACAATCGTTTGAATTCTGCTTCGGATACGGTAAATCAGGATTAGACTTTAAGGAGCTTCACCGTGGCGTCGATGTCGATTTCATCTTCAGAGAAGATGAGCGTTGTGCCCTGAAAGGTAGTGATCGCCAACTTTTTCAGCGTGCGCATTTCGCCCGGCTTCACGCTCTCTTTCGGCTTGATGCTGTTCATCAGTAGTCCCACGGAGAGCACCGCATTTTCCTTGTCGATACGCGTATCGGCCGGCACTTCCTCACTGTATACCAGGTAAGACTTGATCGATGTCAGCTTCACACGCTCACCGGCAATATACAGATGTTTGCTTTCCGGGATGACTTTAACCGCGTAAGCCGAGAGACCTTTATTATTAGTCGTGGGCTCAAACGTGACCGCCGCGTCTTTCTTAATCAGATCCGGATTGGCGACCTTAATCACGTGAAAATAGCGGTTATCACCATTTTCATCTTTGATAAATCCGAAACCTTTATCTTTAAACCACGTTGTGATCGTACCGTTCATCGCCATTACCGCCTGATTAATCGTTTATCTACTCAATTTTGCAGCGCGCAGTTTAAAGCACAATGCCAGCATAGACCATGCCTTTGCTCTAAGTGTTGCCCGATATCGGCAATTGATCCTGGCTTTTGCCGAAAATTTGTATCATTAATGGGTAGGCTTCAATCAGGAGAATGCATGATGTCTAACTTTTCCTCCGTCGCGTTGCTAGGTCCTGGCGCTATTGGCACAACCATTGCCGCCGTGCTGCATGAAGCGGGCCGTAAACCGCTGCTCTGCGGACGCACCGCACATCAGCGATTGATTTTACGCCGGGAAGACGGCGAAACGATCCTTCCAGGGCCCGTATTGACCGATCCGCATACGCTGGAACGCCCGGTTGAGTTGCTGTTTGTGGCGGTGAAAACCACCCAGGTAGCGGATTGCGCGGGCTGGCTTAACGCGCTGTGTGATGAAAACACGGTGGTCTGCGCGCTACAGAACGGCGTTGAACAGGAAAGCCTGCTTGACCCCTATGTTAACGGCGCAAAGGTGTTGCCTTCGGTTGTCTGGTTTCCGGCACAACGAGAGGCGGATGCTTCGGTATGGTTACGTGCCAAACCGCGCCTGACGCTACCCGATACGCCGCAGGTGAAGAGGATAGTCGAGGTTCTCAACGGTACCCGCTGCGCGGTTGAGTTGACGGCAGATTTCACCTCGGTCGCCTGGCGGAAACTGCTGCAAAATGCCGTCGCTGGCCTGATGGTACTGGCGAATCGCCGCGCCGGGATGTTTTCGCGCCAGGACATCACCGGGTTGGCGCTGGCCTATCTACACGAGTGTCTGGCGGTGGCGCGCGCCGCAGGGGCGGTACTCGCCGATAGCGTGCCGCAGGAAATTGTTGATGGGTTTCATCAGGCGCCGGCGGATTTAAGCACCTCGATACTCGCCGACCGTCAGGCCAATCGTCCGCTGGAATGGGACATCCGTAACGGAGTCATACAACGCTATGGCCGAAGGTTGGGCGTTGCCACCCCCATCAGCGATGTCGTCGTGCCGCTGCTGGCGGCCGCAAGCGAGGGACCTGGCTAAGATTGCTTCAAAAAAATTACCGTATTTGTTATAGTGTTACTCACTGATTATTTACCTCTGCGGTGCCAAAAAGAACAAGATTCACCGCAACCCAGGATAAGAAAATGTTAGATTACCGCTTCCCGACAGCTTTGCAGATGGTTCTCAGCGTAGCGATGGCGGAGCAATTGGGTGAACGTTCGACGAGTGCGATTCTGGCCTACGGCCTGGAAGCCAACCCGAGCTTTATCCGTAAACTCATGGTTCCGCTCACTCGCGACGGTATCATCGTTTCCACGCTTGGCCGCAACGGCTCTATTCATCTTGGCCGCCCTGCCGACCAAATCACGCTGCGTGATATCTATCTTTCCGTTATTGAAGATAAAAAACTGTGGGCGTCTCGCCCTGACGTCCCGGCTCGCTGCGTGATTAGCGCCAACGCTTGCTGGTACTTTAAGTCCGTAGCCGATGAAGCCGAGCAGGCGTCGCTCGCGGTGTTAGCTCGCCACACCGTGGCAAGCGCCCTGGAAGAGGTCAAAAAAGCCGATACCAGCGGCTGCGATCCGCTGCCTGAGCTGACTGCCCGCTATAAAGAAGCGCATTAACTTTTCTTGTTGCGAAAAAAAACCGCCTTAAACGAAAAGGCGGTTTTTTGTTATTAGCAGCGACCTACGCGGGCAAGACGTCCCTTGCCTGTTTGCCACGCGTCACCAGTTTTCGCAGCGTCACATAAAACACCGGCGTCAGGAACAAGCCAAACAGCGTCACGCCGAGCATACCGGAGAACACCGTGATCCCGGTGACGCCGCGCACTTCAGCCCCCGCGCCGTGGCCAAGAATCAGCGGGATCGTCCCGGCAATAAAGGCAATCGAGGTCATGATAATCGGGCGTAAACGCAGGCGACAGGCTTCCAGCGCCGCTTCCATAATCCCTTTACCCTGAATTTCCAGTTCGCGGGCAAACTCGACAATCAGAATCGCGTTTTTACACGCCAGCCCCATCAGCACCACCAGCCCCACCTGCACAAATACGTTATTGTCGCCGCCGGTCAGCCAGACGCCAAACAGCGCGGAGAGCATGGTCATCGGGACGATAAGGATAACCGCCAGCGGTAGCGTCCAGCTTTCATACAGCGCCGCCAGCACCAGGAACGCCAGCAGGACCGCGACCGGGAAGACGATCAGCGCCGTATTGCCCTGCGTGGCCTGCTGGAAGCTGAGATCCGTCCACTCAATATTCATCCCGTTCGGCAGTATCTGCTTAGACATGGCCGCCAGCTGCGTCATCGCCTGCGTGGACGAGAGCACGCGGGGATCGGCATCGCCAATCAAATCCGCCGCCGGATAGCCATTGTAGCGAATCACCGGATCCGGCCCGTAGGTGGTATTAATATTCACCATACTGCCAATTGGCACCATTTCGCCCTGATTATTGCGGGTGCGTAAATTAGCGATATCTTCCACGCTGTCGCGGAACGGCCCATCGGCCTGCGCCATCACGCGCCAGGTACGCCCAAACTGGTTAAAATCATTCACATACGATGACCCCAGATAGGTTTGCAGCGTACCGAAAAGGTCGGTCAACGACACGCCCTGCGCTTTCGCTTTATCACGATCGACCTGCACATCCAGCTGCGGCACGTTCGCCTGGTAGGTCGAGATAGGGAAATGCATTCCCGGCGTCTGCATAATTGAACCCGACATCGCGTTCACCGCGTTTTGCAACGCGCCATAACCCAGACCGGCGCGATCCTGAATATACAACGAATAGCCGGAACCCTGACCCAGTCCTAAAATCGGCGGCGGCAGAATCGAGAAACCAAAGCCCTGCTGAATTTGCGCGATTTTGGCGTTAATCTCGGCGTTAATTTCCGCAGCGGTATGTTTTCGCTGGTCGAACGGTTTCAGACCAAAAAAGACCGTCCCGGTATTCGGCGTATTGGTGAACTGCAGGGCATTAAGCCCCGGAAAGGCCACCGCATAATCCACGCCTTCGGTATTCATACCGATTTCGCTCATTTTGCGGATCACCGCGTCGGTGCGCGCCAGTGAAGAGCCTTCCGGCATTTTCACGCCGCCAATTAAATACAGTTTATCCTGCGTCGGAATAAATCCGCCGGGTACGACTTTAAACATCACGCCAGCCGCGCAGAGCAGCAGGACGTAGACCACAAACACCGCGCCGCGTCGCCCGAGCGTTTTGCCCACCAGCCCCTGATAGCCGTTTGAGCTACGATGGAAAAAACGGTTAAACGGACGGAAAATCCAGCCGAACAAGCGATCGATAAGCCGGGTCGGGAAATCTTTCGCCGCACCGTGCGGTTTTAACAGCAGCGCAGCCAGCGCCGGCGAGAGCGTCAGCGAGTTGATGGCGGAGATCACCGTCGATATCGCAATCGTCACCGCAAACTGCTTGTAAAACTGTCCCGTTACCCCGGAGAGGAATGCCATCGGCACGAACACCGCGCACAACACCAGCGCGATAGCGATAATCGGCCCGGAGACTTCGCGCATCGCCTGATGCGCCGCCGCTAGCGGAGCCAGCCCCTCTTCAATGTTTCGTTCGACGTTTTCCACCACCACGATGGCATCATCCACGACGATACCGATCGCCAGTACCAGCCCAAACAGACTCAGGGTATTCAGCGAAAAGCCCAGCAGATAAAGAATGCTGAAGGTGCCCACCACCGATACCGGCACCGCAATCAGCGGAATAATCGATGCTCGCCACGTCTGCAGGAACAAAATCACCACCAGCACCACCAACACCACCGCTTCCAGCAGCGTTTGCACCACCGCGCGAATCGAATCACGCACAAACACCGTCGGATCGTACGGCGCCGCCCATTTCATATCTTCCGGGAAACGGGTGGAGAGTTCGTTCATTTTAGCGCGAACGGCGTTAGACAAATCGATAGCATTCGCCCCTGGCGACTGGAAAATACCAATCCCGACTGCGTCTTTATTGTTAAGCTGGGAACGTAACGCATAGCTACCCGAGCCCATTTCGATACGCGCCACGTCGCGCAGGCGCACCAGCGAACCGTCTTGCGCCGTTTTCAGAATAATATTGCCAAACTCTTCTTCCGTGTGCAGACGCCCCTGAGCGTTAATAGAGATCAAAAAATCGCTCTCTTTCGGCAGCGGCTCGGCGCCCAGCTGTCCGGCGGAAACCTGAACGTTTTGCTCCTGCATCGCCGTCACCACATCCGATGCGGTTAACCCGCGCGCCGCAACCTTATTGGGATCCAGCCAGATGCGCATCGCATATTCACCCGAGCCGAAAATCTGGATCTGCCCGACGCCGGGCAGACGCGCGAGTTCATCTTTGACTTTCAACGTGGCGTAGTTACGCATATACAGTGAATCGTACTTACCGCCGGGTGAAAACAGATGCACAACCAGCGTCAGGGTTGGCGATTGCTTCTGGGTAGTGATACCTAAACGCCGCACATCTTCCGGAAGACGCGCCTCGGCCTGTGATACCCGGTTTTGCACCTGAACCTGCGCCTGATCGGGGTCGGTTCCCGGACGGAAAGTGACGGTAGTTACCAGCACGCCGTCAGAGCCTGCGACGGATTTCATGTACATCATATTTTCGACGCCGTTGATGGCTTCTTCCAATGGCGTCGCCACGGTCTCCGCAATCACTTTCGGGTTGGCGCCGGGATATTCCGCCCGCACCTGCACGCTGGGCGGTACGACGTCAGGATATTCGCTGACCGGCAACAGCGGAATGGCGATCAAGCCGGTGATAAAAATCAAAATCGACAGCACGGCGGCAAAAATCGGCCTATCGATAAAAAAGCGGGAAAAGTCCATAGATCGGATTCTCAGATAAGGGATCAGTTGAGGGCGGCGCTGGTAGTCATGGCAACGTTCTTCGCGTTAACCGGCATCCCCGGCATAAACACTTTTTGTAAGCCATCGACGATAACTTTGTCGCCTGGGTTCAGCCCCTGCTTGACGATACGTAAACCGGCAGCCAGCCGCCCCGGCGCGATATCGCGACGCTGAGCTTTACCTTCTTTATCAACGATATAGACATATTTACGGTCCTGATCGGTCAGTACCGCTTTGTCGTCGATAAGCGTGGCTTTGAATTCAGCGCTGCCCGGCAAGCGGACGCGGGCAAAGAGTCCCGGCGTGAACAGACGCTGCGAATTGTCCAGCAGCGCGCGCATGCGGATCGTACCGGTGCTCGGCGTTAACTGATTATCCAGAAAATCCACTTTACCCTGATGAGGGTAGCCCTCTTCGCCCACAAGGCCGATCTCAACCGGTAATGCCTGGTGGCTGCTGGAGGCCCCTTGCCCCCTGCGGGCAAGATTTTGATAGTGAAGATAGGTAGACTCATCCACGTCAAAGTAGACGTAAACCGTTTTCTGCGACACCAGCGTGGTAAGAACGCTGGCGGTATCGCCGGCGGTGACCAGATTACCACTGGTGATTAACGCGCGGCTGGCGCGGCCGTCGATAGGCGCGGTCACTTTGGTGAAGTCCAGATTAAGCTGCGCGGCATCAACCGCCGCCTGCGCGGCGCGAATATCCGCTTGCGCCTGGACCGCGGCGGAGCGGCGCTGCTCCCACTCTTCCCGGGATACCAGGTTGGTATTGATTAATTTATCGGTGCGGTTTGCTTCACTGCGCGCCAGGCTGGCTTGCGTTTTCGCTCTTGCCAGGCTTGCCTGCGCCTGTTCCAGCGCGGCGCGATAGGTTCGATCGTCAATGGTGAATAACACCTCCCCCTTCTTCACCTCCTGACCGTCGGTGTAATTCACTTTATCAATGTAGCCAGAGACGCGGGGACGTAGCTGCACGCTTTCCACCGCCTCAATCCGGCCATTAAAGCTATCCCACTGACTAATGGATTTCACCACCACCTCAGCGGCGCTGACGGCAGGCGCTTGCGGCGCGGCGTTTTGCGCGACGCCTTCATCGCAGCCGGCGAGCAGCGCCGAGAGTAGCACCATACCTACTGCAGTCAGATGACGTTTTCCCCAGGTTTTTTGCAGGCTCATTATTTTTATTCCGGTAATTGTCGCCGCCGGGCAAGACGCTGCGGGAGACGCCGCGCCACTTCCTTTGTCCGGGCAGGCTTGAGGCCATTTGTGTCGTTCATCGCCACAAAACTGTAACAGTTGCGAATACACTATCGCGGCGATTGTAGGAAGGCGCTTAACTAAGTGCAAGAATAATTGTTGCACTTTCTGTGCTATTCCTCTGGCTGTAGAAAGGCCTGTTTACGGCAAGGAATTAATTGCAACAATAAAACTTGCAATTAATGCCAAAACGAGCCACCTTTAAATGCAACAATTAAAGGTGCTTTTATAATTACGTGGAGCGCAAGATGAATACTGCTGCGGTAATTCATGATCTACTCGATTGGATCGACAATAATCTCGAGAGCCGTCTGGATATCGAGACCGTTGCCAGGCGCGCGGGCTATTCGAAATGGCACCTGCAGCGGATCTTCAAGGAGCACACCGGTTACCCTCTCGCTGAATATATTCGCATGCATAAGCTGCAAAGATCGGTCGAGCGCTTAGCCAACAGCGACGAGCCCATTTTAAACGTAGCGATAGCGCTGGGTTTCGACTCCCAGCAATCTTTTAACCGCAGCTTCAAACGCCAGTATGGTCAGGCGCCCGGCGCCTGGCGACGAAGCGTCTCCGGCTCTCAAACGCCACCACTGCGCTTACCGTCGTGATAATCGTCCTCAGGGAATCGGTGAGCGAACGGTAGAAGCACCTATGTTTAGCAGCTATCAGGGCGTAGCGCCTACCGTTATGATTGGCCCATACCAAACAAACAAGGACGCGTTACCATGCTGAACAAATCGCCGTTGGTGTTGTTATTGTTCCCTTTACTGCTGGCAGGCTGTCATCATCCTCAGCCCACGCCGCGCGCGGCGGCGAGCGCCACCGAAGTAGACGACCTTTTCGCCAGCCTCCCTTCGGCGAAGCCATCAAGTCGGGCTACCTACGCGTATCAGATAATGACCGCCGTCAAAGCCAAAATGCCTGATTCCGTGGAGTATCCCGGGCAAACCTGTCGTATTCGTTTGTCGCTGCAGCGTGATGGCACCGTAAATTCCGCTACCGTGGAAAAGGGTGATGAAGAACTATGCAACACTGTTGTAGCCGCATTTATGCAAGCAGACATTCCCGCCGCGCCGGATGATGACGCTTATCAGACGTTTAAAAATACGAGTATCGATTTTAAAGCATAAGACTAGCGCTTTATTACCAGCGCCACGGCATTCAACCGGCCGTCATCCGTAGTATATTAGAAGCAATCTCGGTTATCAGGTAATTGCAATGTCTTACTCCATCGGCGAATTTTCCCGTCTTTGCGGCATCAACGCAACCACGCTGCGGGCCTGGCAACGCCGGTACGGCCTGCTTAAACCCGAGCGCACCGATGGAGGCCACCGCCTCTATAACGATAACGATGTCAGCTGGCGCTGAAAATTCTCGACTGGGTAAAAAAAGGTGTTCCCGTAAGCCAGGTCAAACCGCTGTTGACCCGCCCTGATAGCGGCCCAGGCAATAACTGGCTTGTCCTGCAGGACAACATGCTGCAGCGGCTGAAAGAGGGAAAAATCGAATCCCTGCGCCAGCTGATTTACGACGCCGGTCGGGAATATCCCCGCCCTGAGCTGGTTACCAACGTATTGCGCCCGTTACGCAGTAAGGTATCGGCTAATGTGCCGGCGATGCAGACCCTGCGTGAGCTCCTCGACGGTATTATCATCTCCTACACCTCCTTTTGTCTTGAAGGCGATAAACGCGCGCCGGGCGATAACTCTCTGATTACCGGCTGGCACCTGAGCGACCCATGTGAAATCTGGCTGGAAGCGCTCATGCGCACCGGACAAGGTCATCGCATTGATGTGCTGCCGATGCCGCCCACCGCGCTGGCCCCGGAAATATTCCCTCAACGCCGCTGGTTACTGGTGACCTCGGGCCAGCTCACCGCCGCACGCCAGAGGCAGATAGACCTCTGGCGCCAGCACGTTGCCTCTCTGGACGTTATCTCGCTGTAAAAAAAGCTTTGCACCTGTGCGCCATGTTCTCCGCTAAAAAAGCACACCAAAAACTTGGACAAAAAATCATGATTGTGTAAGTTTAATATATCGGGTCGAACGCTTTTGCGGGACGGCTCATCCAGTGAGAACAAAGCGAGGAGTACGCCATGAATAAGCAACCTGTCATTGGCATCAGCGGCTGTTTAACCGGCTCGTCCGTGCGCTTTGATGGCGGACATAAACGATCGCCATTTGCGATGGATGAACTGGCGTCGTGGGTAACCTTCAAACCCATTTGTCCGGAAATGGCCATCGGCCTGGGCTCTCCTCGACCGGCCCTGCGCCTGGTGCAGACCGGCGCAGGTGAGATTCAGATGCGTTTTAGCAGCGAGCCGCACGACGATGTCACGGGCAAAATGGCGGACTTTACCGCCGGTTACCTGCCTGGGCTTGGCGAATTAGCGGGTTTTATCGTCTGTGCCAAATCACCGAGCTGCGGTATGGAACGCGTGCGCCTGTATGATGAAAAAGGCAACCGCGGGCGCAAAGAAGGAACCGGCCTGTTTACCCACGCGTTGATGGAAGCCTATCCGTGGTTGCCGGTAGAAGAGGATGGACGACTGCACGACCCGCAGTTAAGAGAGAATTTTGTCGAGCGTCTTTTCGCCCTGCATGAACTGAATACGCTGCGGGCCAATGGCCTGACCCGTCGGGCGTTAATGGATTTTCATAGCCGCTATAAACTGCAGTTGCTGGCGCATCATCAGGCCGGCTATCGAGAAATTGGCCCTTTCGTCGCGTCGATGCATCAATGGCAAGACCTGGATGCCTTTTTCGTCGCCTACCGCGATAAGCTGATGGCGATCCTGAAAAATACCGCCTCCAGGAAAAACCACACCAATGTGCTGATGCATATTCAGGGCTATTTCCGCGAACGGTTGAATAGCCGTCAGCGCGGCGAGCTGCGTGACGTGATACTGCATTATCGCGCGGGGCTGCTCCCTATTCTGGCGCCCCTGACGCTGCTTAAGCACTACCTGGCCGAATATCCCGACCGCTATCTGCAGACGCAGAACTATTTTGATCCCTACCCGCAGGATTTAGCCCTGCGTCTGGGCGTCAATTAGCAGCCAGGCTATGCGCATTACGACGAAGCGTAGCTACTTCTTCTTGTTCATCATGGCTTTTAAATCGGCAAAAGGATTGTAGGTGGCTTCACCGACATCCTTTTGAGCATCTTCACCGGCCACCACTCTTGTACCGTACTGGTCGGCCTCAGTGTACTTGGAATGCTCGTGATCGTGACAATACAGACACAATAGTTCCCAGTTGCTGCCATCTTCCGGGTTATTGGTATGATCGTGATCGATGTGATGTACCGTCAATTCACGCAGGTTGGAGTAGACAAACTCGCGCGAGCAGCGTCCGCAGACCCATGGATAAATTTTAAGCGCCTTCTCGCGATAGCCACTTTCCAGGCGGGCATAGTTTTTAGGGATCAAAGCCATGGCAGATGTTACCTGTGATAAAGAGATAATTTACGATAATAGCGCCAATATAGCGTAAAACGGAGCAGGAAAGGAAATCGATGCGCAGACGTGAGCAGTAGCTAAATCCCGGCGTGGCGCCGGGAAGAGGATTATTAATGGCTGGTCACTGCCGCCGCCGCGACCGGATGATCCGCTGAAGCGACAACCGTGGTACGCGCAACTGGGTGGCGACCGTTATCGCTGGTTGCCGCCGCCACCGCCACCGGATGGTCAGCCGAAGCGACAGCCGCGGTGCGCGCCACCGGATGGTTACCGTTATCGCCGGTTGCCGCCGCTACCGCCACCGGATGATCGGCTGAGGCTACGGCTGCGGTCCTTGCGACCGGATGGTAACCCGCGAAGGCAGAAATACTCGCTGATGCTAATACCAGGGTCAGAATAATCTTTTTCATAATATCACCTCTAATAATAATAACCTGAAAAAACCAGGCAAAATATGGCAATAAATAAAGCCAATGGATGATTTACCGTAGCAAGCGGCTGCGGGCATGAATAGCTCACAGTTATTTAATTATGGATAACCCGGTACAAAGCAAATAAAAACGGGAGCCCTTAGGCTCCCGTTTCGCATTAATCCAGAAAGCTGGATTACATGTTTTTAATGATCGCGTCGCCAAACTCGCTACATTTCAGCAGCTTAGCGCCTTCCATCAGACGTTCGAAGTCATAGGTCACGGTCTTAGCGGCGATAGCGCCTTCCATGCCTTTAACGATCAGGTCTGCGGCTTCAAACCACTGCATGTGACGCAGCATCATTTCTGCAGACAGGATGATGGAACCTGGGTTCACTTTGTCCTGGCCGGCATACTTCGGGGCAGTACCGTGGGTAGCTTCGAACAGCGCGCACTCGTCGCCAATGTTGGCGCCCGGCGCGATACCGATACCGCCAACCTGCGCCGCAAGGGCGTCAGAGATATAGTCGCCGTTCAGGTTCATACAGGCGATAACATCGTATTCAGCCGGACGCAGCAGGATTTGCTGCAGGAACGCATCGGCGATCACGTCTTTAACCACGATCTCTTTGCCGGTGTTCGGGTTCTTGATTTTCACCCACGGGCCGCCGTCGATCAGCTCACCGCCGAACTCTTCGCGAGCCAGCTGGTAACCCCAGTCTTTGAACGCGCCTTCGGTGAACTTCATGATGTTGCCTTTGTGCACCAGGGTCACGGAATCACGATCGTTGGTGATCGCGTATTCGATAGCGGCGCGTACCAGGCGTTTGGTACCTTCTTCAGAGCACGGCTTGATGCCGATACCGCAATGTTCCGGGAAGCGAATTTTCTTCACGCCCATCTCATCGCGCAGGAATTTGATAACTTTGTCAGCTTCGGCAGAATCTGCTTTCCACTCGATACCCGCATAAATATCTTCGGAGTTTTCGCGGAAGATAACCATATCGGTCAGTTCCGGGTGTTTAACCGGGCTCGGGGTACCCTGATAGTAACGTACCGGACGCAGGCAAACGTAGAGATCCAGCTCCTGACGCAGCGCCACGTTCAGAGAACGGATGCCGCCGCCAACTGGCGTCGTCAGAGGACCTTTAATAGCAACGCGGTAATCACGAATCAGATCGAGGGTTTCAGCAGGCAGCCAGACATCCTGGCCGTAAACGTGGGTAGATTTTTCACCGGTGTAAACTTCCATCCAGGAAATTTTACGCTCGCCTTTATAGGCTTTCTCAACGGCGGCATCAACCACTTTCAGCATCGCTGGGGTAACGTCGACACCGATACCGTCGCCTTCAATGAACGGGATAATCGGGTTATGAGGGACGTTCAGTTTGCCGTTTTGCAGGGTGATTTTCTGACCTTCCGCCGGAACTACTACTTTGCTTTCCATTAACCTCTCCTTCGAGCGCTTCTGGTTCTGCTCTTCCCTCTTCACGCGAGCCTGGTGTTGGCTTAGTCGGCCTACTCCTGAGTACCGGGTCGCCCCGCTAACCGGAGATTCGCGTCCGTGTTGCCTTCCTGCCTGTATTGCGAATCGGTTTGAGCAATTTTTTGTTAATAATTTGTAATGAGCATGTCAATACTACCTGAATGTTTGCGTCCATGAAAGGCATTCGTAATTAGGCTATAATGCGGCAATTGAGAGAGCCTGAAAATACCATGCAGAAAACTTCATTTAGAAAACATCGCGTTGAGCGATTCAGCACACAACAAGTGACCAGACAACGTAAAGAACGCCAGCTTAAAACTGTGATCTTGTTCAATAAACCCTACGATGTGTTGCCGCAATTTACCGACGAGTCCGGGCGCAGCACGCTGAAGGATTTTATTCCTGTCGCCGGTGTTTACGCCGCCGGTCGTCTTGACCGCGACAGCGAAGGTCTGCTGGTGCTGACCAACGACGGCGCGCTACAGGCAAAACTGACCCAGCCCGGTAAGCGCACCGGCAAAATTTACTACGTTCAGGTGGAAGGCGAACCTACAGAAGAAGCGATCCGCGCACTGCGCGACGGAGTGACGCTAAACGATGGACCCACCCTACCCGCCGGCGTGGAGCTGGTGGATGAACCCGCCTGGCTTTGGCCGCGCAATCCGCCGATTCGCGAGCGTAAATCGATTCCCACTCGCTGGCTAAAAATCACCCTCTATGAGGGACGCAACCGTCAGGTTCGCCGGATGACCGCCCACGTCGGTTTTCCGACGCTAAGGCTGATTCGCTACGCCATGGGCGGCTATACGCTTGATGGTTTAGCCAACGGCGAGTGGCGTCAAACCGAATAACAGCATTCATAAGGAAGCTCGATGTTTAAACCGCACGTCACCGTCGCCTGCGTGGTTCACGCCAAAGGCAAATTCCTGGTTGTTGAAGAGACGATTAACGGCAAAGCGCTATGGAACCAGCCAGCCGGTCATCTCGAAGCCAATGAGACCCTGGCGCAGGCCGCCGAGCGCGAACTGTGGGAGGAGACCGGTATTCGCGCCGCGCCGCAGCACTTCATCCGCATGCATCAGTGGCAGGCCCCGGATAACACGCCGTTCCTGCGCTTCCTGTTTGCCATTGAGCTTAACGATACGTGCGCTACTGAACCGCACGACAGCGACATCGATCGCTGTCTGTGGCTCGGTGCTGAGGAAATTCTTAACGCGAAAAACCTGCGCTCGCCGCTGGTGGCGGAAAGCATTCGCAGCTATCAGCAGGATCAGCGGCATCCGCTGTCGCTGATTGCGGAATTTAACTGGCCGTTCACAGGGGGTGCCTGAACGGTTAGCGCGTGCTAGAATACGCCGCCTTGAAGTTCAATGTGGTGAGTATTCCAATGTCAGAAAGTCCAAAAAAAGTGATCGTCGGCATGTCCGGCGGCGTCGATTCCTCTGTTTCCGCCTACCTGTTGCAACAGCAAGGGTATAAGGTGGAAGGCCTGTTCATGAAGAACTGGGAGGAAGACGACGGTGAGGAATACTGCACCGCCGCTGCCGACCTCGCCGACGCGCAAGCCGTCTGCGATAAGCTCGGTATTGAACTGCATACCGTCAACTTTGCCGCAGAATACTGGGATAACGTCTTTGAGCTGTTCCTCGAAGAGTATAAAGCCGGCCGTACGCCGAACCCGGATATCCTGTGCAACAAAGAGATCAAATTCAAAGCCTTCCTTGAGTTCGCCGCAGAAGATCTCGGCGCTGACTACATCGCCACCGGTCACTACGTGCGCCGCGCCGATGTCAACGGCAAAAGCCAACTGTTGCGCGGGCTCGACGGCAATAAAGACCAGAGCTATTTCCTCTACACCCTCAGCCACGAACAAATCGCGCAAAGTTTGTTCCCGGTCGGTGAGCTGGAAAAGCCGCAGGTGCGCAAAATCGCCGAAGAGCTGGATCTGATCACCGCGAAGAAAAAAGACTCTACCGGCATCTGCTTTATCGGCGAGCGTAAATTCCGCGACTTCCTGGGCCGCTATCTGCCTGCGCAGCCGGGCAAAATCATCACCGTCGATGGCGATGAGATAGGCGAACACCAGGGGCTGATGTATCACACCCTCGGACAGCGTAAAGGGCTCGGCATCGGCGGCACCAAAGAAGGTAGCGAAGATCCATGGTACGTGGTCGATAAAGACGTGGAAAACAACGTGCTGATTGTCGCCCAGGGTCACGATCACCCGCGTCTGATGTCCGTCGGCCTGATTGCCCAGCAGTTACACTGGGTCGATCGTCAGCCGCTGCAGGGCACCCTTCGCTGTACGGTAAAAACCCGCTACCGCCAGACCGACATCCCCTGCACCGTGAAGGCGCTGGATGACGACCGCATCGAAGTTATCTTTGATGAACCCGTCGCCGCCGTGACGCCGGGACAGTCGGCTGTTTTCTATAGCGGCGAAGTGTGCCTCGGCGGCGGAATTATCGAACAGCGCCTGCCGCTGGTATCCTGATCGACCATTTTCCGCCGGACGCCTGATTAACGCCCGGCGGGTTACAAGGAGTAAGCGTGGCGAAGAATTATTATGACATCACTCTGGCGTTGGCGGGCGTATGCCAGGCAGCGCGGCTGGTTCAGCAACTGGCGCATCAGGGGCATTGCGACAGCGACGCCCTGCACGTTTCGCTGAACAGCATCATCGATCTCGACCCGGATTCAACGCTGGCGGTATTCGGTGGTAGTGAAGCCAATCTTCGTCTCGGGCTTGAGACTCTGCTCGGCGTGCTGAATACCAGCAGCCGTCAGGGCCTCAACGCGGAACTCACCCGCTACACATTGAGCCTGATGGTGCTGGAACGTAAACTCGCCGCCAGCAAAGGGGCGATGGATACTCTCGGCAACCGCATCGGCGGCCTGCGCCGTCAGTTAGAACATTTTGATCTACAGTCTGAAACGCTGCTCAGCGCGATGGCTGGCATTTACGTTGACGTCATCAGCCCGCTGGGGCCGCGCATTCAGGTCACCGGTTCTCCTGCCGTGCTGCAAAGCCCGCAGGTTCAGGCGAAGGTACGCTCTACCCTGCTCGCCGGCATTCGTTCCGCCGTGCTCTGGCATCAGGTTGGCGGCGGACGTCTGCAGCTCATGTTTTCTCGCAATCGTCTGGTTAACCAGGCAAAACAAATTCTTGCTCATTTAACCCCGGAGTTATGATTTATGGAATTATCCTCACTGACCGCCGTTTCCCCCGTAGACGGCCGCTACGGCGATAAAGTCAGCGCGCTGCGCGGTATCTTCAGCGAATTCGGTTTGCTGAAATTCCGTGTACAGGTAGAAGTCCGCTGGCTGCAAAAACTGGCCGCGCACGCAGCGATCAAGGAAGTTCCTGCTTTTGCTGCCGACGCAAACGGTTTCCTTGATAAAATCGTTGCCGACTTCAGCGTAGAGGACGCGGAGCGTATCAAAACCATCGAACGCACCACCAACCACGACGTGAAAGCGGTAGAATATTTCCTCAAGGAAAAAGTCGCCGATATCGCCGAACTGCACGCAGTGTCAGAATTCATTCACTTCGCCTGTACTTCTGAAGACATCAACAACCTGTCGCACGCGCTGATGCTGAAAACCGCCCGTGACGAAGTGGTGCTGCCGTACTGGCGCAAGCTGATTGACGCGATTAAAGATCTGGCGACCCAATACCGTGACGTGCCGCTGCTTTCTCGTACCCACGGTCAACCGGCGACCCCGTCCACCATGGGCAAAGAGATGGCCAACGTCGCCTACCGTATGGAGCGCCAGTACCGTCAGCTGAACCAGGTGGAAATCCTCGGTAAAATCAACGGCGCGGTCGGTAACTACAACGCCCACATCGCCGCCTACCCGGAAGTTGACTGGCATCAGTTCAGTGAAGAGTTCGTTACCTCGCTGGGAATTCAGTGGAACCCGTACACCACCCAGATCGAGCCGCACGACTACATCGCCGAGCTGTTTGATTGCATCGCGCGCTTCAATACTATCCTGATCGATTTCGATCGCGATGTGTGGGGCTACATTGCGCTCAACCACTTCAAACAGAAAACCATCGCGGGCGAAATCGGCTCTTCAACCATGCCGCATAAAGTGAACCCGATTGACTTCGAAAACTCCGAAGGCAACCTCGGCCTGGCGAACGCCGTCATGCAGCACCTGGCCAGCAAACTCCCGGTTTCCCGCTGGCAGCGCGACCTGACCGACTCCACCGTGCTGCGTAACCTCGGCGTGGGCATCGGCTATGCGCTGATCGCTTACCAATCCACCCTGAAAGGCGTGAGCAAACTGGAGCTGAACCAGGATCGTCTGCTGGACGAACTGGATCACAACTGGGAAGTGCTGGCTGAGCCGATCCAGACCGTCATGCGCCGCTACGGTATCGAAAAACCGTACGAGAAGCTGAAAGAGCTGACCCGCGGTAAGCGCGTCGACGCCGAAGGCATGCAGCAGTTCATCGACGGCCTGCCGCTGCCGGAAGCAGAAAAAATCCGCCTGAAGGCGATGACTCCGGCTAACTACATCGGTCGCGCGACCACCATGGTCGACGAGCTGAAGTAACCAGCCTGACTCAGGTAGCATGGGCAATCTCTTCGCGCATGCTACCTGTCAATCACGACTTTCCACGCAGAAACACGCTCTCTCCCGCCTGGTTTAAATAATGTTTACCCCCAGCGCCACATAATCGCGTTAAACTATTCAAATCGTAAATGAAATGGAGAATGGGCATGCGCGTACTCGTCGTTGAGGATAATGCTCTGCTGCGCCATCACCTCAAGGTCCAGCTACAGGAACTGGGGCATCAGGTGGATGCCGCGGAAGATGCAAAGGAAGCAGATTACTACCTGGGCGAGCATATCCCGGATGTCGCCATCGTTGACCTTGGCCTGCCGGATGAAGACGGCCTGTCGCTGATCCGCCGCTGGCGTAGTCACGACGTATCGGTACCGGTACTGGTGCTGACTGCCCGTGAAGGCTGGCAGGATAAAGTCGAGGTGCTGAGCGCCGGCGCCGATGACTACGTCACCAAACCCTTCCATATCGAAGAGGTCGCCGCCCGCATGCAGGCGTTGCTGCGTCGCAATAGCGGCCTGGCCTCGCAGGTTATCTCGATCCCGCCGTTCCAGGTAGATTTATCCCGCCGCGAGTTGTCGGTCAATGACCAGCCGATTAAGCTCACCGCCTTTGAGTACACCATCATGGAAACGCTGATCCGTAACCGCGGCAAAGTGGTGAGCAAAGATTCGCTGATGCTACAGCTCTACCCTGATGCCGAACTCCGCGAAAGCCACACCATCGATGTGCTGATGGGGCGGCTGCGCAAAAAAATCCAGGCGCAATATCCGCAGGACGTGATCACCACCGTGCGCGGTCAGGGCTACTTATTCGAACTGCGCGGATGAAAGGCGTGTTGCGACATATTCTTCCGCTTTCTCTGCGCGTCCGCTTTCTGCTGGCGACCGCCGCCGTAGTGCTGATCCTGTCTCTGGCCTACGGCATGGTTGCGCTGGTAGGCTACAGCGTAAGCTTCGATAAAACCACCTTCCGCCTGCTGCGCGGCGAGAGCAACCTGTTCTATATGCTGGCGAAGTGGGAAAATAACCATATCGATGTCGATATCCCCGAACACCTGAACATGCAGAGCCCGACGGTGACGCTGATTTACGATGCCAAAGGCAAACTGCTGTGGGCGCAGCATGACGTCCCCTGGCTGGTGAAGCGAATCCAACCTGAATGGCTGAAGAGCAACGGCTTCCATGAAATCGAAGCCGATGTTGGCAGCAGTAGTCTGCTGCTGCGCAATAATGATGAAATTCGCGAGCAGCTTGACGCCATCCGCGAGGAAGATGACTCCTCGGAGATGACCCACTCGGTGGCGATTAATCTCTATCCGGCCACCGCGAAGATGCCGCAATTAAGCATTGTGGTGGTCGACACCATTCCGGTGGAGCTAAAACGCTCTTACATGGTGTGGAGCTGGTTTATCTACGTGCTGGCGGCCAACCTGTTGCTGGTCATCCCGCTGCTGTGGCTTGCCGCCTGGTGGAGTTTACGCCCTATCGAATCACTGGCGAAAGAGGTCCGCGAGCTGGAAGAACATCATCGTGAGAGGCTCGATTCTCACACCACTCGTGAACTTACCGGCCTGGTCAGTAACCTCAATCGCCTGCTGAAAAGCGAACGTGACCGCTACGACAAATACCGAACCACCCTCACTGACTTAACCCACAGCCTGAAAACACCGCTGGCGGTGCTGCAAAGCACCCTACGTTCGCTGCGCGGCGAGAAAATTAGCGTCAGCGAAGCGGAGCCGGTGATGCTGGAGCAGATTAGCCGCATATCGCAGCAAATCGGCTACTATCTGCACCGCGCCAGCATGCGCAGCGGCAATGCGCTTCTCAGCCGCGAACTACACCCGATCGCCCCACTGCTGGATAGCCTGACCTCTGCTTTAAATAAGGTCTACCAGCGTAAAGGGGTTAACATCACGCTGGATATTTCGCCGGAGATAAGCTTTGTCGGCGAGCAGAACGACTTTATGGAAGTGATGGGCAACGTTCTCGATAACGCTTGCAAGTACTGTCTGGAGTTTGTCGAAGTCTCGGTACGCCAGACCAACGACAACCAGTTGCATATTCTGGTGGAGGACGACGGTCCCGGTATTCCCCGTAACCAGCGCACGGCGGTATTCGATCGCGGCCAGCGCGCCGATACGTTGCGCCCGGGCCAGGGTGTCGGCCTGTCTGTCGCCCGCGATATCGTTGAACAGTACGATGGCGATATCCTGACCGGCGACAGCCTGCTCGGCGGCGCCTGCATGGAAGTTATCTTTGGCCGCCAGCTTCCTGATGATAAAGAGAGCTAACGCAACAGTTTTTTAACGACGCCTGCATCGCCGCGGCGCCGCATCCGTTATAATCCCAGACAGACACCTGCTGTGGAATATAAATATGGACTATCAATTAACGCTAAACTGGCCCGACTTTATCGAACGCTACTGGCAAAAACGCCCGGTAGTGTTAAAGCGCGGCTTCGCCAATTTCATCGACCCAATCAGCCCGGATGAACTGGCCGGCCTGGCCATGGAGAGCGAGGTCGACAGCCGTCTGGTGAGTCATCAGGACGGAAAATGGCAGGTCAGCCATGGTCCATTTGAAAGCTACGATCATCTCAGCGAAAACAACTGGTCGCTGCTGGTGCAAGCGGTGAACAACTGGCACGAGCCGACGGCGGCATTGATGCACCCCTTTCGCGCTCTGCCGGACTGGCGTATCGACGACCTGATGATCTCTTTCTCCGTCCCCGGCGGCGGCGTGGGCCCGCACCTTGATCAATACGACGTGTTTATCATTCAGGGTACCGGTCGCCGGCGCTGGCGCGTGGGCGAAAAGGTGCCGATGAAGCAGCACTGCCCGCATCCGGATCTGCTGCAGGTTGATCCGTTTGAAGCCATCATCGATGAAGAGATGGAACCTGGCGATATTCTCTACATTCCGCCAGGATTCCCGCATGAAGGCTATTCGCTGGAAAATTCGCTTAACTATTCGGTCGGCTATCGTGCGCCGAATGCCCGCGAGCTGTTCAGCGGCTTTGCTGACTATATTTTGCAACGTGAACTGGGCAGCCAGCGCTATGCCGACCCGGACGTGCCATCCCGCGACCATCCGGCCGATATTCTGCCGGTTGAACTGGATCGCCTGCGTGAGATGATGCTGGGGCTGATTAACCAACCTGAGCATTTTAAACAGTGGTTTGGCGAGTTCATTACCCAATCCCGCCACGAACTTGACGTGGCGCCGCCGGAGCCGCCTTATCAGCCGGACGAAATTTACGATGCGCTGCAGCAGGGCGATAAGCTCGCCCGCCTTGGCGGCCTGCGCGTGCTGCGGATCGATGGCGAAGTGTTCGTCAACGGCGAAAAAATAGACTCTCCGCACCGCCCTGCGCTTGACGCGCTGGCAACGCATCTGTCGCTGCGCGCCGAACATTTCGGCGATGCGCTGGAAGACCCGTCGTTCCTCGCCATGCTGGCGGCGCTGGTCAACAGCGGCTATTGGTTCTTTGAGGACTGAGTCGGCATCCTGCCCGGTGGCGCTACGCTTACCGGGCCTACAACGGCATCAACCACACCCTGCCCGGTGGCGCTGCGCTTACCGGGCCTACAGGACCGGGCTCTGGATTTAGCGTTTTGCCGTCAGCTCCGCAATCCGCACAATCACCCGCACGGCTTTTTCCATACCCTCCAGAGTGACAAACTCGTGCTTACCGTGATAGTTATAGCCGCCGGTAAACAGATTCGGGCATGGTAACCCCATGAAAGAGAGTTGGGCGCCGTCGGTACCGCCGCGGATTGGCTTTATCTGCGGCTCGATATCGCAGTCCACCATCGCCTGACGCGCGATGTCCACTACGTGCGGATGGGCAATCACCTTCTCATGCATGTTGTAATAACTATCTTCGATCACCAGTTCGATGTAGCAATCCGGATGTAGCCCTTTACCGACCTTTTTGGCGATCTCCATCATTTTGCGTTTGCGCGCTTCAAACTGCTTGCGATCGAAATCACGCAAAATGTAGTGCATCTCCGCCCGGTCAACGCTGCCCTTGATACTGGTCAGGTGATAAAAGCCCTCATAACCGTCGGTGGTTTCCGGTGCCTCACTGGCCGGCACTTCGGCGTGAATACGCGCCGCCAACGATAAAGCGTTAACCATCACCCCTTTCGCGGTGCCGGGATGCACATTATTGCCAACAATTTTAATGGTCACCGAGGCGGCATTGAAATTTTCAAACTCCAGTTCGCCGACCCCGCCGCCATCCACAGTGTACGCCCAGCGGGCATCAAACGCGGCGACGTCAAAGTGCTTCGCGCCTTTGCCGACTTCTTCATCCGGCGTAAAGGCGACGCGAATATCGCCGTGAGGGATCTTTTTCGCCTGCAGCGTCGCCAGCGCCGTCATGATCTCTGCGATGCCCGCTTTATCGTCGGCGCCGAGCAGCGTTTTACCGTCGGTGGTGATAAGCGTCTGGCCTAACAGTTGATGCAGAACCGGGAACATCACCGGCGACAACACTTCATCGCCGATGCCGAGGGCGATATCGCCGCCGCGGTAGTTTTCGACAATTTGCGGATTCACGTTCTTACCGCTGAAATCCGGCGAGGTATCAACGTGGGAAATAAAACCGATGGCCGGGATTTCGCCTGCGACGTTGGCCGGCAGGGTCCCCATCACCGTGCCCTTCTCACTTAACGTCACGTTGACCAGCCCCATCTCTTCCAGCTGGTTCTGCAGCAAGCGCAGCAGCTTCCACTGTCCTTCGGTACTGGGAACCTGACGCACGCCAGGCTTCGATTGCGTATCTAAAGAAACATACTGCAGAAAACGCTCAAGCAATTTATCCATGTGGCCACCCTCTTTTTTTGTGACAACATTATCAATAAGGGCGAAAAGACAAATATTGCGTCAGGTCATTTTTAGCCCGTAAACCAAATTTTAATACATTTACGTGCATTATGTGTAAAGGTGATACACCGCGGTACAACAATGATTGGCGATTACAATCGTTTGCCGTAAAATGCTGGCCCTTATTAATTATGTGCAACCCCAAAGGTGGTTAATCACAAACCCCGCAGCGATCCCTTTTCCGTTGCGTCTACATGGGACAGAGTCAAAAATTGAATATACAACCGCGTTCGCTTTCTCCGCTGGTACAACTGGCGGGAATTCGCAAAAGCTTTGATGGTAAGACCGTTATCTCCGATCTCAACTTAACCATCAATAATGGTGAATTTCTCACCCTGCTTGGCCCCTCTGGCTGCGGTAAAACAACCGTTCTTCGTCTAATCGCTGGTCTGGAAAGCGTCGATATCGGACGTATCCACCTGGAAGACCAGGATATCACCCATGTCCCGGCGGAAAACCGCCACGTCAATACCGTATTCCAAAGCTATGCGCTTTTCCCGCACATGACCGTGTTCGAAAACGTCGCCTTCGGCCTGCGGATGCAGAAAACCCCGGCGGCAGAAATCACCCCGCGGGTGGTGGACGCATTGAAAATGGTACAGCTCGAAGAGTTTGCCCAGCGTAAGCCTCACCAGCTCTCCGGCGGCCAGCAGCAGCGCGTCGCCATCGCCCGGGCGGTGGTCAACAAACCGCGTCTGCTGTTGCTTGATGAATCCCTCTCGGCGCTCGACTACAAGCTGCGTAAGCAGATGCAGAACGAACTCAAAGCGCTACAGCGCAAGCTCGGCATCACTTTTGTTTTCGTCACCCATGACCAGGAAGAAGCCCTGACCATGTCCGACCGCATTGTGGTGATGCGCGATGGCAAAATCGAGCAGGACGGTACCCCGCGTGAAATCTACGAAGAGCCGAAGAATCTGTTCGTCGCCAGTTTTATCGGCGAAATCAACATCTTCAACGCGACCGTTATTGAACGCCTGGATGAACAGCGCGTACGCGCCTGCGTCGAAGGCCGCGAGTGCAATATCTATGTCAACTTCGCCGTTGAAAAAGGGCAACAGTTGAACGTTCTACTGCGCCCGGAAGATCTCCGCGTTGATGAAATTCATCACGGCAGCGAAGCGGATGGCCTTATCGGTTACGTGCGCGAACGCAACTACAAGGGGATGACCCTTGAGTCAGTTGTTGAGCTGGAAAACGGCAAGATGGTTATGGTCAGCGAATTCTTCAATGAAGACGATCCGGACTTTGACCACTCCCTCGACCAGAAAATGGCGATTAACTGGGTAGAAAGCTGGGAGGTTGTGCTGGCCGATGAAGAACACCAGTAAATTCCAAAATGTGGTGATCGCCACCATCGTGGGTTGGCTTGTGCTGTTCGTCTTTCTGCCCAACCTGATGATCATCGCCACCAGCTTCCTGACCCGCGACGATGCGAACTTCGTCAAAATGGTCTTCACGCTGGATAACTACTCGCGGCTGCTGGATCCGCTCTATTACGATGTGCTGCTGCACTCGTTGAATATGGCGCTGCTGGCGACCCTCGCCTGCCTGGCGTTGGGCTACCCGTTCGCGTGGTTCCTGGCGCGCTTGCCGCAAAAGGTACGCCCGCTGCTGCTGTTCCTGCTTATCGTCCCGTTCTGGACGAATTCGCTGATCCGCATCTATGGGCTGAAGATTTTCCTCAGTACCAAAGGCTATCTGAACGAGTTCCTGCTGTGGTTGGGGGTTATCGATACGCCGGTACGCATTATGTACACGCCATCGGCGGTAATTATCGGCCTGGTCTATATTTTGCTGCCGTTTATGGTGATGCCGCTCTACTCCAGCATTGAGAAACTGGATCGCCCGCTGCTGGAGGCGGCAAAAGATCTCGGCGCCAGCAAGCTGCAGACTTTTATCCGCATCATTATTCCACTGACCATGCCGGGAATTATCGCCGGCTGTCTGCTGGTGATGCTGCCGGCAATGGGGCTCTTTTACGTCTCAGACCTGATGGGCGGCGCCAAAAATCTGCTGATCGGCAACGTTATCAAGAGTCAGTTCCTTAATATCCGCGACTGGCCATTCGGCGCGGCAACCAGTATTACCTTAACGCTGGTGATGGGGCTGATGTTGTTGATTTACTGGCGCGCGGCGCGCCTGCTGAATAAAAAGGTGGAGCTGGAATGATCGGTCGACTGCTGCGCGGCGGCTTTATGACCGCCATTTACGCGTATCTCTACATCCCTATTATTATTCTGATCGTTAACTCGTTTAACCGTTCACGCTTCGGTATCAACTGGCAAGGCTTCACCACCGACTGGTATAGCCTGTTGATGAATAACGATAGCCTGCTGCAGGCCGCCCAGCACTCGCTGACCATGGCGGTGCTGTCGGCAACCTTCGCCACGCTTATCGGCTCACTCACCGCCGTGGCGCTGTATCGCTACCGTTTTCGCGGTAAACCGTTCGTCAGCGGAATGCTTTTCGTCGTGATGATGTCGCCGGATATCGTGATGGCTATCTCCCTGCTGGTGCTGTTTATGCTGATCGGTATTCAGCTGGGCTTCTGGTCGCTGCTGTTTTCGCATATCACCTTCTGTCTGCCATTCGTGGTGGTGACCGTGTTCTCTCGCCTGAAAGGCTTTGATGTGCGCATGCTGGAAGCGGCGAAAGATCTCGGCGCCAGCGAGATGACCATCCTGCGCAAAATCATCCTGCCGCTGGCGCTGCCGGCGGTAGCGGCCGGGTGGCTATTGAGCTTTACCCTGTCGATGGATGACGTGGTGGTCTCTTCGTTCGTTACGGGTCCGGGTTATGAAATCCTGCCGCTGAAGATCTACTCCATGGTGAAGGTCGGCGTTTCACCAGAAGTGAACGCGCTGGCGACGATTCTGTTGGTTCTTTCGCTGGTGATGGTTATCGCCAGTCAGTTAATTGCACGTGATAAAACTCAGGGGACGTTAAAATGAAAAAATGGTCACGCCACCTGCTCGCTGCGGGCGCTCTGGCTTTGGGCATGGGCGCCGCGCAGGCGGACGATAGCAAAACGCTCTACTTCTATAACTGGACCGAATACGTGCCGCCAGGCCTGCTGGAACAGTTCACCAAAGAGACCGGCATCAAGGTGATCTATTCGACCTACGAGTCGAATGAAACCATGTACGCCAAGCTCAAAACCTATAAAGACGGCGCTTACGATCTGGTGGTGCCATCGACCTATTTCGTCGACAAAATGCGCAAAGAAGGCATGCTGCAAAAGATTGACAAGAGCAAGCTGAGTAACTTCAGCAACCTCGATCCGCAGATGCTGAACAAACCTTTCGACCCGAATAACGACTACTCGATTCCCTACATCTGGGGCGCGACGGCAATCGGCGTCAATAGCGATGCTATCGACCCGAAAACCGTAACCAGTTGGGCCGACCTGTGGAAACCGGAATATAAAAGCAGCCTGCTGCTGACCGACGACGCGCGCGAGGTGTTCCAGATGGCGCTGCGCAAACTGGGCTATTCCGGCAACACCACCGATCCAAAAGAGATTGAAGCGGCTTATAACGAGCTGAAAAAGCTGATGCCAAACGTCGCGGCGTTCAACTCCGATAACCCGGCAAACCCGTATATGGAAGGTGAAGTGAACCTTGGCATGGTCTGGAACGGTTCCGCTTTTGTCGCGCGTCAGGCTGGCACCCCGCTGGAAGTGATTTGGCCAAAAGAAGGCGGCATTTTCTGGATGGATAGCCTGTCGATTCCGGCGAATGCCAAAAACGTTGACGGCGCGCTGAAGTTGATTAACTTCCTGCTGCGCCCTGATGTCGCGAAACAGGTAGCCGAAACTATCGGTTATCCGACGCCAAACCTGGCCGCGCGCAAAATGCTCAGCCCGGAAGTCGCCAACGATAAATCGCTGTATCCGGATGCCGCCACAATTGAAAAAGGCGAATGGCAAAATGACGTCGGCAGCGCCAGCGCCATTTATGAAGAGTATTACCAGAAGTTGAAAGCCGGTCGCTAATTGTAATACTATGCTGGATAGCGCGATGTTATCCAGCATATAAAAAATTAATATATTCACTGTCAATCACCCGTGAAAACACAGGCTTATAAAGTACTGCGGGTTATTCATTTCATCCGAATTTATTCAATAATTATATGTATTGCATCTCACCCGTCGCCGTCGATACTTTACATCGATGTTGCCGCTTTGCGGGTAGCCCTAACCGGGATAAATAAGAGAAGGCAACTCTACCGCCATTATTTAGCGATAAAAAACATAACCAGCAGAAATACCTAAAGGATTAACCGCCGCTCTTACATAAGGAAATGGAATAATGAATGATATAAAAATTAACCCCCCTCCACTCTTCGGTATTACAGAAGTTAATGATATTTACTGCGATATAAAAAGAAACATCCTCCGAGGAAATGGAACCGGCGTAACCATATGGTTATTTTTAATAATTGGAACTATTTACTCTCTTTTTCTGGTGGGGCCTCTACTAACCCATTCCGATGAAATCTTTTACGCCATACTATTCGTTATTTTTATATTATACTACAGTATATATGTGCTACGCGTGGCCATAACACAGCCTAAAAGCTTAATCATCAGACTGAATCGCAAGCAACAGCGGGTGTATATTCAACATCATAATACTTCCTATAACATCTTTGCCAGATGGCCTATCGAAACGCTGACTTATGACTGGAAAGAGATAGTCGCTAACTTTAAGACCGGATCCGGGAAAAGCTGCGGTTGTACGTGGTATGAGTGGCGTGTTACTGAACCCAGCGGTTACCAAAGAAAATTTGTTATTAGCGCCGATCATAGTGCTTCGCTATTTTCACGTTTTACCATTGAAAACGAAGATTTTCTCTTTAGCTATGCGAAATCATGGGCATGGTGTGAAAACTACATGCGCGGCATGATGACGCCTGTCCATATTTTACCGCCAGAGCCTCAACACTCATTTAAATATTGCATGTTATTAGTTAGTCGGGGTTTCCTGCGTGCTGATATAAATGATAAATGGTCAACTATTATTCCTTTCCGGAACCCTTTCTTCTGGATTCTGGCTCTTTTCATGCTGCCAATGATGATACCTGATGCATTAATAACGTATGTGGTGTTACGAATAAAACCCGACACCCCGTGGTCTGACTCCGCGCAGACGGAATCTACGTTGGATAGTTAAAAGTTAGAAGTAGCCAGAGTGGCTTACAGACCTGTTCTTGCGAGCATTAAAATTTGTCCATAATATTCAGGCAGATAGGTATTCAATTTTTTTAAGCAATAACTCATCGCGGTCGGTAACTTCCGACCGTTAAGACGTTTCTAATTTCGCTTTCGCCGCCGGGATTTCCCCCTGGCTTCTCTGCGCTGCAAAAAATCTTCAATGATACCGAAGACCGCATTAAGGGGTTTCCACAGCACCACCAGCAGCAGCAGGGGGCCATATATCCGTACAATACCTGTTGCTACCTGGCCGGTGAGGAGCAGGGCTAAGCCATCGAGCAGCAGGCCCAATGAGCTGCCGATACTGATGAACAAGCACAGTATAAAGAGAATCGGCCGACTATCGGCGTATATAGGTAAAGCTCTCTGGCTCCATACGCCGACGACAATGGCCGCGATCAACATGATCGCTTCGATAACCAGCGGATTATGCATAGTCTGACTCCTGTCATGACGTTTCATCCTTGTCAACAGCGCTGCCGGAAGCAATGGGCTGTGCCCATACTCCCTGGCAGGCTGCTTCAGTTTATAGCGAGTTTTCCTGCAGCAGCTTATCAATGAACTCGGGCACCACTTCGCTTGCCAGCCCGTAATGTTTCTCAGCGAATTCGCTGCCGACCTGGCTGGGTTCAAGGTTTAGCTCGACGGTATGCGCGCCGTGCAGACGGGCTTCATGGACGAAACCCGCCGCCGGATAAACGTGACCGGAGGTTCCGATAGCGATAAAGATATCGGCCTCGGCCAGCCCGCTGTAGATCTCATCCATGCCCAGCGGCATCTCGCCAAACCATACCACGTGCGGGCGCAGCGCCGCCGGGAACTGGCAGCAGTGGCATTTATCATCCGCCGTCACGTCGCCGGTCCATTCCAGCACCTGCCCGCTCCATGAACAGCGTACTTTCAGCAGCTCGCCGTGCATATGGATAACCCGGCGGTTACCCGCGCGCTCGTGCAGATTATCGATATTCTGCGTCACCAGCAGAAAACGATCGCCAAGCGCCTCTTCCAGCTTCGCCAGCGCCAGATGCGCGGCATTGGGCGCGATTTCCGCACTCTGCAACTGGCGGCGGCGGGCGTTATAAAACGCCTGCACCAGCGCCGGGTCGCGGGCAAAACCTTCCGGTGTCGCCACGTCTTCCACCCGGTGTTCTTCCCACAGGCCGTCGGCGGCGCGGAAGGTTTTAATCCCCGACTCTGCCGAAATACCGGCGCCGGTTAACACCACCACCCGCGGTTTATCTATTGCCTGCGGCGGCGTTTTGTCTTCGCCGAAGAAGACACGTTGCCGTAAGCGATCGCGCAACTGGCGTTTTTTACGGCGGAAACGGCTTAAGCGATGTAAGCGGCGCGACAGCATAGCTACCCCTGTAATTAATGAGTCAAATGAAGGAAGGCCGCACCGCGCATACCTCCGGCGTCGCCATGACGCGCGCGCTCAATGCGCGGCACCCGGGCGACCGGAAGCAAATGACGCGGCAGGCGCTGCGCCAGCCCTTCGGTTATAGCAGTAAAATTAGATAATCCGCCACCCAACACCAGCAGATCCGGATCGACAATGGTGAGGATATTGCCCAGACAAACGGCCAGTAGATCGAGATAACGCTCAACGTGCTCCCGCGCCTGCGCATCACCCTGCAGCCACAGATCGACGATCTGCGGCGAAGTTAAGGATTGGTGATAAAAATGCTGATACAGCCAGGCGAATCCGCGGCCGGAAAGATAGTTCTCAATGCAGCCGAGCTGGCCGCAGCCGCAGCGGGTCAGCGGAAAATCGCGCCCCACCACTTCCAGGGCATCCACCGGTAGACGAATATGGCCGAACTCGCCGGTGATGTAGCTGTGACCGGTAATCGATTTGCCGTTAAGCACGATCCCGCCGCCGACGCCGGTGCCGAGGATTAATCCCATCACCAGCGGATATTGGGTAAATTCATCATCCCACGCTTCAGATAACGCAAAGCAGTTAGCGTCATTATCAAGACGTACTTCGCGCCCCAGGCGCGCGCTGAGATCAACGCGCAGCGGGTGGCCGCTGGCGGCGGGTACGTTGGCGGCATACAGCTTGCCGTCCGCGGTTTCCGGCATGCCGGGGATACCGATACCGACCGCGCCCTCCACGCCAAAGCGCCGATCGGCTTCGCGAACCAGCGCTTCAATCGCCTGCAGGAAAGCCTCATAGCTTTCCGTTGGAGTGGCAACGCGTTTTTCCCACTGAAGTTGCCGGGCGTTATCAAACACCCCCAACGCTATCTTGCTGCCGCCAATGTCAAATCCGTAATACATTTAGCCATTCCTCTTATTAGCCCCAACCCCACATCCTTTGGGCGGCCTCTGCTGTCACAGAATTGGCTTAATAGATGCAGCGTTGAAGGGCCACGACGATAAATTACTGGCCACTCAGCACCCTCGCCGGGTCAATACGACTGGCGCGGCGGGCGGGATACCAGCTGGCCAGCAAACTCAGCAACAGTGCTGTCACCAGCACATAAACGACATCCAGCCAGTGCAATTCAGACGGCAGGAAGTCAATAAAATAGATGTCGCCGGAAAGGAATTTATGCCCGATCAACGCTTCGATACCGTTGATAATCGATGTCAGCTTCAGCGCGGCTAACACGCCGATAACCACCCCGATCAGGCTCCCGACCGAACCGGCCAATAAACCATACCATACGAAAATCGCGCGGATTAAGCCGTCTTTCGCGCCAAGCGTGCGCAGCACCGCAATATCGCCGCTTTTATCTTTCACCGCCATCACCAACGTCGAGACAATGTTAAAACAGGCGACGCCAATCACCAGTACCATGGCGAGATACATAATGGCGCGGATCATTTGAATATCACGATACATATAGCCGTAGGTGCCGATCCAGCTCTTGATATAGACGTAGCTGTTGGTTACCTCGCCGGCGTCGCGTACCAGCGTATTGGCGTGGAAGACGTCGGTGACTTTAATGGCGATGCCGGTCACGCTGCTGCCCATATCCAGATACTGCTGGGCGTCCGCCATCGGGATCATCGCGAAGCTATGGTCCAGTTGGCCGCTCAGTTGCAGAATGCCGCTCACGTGTAGCCTGACGCGTTTCGGCTGCAACAGCTGGTGCTCGGAATCTGAATTGGGGATCATGATAGACACCCAATCCCCCTGCTTCACGTGCAGCGCATCGGCGACGCCTTTGCCCAGAATCACCTGCTGCTCGCCGGCCTTAAAACTAGCCCAGGCATTGTTCTGCACAAAGTTTGGTAATGAACTCAGGCGGCTCTCCTGCTGCGGATCGACGCCCTTGACCTGAATGGCACGCATATTGCTGCCGCTCTCCACCAACCCGGTAAAGTTGATATAAGGCGCAGCGGCGACGATGCCTTTCACTTTTTCAACCTTCGTCAGCGCTTCGTTCCAGTTATTCCACGGCTGATTAACCGGCTCGATTTCACCGTGCGGCACCACCGCCAGAATGCGGTTGTTGAGCTCACGCTCGAAACCGTTCATCGCGCTCAGGCCGACGATCAGTACCGCCACGCCTAATGCGATGCCAATAGTAGAGATGACGGAAATCAGCGAGACCATACCGCCGCGGCGTCTGCCGCGGCTAAAACGCAGCGCAATCAGTAAAGATAACGGTGAAGCCATTACTGGGCCCCCATCAGGGTCAGGTCAGCCGTCAGGCGGCCATCGCGCATCTCCAGCTGGCGGTTCATTCGTTTCGCCAGCTGCAAGTCATGGGTCACCACCAGGAAAGCGGTACGCTGCGCCACGTTAAGCTCGCCCAGCAGCTCAAAAATGCTGTCGGCATTGCGGGCGTCGAGGTTGCCGGTCGGTTCATCCGCCAGTACCAGCCGCGGTTTGTTCACCAGCGCGCGAGCAATCGCCACGCGCTGGCGCTCACCGCCGGAAAGCTCCGACGGACGATGGTGGCTACGGTGCTCCAGACCGACCGCCTGCAACATCGCTTTCGCCTGGCGTTCGATATCCGCCGCTTTTTTCTTACCAATCAGCAGCGGCATCGCCACGTTTTCCAGCGCGGTAAAATCCGGCAGCAGATGGTGGAACTGATAGATAAACCCGAGCTCGCGGTTACGCAGATCGGCGCGAGCCGCGGCGGAGAGCGAGCTCATCGGCTGACCGGAGAAAATAACATCGCCGGAGGTCGGCGTATCCAGCCCGCCAAGCAGGTGCAGTAGCGTACTTTTGCCGGAGCCTGAAGAGCCGACAATCGCCATCATTTCACCCTCTTGAATGCTGAAGCTGACATCGTGCAGCACATCGGTTTGCACGTTGCCTTCCTGATAGCGTTTGCACAGGTTGTCGCATTGCAGCAGGATCTTATTCATAACGTAAAGCCTCAGCGGGTTGGGTGGCGGCAGCGCGCCAGGAAGGATACAACGTAGACAGCAGGGCCAGCGCCATCGCCACCAGAGCGATAATAATCACCTGCAGCGGCTCAATCGCCACCGGCAGGGCCGCGCCGTCCAAAAACGCGCCGATAATCGGCATTAAATTATTAAGCTGGCTGGCCAACAGCACGCCGAGCAGCGCGCCAAGCAGCGCGCCTACGATCCCGGCGCTGGCCCCCTGTACCATAAAGACGGCCATGATCTGCCGCGGCGTCAGCCCCTGGGTCTGCAGAATAGCCACCTCGCCCTGCTTCTCCATCACCATCATGCCAAGCGAGGTAATAATGTTAAAAGCGGCGACGGCGACGATCAGGCTCAGCAGCAGCCCCATCATATTTTTTTCCATCCGCACGGCCTGGAACAGCTCGCCTTTACGCTCGCGCCAGTCCTGCCATTTGGTACCTTCCGGCAGCGTCTGCTGGCTGAGGGTGTCAACCTGCAGCGGCTGGCTAAGCCACAATCGCCAGCCGGTAATATTGCCCAGCGGATAGCGCATCAGTCGAGAGGCATCATCGATATTGGTCAGCATTTGATAGCCGTCAACTTCGCTGTTGGCGGCGAAGGTGCCGATGACGTTAAACAGACGCTGGCTCGGCACGCGTCCCATCGGCGTAAACTGGCTGGCGGAAGGCACCATGACGCGAATTTGATCGCCGCGGTTAACCCCCAACTGACCCGCCAGCTGTTCGCCGAGAATGACGTTATATTTACCTGCCTGCAGATCGCTCTGTTTGACGTTGACGAGGTAAGGCGTCAGCGGATCTTTTTGCGCCGGGTCGATGCCCAACATTACGCCGACGGCGACGCTGCGGGCGCTTTGCAGCACCACATCACCGGTGGTGAGCGGCGCGACGCGCGTCACGCCCTGCAGCTTAACGGCGCTTTCCGGCATTTTTTGCGGGTTGATAGAGCCCTGTTGGGCGCTAATGATAGCCTGCGGCATCAGCCCCAGGATGTTGTTTTGCAGCTCGCGCTCAAAACCGTTCATCACCGACAGGACGGTCACCAGCGCCATCACGCCAAGCGTAATGCCGATGGTCGAAAGCCAGGAGACGAAACGGCCGAAGCGGTCGGCTGCGCGCCCGCGCATGTAGCGAAGGCCGATAAATAGTGCGGCAGGTTGGTACATGTAATCCATCTGGTTGCTGATAGCCGATGTTCGAGTATATATGGCATAGCCCAACGCGTAAATCGCTGATACGGTAGATTTTTTCGCCAAAATAACAAAATAATAGTTTTAAATCAGGAAGTTAATTTAGAGTGTATATATTTATCAATCGCCACGCGCTGTAGAAAACCTGGCGCGGAAGGCCATTCGGGTTGGCGAAATCAGACCAATTGCGGATAATCAGAGACATTGAATATCAGCAATTTGCCCCTACATCGTAGAGCGAGTTGGCCGACTGCGGCCAAACAGTACAAACAATCGCCTGATGGGATAGGCGCTAAGGGATCCTGACAACCGTTATGCCTGAACAATATCGCTATACTCTGCCGGTCAAAGCCGGCGATCAGCGCCAGCTTGGCGAACTCACCGGCGCCGCCTGCGCCACGCTGGTAGCCGAAATGGCCGAACGCCATCACGGCCCGGTGGTGCTGGTGGCGCCCGACATGCAAAACGCCCTGCGTCTGAATGATGAAATCAGGCAATTTACCGATAGCATGGTGATAAGCCTCGCTGACTGGGAAACCCTGCCTTACGATAGCTTTTCGCCCCATCAGGATATTATCTCTTCGCGCCTTGCCACTTTATACCAGTTGCCGACCATGCAGCGCGGCGTGCTTATCGTTCCGGTCAGCACTCTGATGCAGAAGGTCTGCCCGCATAATTATCTGCACGGTCACGCGCTGGTAATGAAAAAAGGGCAGCGTCTGTCGCGCGATGCGCTACGCACGCAGTTAGATAGCGCCGGTTACCGCCATGTCGATCAGGTGATGGAACACGGCGAATACGCGACCCGCGGCGCGCTGCTCGACCTTTTCCCGATGGGTAGCGAGCAGCCCTATCGCCTCGATTTCTTTGATGACGAAATAGACAGCCTGCGGTTATTCGATGTTGATAGCCAGCGTACCCTGGAAGAAGTCGAGGCCATCAATCTGCTGCCGGCGCATGAGTTCCCGACCGACCAGGCGGCGATCGAGCTGTTCCGCAGCCAGTGGCGCGATCGTTTTGACGTGAAGCGCGATCCGGAACATATCTACCAGCAGGTGAGCAAAGGTACCCTACCCGCCGGGATCGAATACTGGCAACCGCTGTTCTTCAACGAACCGCTGCCGCCGCTGTTTAGCTATTTCCCGCCCAGTACGCTGATTGTGAATACCGGCGATTTGGAGCACAGCGCCGAGCGTTTCCAGAATGAAACCCGCGCCCGCTTTGAAAACCGCGGCGTCGATCCGATGCGCCCGCTGTTACCGCCGGAACAACTGTGGCTTCGTAGCGACGAACTTTTTAGCGAGCTGAAAAAATGGCCGCGGATCCAGTTAAAAACCGAGCGTCTGGCGGAGAAAGCCGCTAATACTAACCTCGGCTATCAACCCCTGCCCGAGCTGGCGATCCAGGCGCAGAATAAAGCGCCGCTGGACAATCTGCGTCGCTTCCTTGAATCCTTCAGCGGCCCGGTGATTTTCTCAGTTGAAAGCGAAGGCCGCCGCGAGGCGCTGGGCGAAATGCTGGCGCGCATCAAAATTGCGCCAAAACATATATTGCGCCTGCAGGAAGCCACCGGAAATGGCCACTTCCTGATGATCGGCGCCGCCGAGCACGGATTTATCGACAGTCAGGCCAATCTGGCGCTGATTTGCGAAAGCGATCTGCTGGGCGAACGCGTCGCCCGCCGCCGTCAGGATTCCCGCCGTACCATCAACCCCGATACGCTCATTCGCAACCTGGCGGAACTGCATATCGGCCAGCCGGTGGTGCACCTTGAACACGGCGTGGGTCGTTATGCCGGGATGACCACCCTCGAAGCGGGCGGCATCAAAGGCGAATACCTGATGCTGACCTACGCCAACGACGCCAAACTGTATGTGCCGGTATCATCGCTACATCTGATCAGCCGCTACGCCGGTGGCGCGGAAGAAAATGCGCCGCTGCATAAACTCGGCGGCGACGCCTGGGCGCGGGCAAGGCAAAAAGCGGCGGAGAAAGTGCGCGACGTGGCCGCCGAACTGCTGGATATTTACGCCCAGCGCGCGGCCAAAGAAGGCTTCGCCTTTAAGCATGACCGCGAGCAGTATCAATTATTCTGCGACGGTTTCCCGTTCGAAACCACGCCGGATCAGGCACAGGCGATTAACGCCGTCCTCAGCGACATGTGCCAGCCGCTGGCGATGGACCGTCTGGTCTGCGGCGACGTTGGCTTTGGGAAAACCGAAGTGGCGATGCGCGCCGCTTTCCTCGCCGTCGAAAACCACAAACAGGTGGCCGTGCTGGTGCCGACCACCCTGCTCGCCCAGCAGCACTACGATAACTTCCGCGACCGCTTCGCCAACTGGCCGGTACGCATTGAGATGCTATCGCGTTTCCGCAGCGCTAAAGAGCAGGCGCAGATCCTCGAACAGGCGGCTGAGGGTAAAATCGATATTTTGATCGGTACCCATAAGCTGCTGCAAAATGAAGTCAAGCTGCGCGACCTGGGTCTACTTATCGTCGATGAAGAACACCGCTTCGGGGTGCGTCATAAAGAACGTATCAAGGCGATGCGCGCGGACGTCGATATCCTGACGCTGACCGCCACGCCGATCCCGCGTACGCTGAATATGGCGATGAGCGGAATGCGCGATCTGTCCATTATCGCCACCCCGCCAGCTCGCCGTCTGGCGGTAAAAACCTTTGTCCGCGAATACGACGCGCTGGTGGTTCGCGAGGCGATTCTGCGTGAAGTCCTGCGCGGCGGCCAGGTCTACTATCTGTATAACGATGTTGAAAATATTCAGAAAGCGGCGGATCGTCTGGCTGAACTGGTACCGGAGGCGCGAATTGCCATCGGTCACGGCCAGATGCGCGAACGTGAACTGGAACGGGTGATGAACGATTTCCATCACCAGCGTTTTAATGTGCTGGTTTGCACGACAATCATTGAAACCGGCATCGATATCCCGACCGCCAATACCATCATCATTGAGCGCGCCGATCACTTCGGCCTTGCCCAGCTGCACCAGCTGCGCGGCCGCGTGGGTCGTTCGCACCATCAGGCCTACGCCTGGCTGCTCACCCCGCATCCGAAAGCCATGACCACCGACGCGCAGAAACGCCTGGAAGCTATCGCGTCGTTAGAAGACCTTGGCGCCGGCTTTGCCCTCGCGACCCACGATCTTGAAATCCGCGGCGCTGGCGAACTGCTGGGAGAAGGTCAGAGCGGGCAGATGGAAACTATCGGCTTTTCACTGTATATGGAATTGCTGGAGAACGCTGTCGATGCACTGAAAGAGGGTCGCGAGCCGTCGCTGGAAGATCTCACCAGCCAGCAGACGGAAGTGGAGCTGCGCATGCCGGCGCTGCTGCCGGATGACTTTATTCCCGACGTTAACACCCGCCTGTCGTTCTATAAGCGTATCGCCAGCGCCAAAAATGAACACGATCTCGATGAAATCAAAGTCGAGCTGATCGATCGCTTTGGCACATTGCCGGATGCGGCGCGTAATTTGCTGGATATCGCGCGCCTACGCCAGCAGGCGCAAAAGCTGGGGATCCGCAAGCTGGAGTGCAATGAAAAAGGCGGCGTGATCGAGTTTAATGAGAAAAATAACGTTAACCCGGTCTGGCTTATCGGTCTACTGCAGAAACAGCCGCAGCATTACCGGCTGGATGGGCCGACAAGACTCAAATTCTTCCAGGAGCTTGATGAGCGTAAAACGCGCATGGACTGGGTAAACCAGTTTATGCGTCAGCTAGAAGAGAACGCCAGCGCATGATAAAAAAGAGATGCGGTTGTCAGAACCGCATCTCTTTACCTGTCACAGTTAGCAAACTTTACAAACATTTTGCAATCCACCTGGATTTCCCAACACTCTCCCGCGCCATAATTGACATTGATTATCTTATAAAAATAACCGTTTGTTTATTGTGGAATTATGGTAATGATAAATATCTCGCGTGTTTCAACCTGGCTTACGGCATTCGCTCTCGCGGCGACGCTGGCCCTTCCCGCCCGCGCCAATACCTGGCCGCTACCGCCGAGCGGTAGCCGGCTGGTCGGGCAGAATCAGTTTCATGTGGTGCAGGATAACGGCGGATCGCTGGAAGCGATTGCTAAAAAATACAACGTCGGTTTTCTCGCGCTGCTGCAGGCTAATCCTGGCGTCGATCCTTATGTGCCGCGCGCCGGGAGCGTGCTGACTATCCCGCTACAGACGCTGCTGCCTGACGCCCCCCGTGAAGGTCTGGTGCTCAATATCGCCGAGCTGCGCCTGTACTACTATCCGCCGGGACAGAATAGCGTGACCGTTTACCCGATCGGTATCGGCCAGCTTGGCGGCGATACTCTGACCCCGACGATGGTCACTACCGTTTCCGATAAGCGCGCCAACCCCACCTGGACACCAACCGCCAACATCCGCGCACGATATAAAGCGATGGGGATCGATTTACCTGCGGTCGTTCCAGCCGGGCCGAATAACCCGATGGGGCATCACGCGATTCGTCTCGCGGCCTACGGCGGCGTCTATCTGCTGCACGGCACCAACGCCGATTTCGGTATCGGGATGCGCGTCAGTTCAGGCTGTATCCGCCTGCGCGATGCCGATATCAAGTCGCTGTATAACAAAATCACGCCGGGCACCAGGGTGAATATCATCAACGAACCAATCAAAGTTTCGGTAGAACCAAACGGTACCCGTCTGGTGGAAGTCCACCAGCCACTGTCCGAACATATCAATGACGATCCGCAGACGCTGCCAATCGTCCTGAACGCCAGCATGAAGAACTTTAAACAGGCGCCGCAGACCAATCAGCAGGTGATGGAAAGCGCGATGGAGCTGCGTTCAGGAATGCCGATCGATGTGACCCGCCATCAGGTTTCCGCCGAGCAAGCCTTGTAATGCATTTCCGAATTGCAGAAAGTAAAAAACCCGCCAGGCACGGCGGGTTTTTTTGTGGCAATCGTCAGCGTCGCTGACGAGGTTTCGCGGGGCGCGGTCCCATGAAGGGGTGTGGACCGCGTCGCGAGAGTGGCATAACAAAGGGAACGACTTTTTACTGCTTACTACACGCGTTCTGCTGAAGGGGGTCAGGAACGCGTTTTGTCAGTGGCATGACAGGGGTTACAACATTTATTTATAGATAACCGCGGTACCGTGCAGGGTGTTAGGACCGGTTACCGAAGTAATACGGTAAGAGGTCGCCCCCATCTCGTCGGCTTTCTGCGCCAGCTGATCTTCAAGCGAACCCAGATTGGTGCCGGCGGATGCGGAAACGGTACCGATTTTATGTTGACCTGCTGGGGTGGATTGCACCTCAACAGCGGCGAAACTTGCGAATGAGAGTGAGCTCAGTACGGCGGCAAGTGCCAGTTTTTGGACGTTTTTCATGATTATTATACCTATGCAGATGATTTTTATAGTAGGGTCGAAAGAATTAACTTAACGATCGATAGGTAAATGATAATGTGATCCACATCACAGGTCAACTCATTTTTATAACGATCATTTAACTATTTATAAAATGCTTAATTTTCATACATATATGAATTATTTATTTTTGGACTTCTGCCGCTGGCAGCATGACACGTTTATTTTTATAATGGCCGTTCAACAACCCAACATAGGTACAACGGCATCATGACAACTGACGTTCAAAGTTGCGCAAAAAAAAGCCGTGGCCGACCTAAAGTGTTCGACAGGGACGCGGCGCTGGACAAGGCCATGACACTTTTCTGGCAGCACGGCTATGAAGCAACTTCGCTGGCCGATCTCGTCGAAGCGACCGGTGCGAAAGCCCCGACGCTGTACGCCGAGTTCGTGAACAAAGAAGGCTTATTCCGCGCGGTGCTGGATCGCTACATTTCCCGCTTCGCCGCCAAACACGAAGCCCTGCTATTCGATGACGCTAAAACCGTCGATCAGGCGCTGCGCGACTATTTCACCGCCGTCGCCACCTGCTTTACCAGCAAAGATACCCCGGCAGGCTGTTTTATGATTAACACCTCCGCGGCGCTGGCCGCCTCGTCAACCGATATCGCCAACACCATTAAGTCGCGCCACGCGGTGCAGGAACAAACGCTGACGCAATTTTTACAGCAACGCCAGCAGCGCGGCGAGCTCCCTGCGCAGGGCAATGTCTTGCAGCTGGCGCAGTTTTTAAACTGCGTGCTGCAAGGAATGTCAATCAGCGCGCGCGAAGGCGCTGATTTCGCTACCCTGAAACAAATAAGCGACACTACGCTGCGCCTGTGGCCGCAAATCCTGCAACCTTAATCCCCTACCGGCGACCATCGCTCGCCGGTTTTTTCCCCTTCTGCTGAATACCCTTACTTTTCTCAATATTTTCCTTATGTTGATTTGTTGTAAATGATATTGATAACGATAATCAATATGTGCAAAATTCGCATTTGTCTTTCTATATGTTTCACGCTGTAACAGCCGCGCCTGTGGCTGAAAAAAATAACAACAGTACTGACTAACTCATATCAAGGAATGCGAATGAACAAGCGCCTCTGGCTGCTCAATCCTCTGCTGCTGGCCACCGCTCTGCCAGCGTTTACTGCGCAGGCTGCCGATGAAGACGATATTATCGTCAGCGCCAACCGTAACCACCGTACCGTCGCTGAGATGGCGCAAACCACCTGGGTGATTGAAGGCCAGGAAATCGAGCAACAGGTTCAGGGAGGTAAAGAGTTTAAAGATGTCCTCGCGCAGCTGATCCCCGGGATAGATGTCAGCAGCCAGGGGCGTACCAACTACGGCATGAACATGCGCGGACGCGCCATCGTCGTGCTGATCGACGGCGTGCGCCTCAATTCATCGCGCACCGATAGCCGCCAGCTTGATGCCATCGATCCGTTTAACATCGAGCATATTGAAGTTATTTCCGGCGCGACGTCGTTATACGGTGGCGGTAGTACCGGCGGTCTGATTAATATCGTTACGAAAAAAGGCCAGCAGGAACGCCAGGTGGATCTGGAGCTGGGTGGTAAAACCGGCTTTGCCAATAGCAACGACCATGATGAACGGGTGGCGGCGGCCGTCAGCGGCGGTACCGATCATGCTTCCGGCCGTCTATCAGTGGCCTATCAGCGCTTCGGCGGCTGGTATGACGGCAACAATGACGCGCTGATCCTCGATAATACGCAAACCGGCTTACAGCATTCAGACCGACTCGACGTGATGGGCACCGGTACCATAGAAATCGATGACCAGCGTCAGCTCCAGCTAGTCACGCAGTACTATAAAAGCCAGGGCGATGATTATGGCCTGAATCTGGGCAAAGATATGTCGGCGGTACTTGGCGAAAGTAAAGCCTGGACCTCTAACGGGCTTAACTCTGACCGCGTACCCGGCACCGAACGTCATTTGATCAGCCTGCAATATTCCGACGCCGACTTCTTCGGTCAGAACCTGGTCAGCCAGATTTACTATCGCGACGAATCGCTGACCTTCTACCCCTTCCCGGCCTTGAGCAAAGGTAAAATCAGCAGTTTTTCCGCCTCACAGCAGGATACCGACCAGTACGGCGCTAAAATTACCTTCAACAGCCAGCCGCTAACGGGATGGGATCTAACCTGGGGCGTTGATGCCGACCATGAAACCTTTAATTCCAACCAGATGTTTTTCGATCTGGATAAAGCGATGGCTTCCGGCGGCCTGAACAACCAGTCAGCCTATACCACGGGCCGTTACCCTGGCTACAGCATCACCAATCTCGCGCCGTTCCTGCAAAGCAGTTATGACCTGAACGACATCTTCACCCTTAGCGGCGGCGTCCGTTATCAGTGGACGGAAAATCGGGTTGATGATTTTGTCGGCTATGCGCAACAGCAGGATGTCGCCAAAGGTAAATACCGGTCGGCTGACGCCATTCCTGGCGGCAAGACCGATTATGATAACTTTCTCTTTAACGCCGGGATCGTCGCCCACATTACCGAACGCCAGCAGACCTGGTTTAACTTCTCTCAGGGCGTCGAACTCCCGGATCCGGGTAAATATTACGGTATCGGCAGCTACGGCGCCGCGGTCAACGGCCATCTGCCGCTGGTCTCCAGTGTTAACGTCGGCGACTCGCCGCTGCAGGGGATCAAAGTTAACTCCTGGGAGCTGGGTTGGCGCTACACCGGCGACAACCTGCGCACCCAGCTTGCCGCTTATTACTCGACATCAGACAAAACCATCGTGGTTAACCGCAGCGATATGACCATTGATGTGCAATCGGATAAACGACGCATTTACGGCGTGGAAGGCGCGGTGGACTACTTCGTGCCTGATAGCGACTGGAGTCTGGGCGCTAACTTCAACGTGCTGAAATCGCAAGTAAAAACTGATGGCAGTTGGCAGAAGTGGGACGTCACCCTGGCCTCGCCGTCGAAAGCTACTGCCTGGGTCGGCTGGGCGCCGGACCCGTGGTCGCTGCGTGTGCAAAGCCAGCAGGTATTTGATTTAAGCGATGCCAGCGGCAATAAGCTTGATGGGTACAATACCGTCGATTTTATCGGTAGCTATCTGCTCCCGGTGGGTAAACTGACCTTTAGCATCGAGAACTTGCTGAATGAGGATTACGTCACCATCTGGGGACAGCGTGCGCCGCTGTTGTATAGTCCAACCTATGGCAGCGCCGGGCTGTACGAATATAAAGGCCGCGGCCGGACCTTCGGCCTGAACTACGCGTTAACGTTCTGATAAAAAAAGCCCCTCAGCCTGAGTGATTGAGGGGCTAATAGCTTAAAACTGCTGTTTTACGCTTTGTTATTCAGAATCAGCTGACCGTTGCTGTCCAGCGGGATTTGCGCCCCCGGCTGGTGGTCCATGCGGATTTTGCCCTGCTGGTCGCCGATTTTATAGGTGACGTCATAACCGAGCATTTTTTCCGACTTATCGTAGACCGTCTTACAGCGCTGCTGGGTAGTGGTATAGGTGTCGTTATCCTGCATTGAGCCCTGAATTTGGTTGCCGGCATAGCCGCCGCCTAACGCGCCGACAACGGTCGCTACGCTTCGACCGCGACCGCCGCCAAACTGATGGCCAATCACGCCGCCGGCGACCGCGCCGAGAACGGAACCGGCAATACGGTTTTCATCCTGAACCGGGCGACGATGGGTAACGGTCACGTTACGGCATTCCTGACGCGGCGTTTTTATGCTTTCTTTTATTGGCGTACTGGACACCACTTGCGCATATTGCGGGCCACGATCTAATACATTGAGACCGGCAACGGCGGCGACGCCCAACGCGGCGGCAACGCCAATCCCAATACCCGCCAACATTGATTTATTCACGGGAGTTCCTCCTTCATTGCTGTTACTAGCAATTCTGCGTGCTGCTCAGGGGGTATGCAAATCAGAAAGCGGATGAAAAATGCGGGAACCTACGGCAAATCAAGGGGATTCAGAGGATTCCTAACAGGAATTAGCGATTCTGGCAGAAGGATATGCTGTGTTTTCAGGATAGCGCCGCGATGACGCTATCCTGATTGCCTGCCGCTTAGTGCAGCTTGAGACGCGGACGAATGATGCGGTTAATACGTCCTACCAACATCATCAGGCCGGTTTTGAAATAGCCGTGTAACGCAATCTGATGCATGCGATACAGCGAGATATACACGAAGCGCGCAATTCGCCCTTCAACCATCATCGAGCCGCGCATCAGGTTGCCCATCAGGCTGCCAACGGTGGAGTAGTTCGACAGCGAGACCAGTGAACCGTGATCTTTATAGACATACGGTTTCAGCGCTTTGCCTTTCATCTGCGCCAGAATGTTATTCAGCGCGCAGGTTGCCATCTGGTGCGCCGCCTGGGCGCGTGGTGGGACAAACCCACCTTCCGGGCGAGCGCAGGAGGCGCAGTCGCCGATGGCGTAAATATCCGGGTCACGGGTGGTCTGCAGCGTCGGCTCCACCACCAGCTGATTAATACGGTTGGTCTCCAGGCCGCCAATCTCTTTCATAAAATCAGGCGCTTTGATGCCCGCTGCCCACACCATCAGGTCGGCATCAATAAATTGACCATCTTTAGTGTGCAGGCCGTTAACGTCTGCGCTGGTCACCATGGTCTGCGTCAGGACACGTACGCCAAGCTTAGTCAGTTCATTGTGCGCGGCGCCGGAAATGCGCGGCGGCAGCGCCGGAAGAATACGTTCGCCGGCTTCAACCAGCGTCACGTTCAGCGCTTCGTTGGTCAACCCTTTGTAACCATAGCTATGCAGCTGTTTCACCGCATTATGTAGCTCGGCGGACAGCTCAACCCCGGTAGCCCCGCCGCCGACGATAGCGATATTGACCTTACCGTTCGCACCGAGATTTGCAGAATACTTGAGGAACAGGTTGAGCATTTCCTGATGGAAACGGCGCGCCTGGTGCGGGTTATCCAGGAAAATACAGTTTTCCTTCACCCCTGGCGTGTTAAAGTCATTTGAGGTACTACCCAGCGCCATTACCAGCGTGTCGTACGGCAGCTTACGCTCGGCAACCAACAGCTCGCCTTTCTCGTTACGCAGTTCCGCGAGGGTAATGGTTTTCCCTTCGCGATTGATATCCACCACCGAGCCTAACTGGAACTGAAAACCATGGTTGCGCGCATGCGCCAGGTAGCTCAGCGCGTCAACGCCTTCATCCAGAGAACCGGTCGCCACTTCGTGCAGCAACGGCTTCCACAGGTGGCTATGGTTGCGGTCCACCAGCGTAATTTTCGCTTTTTTGCTGCGGCCCAGCTTTCTACCCAACTGAGTAGCCAGTTCCAGTCCGCCGGCACCACCACCTACAATAACGATTCTTTTCAATGGCGTAGTCACAAGACCCCCTAAAATTATTAACCAATTGTTAATTAAAAGTTATTCAAATAGCTCTTAGTTAACAATAGGTTGCAGCGATGAAACCATTCAGCAGCACCGAGAATAGCATGAACGGAACATTGGTCATACCAAAATTGATGTGCATCAAGTTTTACCGCATATTTTTTAAACGAACAACGTCAATTATGGACAAGAAAAAGCCCGCGGCGTTTGCACGCTGCGGGCTGATTATGACAAAACAGGATTAGCCGAGGGTCTTAAAAGCCTTTATTCGCTGCAGGTGCGGTGAAAGACTTTTAAATTTGTGAGTCTGTTCTTCATCCCAGATGATTTCGTAATAATGATGCAACAAGTCAGCCGAGCGTTGGCTATCCAGCGCCTCATCATGGCGTGATAGCACTACCAGGCAACGGTCGCGATTTTTTTCACGGAAGTTGTTCACGCACTTGGTGGCGATATCCTGATACTCCTCCGGCCTGTCGATTTTCCCTTCCATGTTCTCGTGAGGGAACAGATTCGGGTTGAACACGGCCTGGCGAATATCGCACAGGAAACCAATCCTTTCCGCCCAGTAGCCACCTAACCCGACACCGCATATCAGCGGCCGATCGTCGGCATTGAGCTGCAGCATTTTGTCGACTTCCTTCAACAAATGCTGCATATCATGTTTTGGATGGAGCGTACTGTAGCTAATCAACCGCACGTCCGGGTCGATAAACTGCAGCTGCAGCACCTTTTCATGGTTACCGGGGCTGTTAGAGTCAAAACCGTGTAAATAGATAATCATCGTATCCTCACCAGACAACAACGCCCTTCAGGTTAATTACGCAGACTTCGCTTCTTGCCAGCGCGCATGGAGCGCCTCCAGCTGTGCGCTGACCGTCTGCCAACGCGCGGAATCTCGCAGTTCCTGACGGGTAAATGAACCTTTATGATACAATTTTGTAACACGCTCTGCTTTGATCGGGGACAGGTTATCCAATACGCTCACCGCGCCTTTACGATTATTGCAGACCAGGATCATATCGCAACCGGCATCGAGCGATGCCTGTCCACGTTCAGCATAGCTGCCCATGATCGCCGCCCCTTCCATCGACAGGTCGTCAGAGAAGATGACGCCGTCAAAGCCCAGCTCGCCGCGCAGCACCGTTTTCAGCCAGTATTCTGAACCACTAGCCGGCCGCGGATCGATGTCAGAGTAAATCACGTGCGCCGGCATAATCGCATCCAGCCGTTGCTCATCGATCAGACTTTTGAACACCGCCATATCTTTGGCGCGAATTTCCGCTGCCGGACGCGGGTCAAACGGCGTCTCTTTGTGTGAATCCGCCGTCACCGCGCCGTGGCCCGGGAAGTGTTTACCGGTGGATTTCATGCCGGCGGCATGCATACCGTCGATGAAATGACGCGCCATCGCCAACGCTTTTTGCGGGTCGTCATGCCAGGAGCGTTCACCGATCGCGGCGCTGATATGGCCGACATCCAGCACCGGCGCAAAGCTGATATCAATATCCATGGCGATCATTTCGCTGGCCATCAGCCAACCGGCCTCAGCGGCGAGTTTACCGCCCTCTTCCACCCCCAGCAGAGCGGCAAAAGACTGCGCAGCCGGCAGGCGAGTAAAACCTTCGCGAAAACGCTGCACGCGTCCGCCTTCCTGATCTACCGCCACCACGAGATGATTACGCGAGGCCTCGCGGATTTGACGTACCAGTTCACGCAATTGCGCCGGATCGTGGTAGTTGCGGGTAAACAAAATTAAGCCGCCGACCAAAGGATGAGCCAGAATCTCACGCTCTTCCGCATCCAGTTCAAAACCTTCGACATCCAACATTACCGGACCCACACAGACCTCTCTTATCCTTTATTTTCTATTTTTAGCTGACGCCATGTCGCATCCGCCAGCGTAATAAATTGCCGGTCGCCGCTCTGCTGCCAGCGCCGTTCATACCATCCCGCCATCAGCATGAGCACCCACGGTCGCCAGCGTTGTATTTGCCGCCGCAGCTGACGCTCATCAAGATGCGCGAGCCGTGAATAGGCTTTAAGCAGCTGACGACGCGTAGGGGCATCGCACCATACCGCCGCCAGTTCCAGTGCGATATCGCCGTCTCCGGCATACTCCCAATCAATCAAGCGCAGCCCGTCGTCGCGGTGAATTATATTGCCGGCGTGGACGTCCATATGCAGAGGCGCCAAACGCAACGGCTGTGGTTCTCGCCGGCGTAATAACCGTTTCTGCCAGCGTAACCAGAAAACCGTTCGCCTCGCCGGATCGCACTGCTGCCAGTACAATTCAAGCAACGGCGCCAGCTCGATACGCCAGCCAAAACGCGGCTGTTGATGCAGATGATACAATAACCCGGCAAGCGAGGGGCATTCCGGCAGCCCGCTTTTCACTTCCCCTGTGCAATACTCCACCACCATCCAGCACGGCGAAAAGAACACCGGCGCCGGGGAAAGGGTCGCGGGAAGGCGCTGAAGCACGCGGTACTGGCGTAGAAAATGGCTGAGCGGCGCCAGCGGATCGTGTGGCTGGCGCAACACCAGCCGACGAACGCCATCGCTGATAATACAGCTGCCGCCGCTAAGACCGTTTTCAGTCAGCGCGGCGACAGGCGAATAGCGGGGAAAAAAGCGCGACAAGAGCTCGTCGCGCGTTAGCTTATTGTTGCTGAACCGCACCTTTGCCTGACCAGATAATCTCGCCGGACTGCACCAGCATCAGTTGCATTTTCAGCTCCGGCGCGTTGACGTTGCCGGTGGCATTCGAATACAGCACATACTGAGCGCCAACGGTGCGCGCAATTCCCATCGCTTTGCTGCGGCTGCCGAGACTATCCTGCGGCGAAAGACCTAATTGTTGTTTCGCTACGGAGAGCTGCTGTGAGGAAACCAGCGTAAACTTGCCGTTGCCCGCCAACGCATTGCGCAGCGCGGAGGTCGCTTCGGATGCGTTCAGCGATCCGTTGGTACGGTTGTTGACGCTATCCACCAGCAGAATACTACCTGCGTTCACGCCGCCCGCCTGCAGCATCTGACCGACCATCGGTTGCACAGCGGCGTCCCAGTTATAGTGGCGAACGCGCGGCGCGGGCTGGGACGGCTGCGAAGGCTGTTCACCGCCGTGTTCGATTGGACCCGGCTGCGTTGGCACCGTCGGCACGGCAGGTACCGTCGGCTGCGGCTGCGCAGGTTGTTCCGGCTTCGGCTTGGCCTCCTCGACTGGCGCAGGTTCATTTCGTTGCCCCACACAGCCTGCCAGGAATATCGCCAGTGCAGTGATTAACGCATAGCGACACATTTTAATCATTATGATGACCTCTTAGAGATAAAGATAAAGACGGGCTTTGTGCGCCCCGAGAATATTGGCACTGCCGTAGAGCACCACGGACGAGTGGGCTGGAACCGTCACGCTTCGCGCAGGTTCCAGCGGATGCATCTCCAGCCCATGGGCGTCATACCAGAAGAAACGGTAGTGCACGGTTATGGGCTGTTGCCGTTCATTAAATAATCTTGAGGTAGCGGTGGCCTGGATTTCCGAGGCGGTGACCGACGGCGGATCGGCGCTGATACCCGCCGCCAGAACGCTGGATTCCATCACCAAAGTCTGCTGTTCGCCAACCGGAATTTCCGGGCGCGAGCTACATCCGGCCAGTAGCGCCGTCAGAATCAAAACGCCTGAATAAGCAGCGCGCATCGGTTTAGCCTTTATGCGCCAGCATCGGGCCTAACGGACGACCGCCCAGCAGGTGCATATGAATATGGTAGACTTCCTGGCCGCCATGGCGGTTGCAGTTAACGATAAGGCGGTAGCCGTCATCAGCCAGGCCTTCATCACGGGCAATCCTGGCCGCGACGGTCATCATACGGCCCAAAGTCAGTTCGTGCTCGGTAGTGACGTCGTTTACGGTCGGAATCAGGATATTCGGGATAATCAGAATATGGGTCGGCGCCTGCGGAGAGATATCGCGAAAAGCGGTGACCAGCTCATCCTGATAAACAATATCCGACGGGATTTCCCGGCGAATGATTTTGCTGAAAATCGTTTCTTCTGCCATGACTGATTCCTTATTAGTTTTATACCGTGCTCCGGCCTGCCTCTGCAGATAAACACGAATGCACAGGATCAGCTAAGAGTATGAGCGACTTCCTCCCTCTCTTTCAACCTGAATGCAGTTTTTCTTATTCAACTATAGACTTAGCTGCTGAGGGAATAAGCATTTCTCCCCATTTTCCGGATATTGCCAAACAATGACCAGAATACCGACGTAAAAAAGGCAGCCATTTGGCTGCCTTAGTCTCCCCACACTACGTCTTAGCTGTTGCGGATGTATTCATCCATTTCGGTTTTCAGGTTATCGGACTTGGTACCGAAAATGGCCTGAACGCCAGAACCTGCAACAACTACGCCAGCAGCACCCAGTTTTTTCAGACCAGCCTGATCAACTTTCGCTACATCAGCCACGCTCACGCGCAGACGAGTAATACATGCGTCGAGGTTAGTGATGTTCTCTTTACCGCCGAAAGCAGCAATCAGAGCCGGGGCCATTTCACTGGTAGCGGCGCCTTTGCTGTCTTCTGTTGCATCTTCACGACCCGGCGTTTTCAGGTCCAGCGCTTTAATCAGCACGCGGAAGACGACGTAGTACACGATCGCGTAGCAAATACCGACAATCGGGAACAGCCACAGTTTGCTGCTGTTGCCGGACAGAACGATAAAGTCGATCAGACCATGAGAGAACGAAGTCCCGTCACGCATACCCAGCAGGATACAGATCGGGAATGCCAGGCCTGCGAGAATCGCGTGAATGATATACAGGATCGGCGCTACGAACATGAAGGAGAACTCGATCGGCTCGGTAATACCGGTCAGGAACGAGGTCAGCGCAGCGGAGATCATGATACCGCCGACTTTGGCGCGGTTCTCTGGTTTAGCAGAGTGCCAAATCGCGATAGCTGCAGCCGGCAGGCCGTACATTTTGAACAGGAAGCCGCCAGACAGTTTACCTGCAGTCGGGTCGCCTGCCATGTAACGCGGGATGTCGCCGTGGAACACCTGGCCTGCAGCGTTGGTGTATTCACCAATTTGCATCTGGAAAGGTACGTTCCAGATATGGTGCAGACCAAACGGTACCAGGCAGCGCTCAATGAAGCCGTAGATACCGAACGCCACAACTGGGTTCTGGTAAGCCGCCCATTGAGAGAAGGTCTGGATGGCGGAACCGATCGGCGGCCAGATAAAGGACAGGATCACGCCGGTGAAGATAGCAGCGAGACCAGAGATAATCGGCACAAAGCGCTTGCCCGCGAAGAAGCCCAGATATTCAGGCAGCTTGATACGGTAGAAGCGGTTGAACATGTAGGCTGCAATCGCACCCGAGATAATACCGCCAAGCACGCCGGTATCAGCCAGGTGTTTCGCTGCGATTTCCTCAGCAGGTAAATGCAGAACCAGCGGCGCGACTACCGCCATGGTTTTCACCATGATGCCGTAAGCTACGACTGCAGCCAGTGCGGATACACCGTCGTTATTGGTGAAGCCAAGCGCAACACCGATTGCGAAGATCAGCGGCATATTGGCGAATACTGAACCGCCTGCTTCTGCCATGACGTGAGAAACCACGGCTGGCAGCCAGCTGAAGTTGGCAGAACCGACGCCCAGCAGGATACCTGCGATAGGCAGTACGGATACTGGCAGCATCAGCGATTTACCGACCTTCTGCAGGTTAGCAAATGCATTCTTAAACATAATTGAGAGTGCTCCTGAGTATTTGGTACTTTTTTTACGTTTTCACGCATTGGCTCGGGGGGAGAACCGGGCCGTGGACAGGACATCTAAGCGCCCTTTATTTATTACACAGAGTAAAATAATTAACGCGGAGATTGTTTGACGGCTATCACGTTTCATTCAGTCAACATATAAAAATTTACACTGATTTACATAATGTGTATCTGTATGTTGCAAAAATGCGTTCACCGCCTCTGTCGCGGCGGTGAACTTTACTCGCTTTAAGTATTAATTACGAGCCTTAAAATAATAGAAAGATCAGGCAGGTTGCAGTCTGGCAGGGTCGATGTGGAACAAGCTGGCAAAGTTTTCGGTGGTTTGTTGCGCGAGTTGCTCCAACGGCACGCCTTTCAACACCGCCATGTATTCGGCGACATCACGAACCATTGCCGGCTGGTTCTCTTTGCCGCGGTGCGGCACCGGCGCCAGATACGGCGAATCGGTCTCCACCAGCAGACGATCGAGCGGCACATAACGCGCGGCATCTCGTAGCTGTTCGGCATTACGGAATGTGACGATACCGGAAAACGAAATATAGAATCCCATATCGAGCAGTTTACCCGCAGTCTCTCTATCTTCTGTGAAACAGTGTAGTACGCCACCGCAATCCGTCACGTTTTCTTCCTGCAAAATTGCCAGCGTGTCGGCGCGCGCATCGCGGGTATGCACAATCACCGGTTTATTTAATTCGCGGCCAATGCGAATGTGTTGACGGAAAGACTCCTGCTGGCGCAGTTTGGTTTCCGGGGTATAGAAGTAATCGAGCCCGGTTTCCCCCATCGCCACGACGCCCTCTTCCGCTGCCAGCGTACGCAGTTCCTCAAAGTCATACGCTTCATCCTGGTTCAGGGGATGCACGCCGCAAGAAAACACGACGTCATCGCGCTGGCCGATTAATTCACGCATCCCGCGGTATCCCGGCAGCGTCGTGGCGACCGCCAGGAAAAACCTGACATCACGCGCGGCGGCTTTCGCCAGAACATCATCGACGTCTTTATGCAACGTTTGATAATCCAGGCCATCAAGATGGCAGTGGGAATCGACTAATAACATATTCTTATTCTCAGAGATGCGAGACGGGCAGAACCGCCCCGGGTTGCAGGTAATGTTCCCAGCGCAGGAGGCGCTCGGTGAGTAGTAGTTCGCGGTTGACGCCGACCACGCTCAGTAACTGTTCGCGACAGGCGCTCACATCGCGCGTGATAGCTTCAAGACGCGGGCCCGAGAGTGTTTGCGCCAGCTGGTTAACCAGCGTCCAGGCATCCGGATTACTCAGAAGCGAAATACCCTGTTGCCTTTTTTGCGCATCCAGCAACAGCGATGCCAGCCAGTGCAGACGCACCGGAGCCTGTTCGTGATTCAGAACCGGTAATAATGACAGCCAATCGCCGCTGGTTAACACGCTGGCTAGCGCCTGGCAGAGCTGTTGACGCGGCGCCCAGTTGGCCTCTTGCAGTAACTCTAGCGCTGCTGCGGGCGCGTTAGCGCTGAGGCGCAGAGCGGCCAACAAAGCATCTTGTGACATTGTCACTTCGCGCTCTAACCACCCTAATGCCCAGGCTTCAGAGGGCGGGGCAAGATGATATGAGAAGCAACGGCTACGCAAGGTAGCGAGCAGCCGCGCCGGCTCCTGACAGGCCAGGAAAAACCAGGTGTGTTCCGGCGGCTCTTCCAGCGTCTTCAGCAAAGCATTGGCGGCGGCATCGGTTAACAACGTCGCATCGTTGATCCACACCACCTTCGCGCCGCCGAGACGCGCGCGCTCATAGAGTTTTTCAGTGATGCCGCGCACCGCATCGATACCTAGCGCACTCTTGCCTTTCTCCGGGGCAAGCGTGTAGTAATCAGGATGGGTGCCGGCCTGCATAAGCTGGCAGCTATGACAATGGCCGCAGCTTTTATGCCCTTCCGGCTGGCGGCACATCAGGAATCGGCATAACGCGTAGATGAGCGCGTCGCCGCCCATCCCCGGCAACGCCTGCAGTAATAACGCATGGTGACCCCGTCCTGCCTGATAACCAGCCACTAGCTGCTCGAAGGACGGGCGTAACCACGGATACCATTTCATGCGCGTTGCTCCGCAACCCATTGTGTGATGACAGAACGGATATCACGTTCAACCGCTTCCAGAGGCTGCGTTGCATCCACCGTACGGATAGTCGGATCCTGCGCCGCCAGTTCAAGGTAGCGCGCGCGGGTACGATTAAAGAAGTTCATCGACTCCTGTTCAATCCGATCCAGATCGCCGCGCGCGCGCGCGCGCTTGAGGCCGACCTCCGGCGTCACGTCAAGATAGAGCGTTAAATCAGGGCGGAAATCGCCGAGCACCGCATCGCGTAGCGTCGCCAGCATTCCCTGATCGATACCGCGCCCGCCGCCCTGGTAGGCCTGAGTTGAGAGATCGTGACGGTCGCCAATGACCCACTGACCGCGGGCCAGCGCCGGCTTGATAACGGTTTCAACCAACTGTACGCGGGCGGCGTAAAACATCAGTACTTCCGCCTTGTCGTTAATGACTTCATCGCCGGTAGACTGGATATCCAGCACCAGGCTGCGCAGTTTTTCAGCCAGGATGGTGCCGCCCGGCTCACGGGTAAACACCATATCGCGGATACCCAGCTGTTCGAGTGTCTCAACGACCAGATTGCGTGCGGTCGTTTTCCCCGCCCCTTCCAGGCCTTCGATGACGATATAGTTACTGCGCATTTTTTTCCTTAAGTACTTTTAAATAGTCCTGAACCGAGCGGTTATGGCTGGCCAAATTGGTATTGAACGTATGGCCGCCTTTTCCGTCGGCAACAAAATAGAGATACGGCGTCTTCGCCGGATGCGCGGCCGCATTGAGAGACGCTTCGCCCGGCACGGCGATGGGCCCTGGCGGCATACCGCTAATCACATAGGTGTTATAGGCGGTCGGCGTTTCCAGATCTTTGCGCGTCAGTTTACCATTATAGCGCTCACCCATGCCGTAAATCACGGTAGGGTCGGTCTGTAAACGCATGCCAATACGTAGGCGGTTGATAAAGACCGAAGCCACGCGATCGCGCTCGGCAGGAACCGCGGTCTCTTTCTCAACAATAGAGGCCATGGTCAGTAATTGGTTTTGATCTTTATACGGTAGATTTTCCGCCCGCCCTTCCCAGGCTTTCGCTACCGCAGCGACCATTTTCTGATGCGCGCGTTTAAGAATCGCGATATCGCTGGTATTGGCGGTGTACATCCAGGTATCCGGCCAGAACCAGCCTTCAACCCAATCGGCATGCTCAAGCCCCAGCGCTTTGGCCACCGTTTCGTAACTATCGTCTTCTAAAGTGTGTTTTACATACGGCGCATCGCGCAGCTGATGCAGATAGTCGCTAACGCGCATCCCTTCAACAAAACGTAACGGGAACTGCGCCTCTTTGCCGCTTGCCAGTAGCTGCAGCATTTCGCGCACCGTCATTTGCGGTGTGAAGCGGTAAGTACCCGCTTTAAAATGAGAAAGTTCGGGTTCGACGCGCAGCAACCACTGGAATACGCGCGGACGATTAATAATTTTATCGCCATAAAGCTGCTGGCCAAGCACCACTCGTCCGGTTCCTGGCTCAAGGGTGAAGATGGTCTCTTCTTTAATAAGCAACTTGCTGTCTGCCAGTTGGCGGACTTTCCACATCCCTGCCGCTGCGGCAATACCGAACACCACCACTAACAGCAAGACAAAACGTAACATTTTCTTCATGACTAACCAGGCAGCTCACACAATGGGGCTAAAAAATGGTAAAGATCGCGTTCGGACCAACAGATGTCATCCCAACGACGAACCGGTACTAGCGGCATAAGCGCATTGCAAATCAGCACTTCATCGACATCGCGCAGCACATCGGGGCGCACGGATACTTCGACAACATCAAAAGGCGAACGTGCCAACTTGGCTATACAGTACTGGCGCATAATGCCATTGACGCCCGCCTGATCGAGGCGCGGCGTGAACACATGGCTTCCTTTACGCCAGAACACATTCGCGGCACAGCATTCCGTAAGCCACCCGTCGCTGTCAAGGACCAGCGCCTCATCGGCGTCTGTCTGCTCAAGATGAGTACGAATCAAGACTTGTTCCAGGCGATTAAGATGTTTGAGCCCGGCCAGCGAGGGATTGCGCCCCAGGCGGATCGGACTTAACGCCAGGGTTATTCCCTCTTCTCGCCATCGCGCATAATGCGAGGGGAAAGAAGAAACGCTCATCATGCGGTTCGGCTGCATGCAGCCTGTCGCGCTATATCCCCGGCCTCCTGAGCCACGCGTTATGACCACTTTGAGGACGCCTTCACTGTGCGGCTTTGCCAGTTCTTGCATCTCTGCGGCCAACGTTCGCCATTCAGTAAAAGGTATAAAGAGTTTTTCGCACGTATCCTGCAAACGGCCCAGATGGGCATTGAAAAAGGCTATCTGGCCGTTGATGATTCGCGAGGTGGTGAAACAGCCATCACCGAATTGAATTGCGCGGTCGTTTGCTGCCAGCACATCCTGCTCGACACCATTTATCAAGAACATAGAGGGCTCCTCTCACCGGTGGCACAGTGTCTCAGGATAAAAAGCAGAGAACAAGCGGAGAAAACCGAATAAAAAAAGACCCGCCAGGCGGGTCTTTCGTCAACGCTTAAACCAGCATTAGCGGTTGATCAGACTTTTTTGAAGATAATCGAACCGTTAGTACCGCCAAAGCCGAAGGAGTTACACAGGGTGTATTCCATACCGGAAACCTGACGCGCTTCATGAGGAACGAAGTCCAGGTCGCAACCTTCATCCGGGTTATCCAGGTTGATGGTCGGCGGAACCGCCTGATCGCGCAGCGCGAGAATAGAGTAGATAGACTCTACTGCGCCAGCCGCGCCTAACAGGTGGCCAGTCATGGATTTGGTGGAGCTCACCATCACACGGCGTGCCGCATCGCCAAACACGGATTTCACCGCCTGGGCTTCTGCTTTATCGCCCGCTGGCGTAGAAGTTCCGTGAGCGTTGACGTAGCCAATCTGGCCCGGTTCAATTGCCGCATCACGAATGGCGTTAACCATCGCCAGCGCAGCGCCAGCGCCATCTTCCGGTGGAGACGTCATATGGTAGGCATCGCTGCTCATACCAAAGCCGACGATCTCAGCGTAGATTTTCGCGCCGCGTTTTTTCGCATGCTCGTACTCTTCCAGTACGACCATACCGGCGCCGTCGCCCAGCACGAAGCCATCACGCTCTTTATCCCACGGACGGCTTGCCGCCTGCGGATTGTCATTGCGGGTAGACAGCGCACGCGCAGCGCCAAAGCCGCCTACGCCCAGCGGCGTACTCGCCTTCTCTGCACCACCGGCAACCATCGCATCGGCATCGCCGTAAGCGATAATACGCGCCGCGTGGCCGATATTGTGTACGCCTGAAGTACAAGCGGTCGCGATGGAGATACTCGGTCCACGCAGACCGAACATGATGGTCAGATGACCGGCCACCATGTTAACAATTGTGGACGGTACGAAGAACGGGCTGATCTTCCGCGGTCCGCCATTTACCAGCGAACTGTGGTTTTCTTCGATCAAGCCAAGGCCACCAATACCGGAACCGATAGCGGCGCCGATGCGGGTTGCGTTTTCTTCCGTCACTTCAAGGCCAGAATCCTGCATGGCCTGAACGCCAGCGACAATTCCATATTGAATGAAGGCATCCATCTTGCGCTGTTCTTTGCGCGAGATGATATCATCACAGTTAAAATCCTTTACTAAGCCAGCAAATTTCGTTGCATAGGCGCTAGTATCGAAATGGTCGATCAGGCTGATGCCACTCTGACCGGCAAGGAGAGCTTTCCAGGTAGACTCTACGGTATTGCCGACAGGAGACAACATGCCCAGTCCGGTCACAACTACACGACGCTTAGACACGGTTGTCCTCCAGGGAGGGAAAATAGATTCTTGTGGGACAAAAAAAGATAAAACTCAGGCGGTCGAATGACCGCCTGGAGATGTTCACTTACGCCTGGTGACCGTTGATGTAATCAATGGCAGCCTGAACGGTGGTGATTTTCTCAGCTTCTTCGTCCGGAATCTCAGTATCAAACTCTTCTTCCAGAGCCATTACCAGCTCAACGGTGTCAAGAGAATCAGCGCCCAGGTCTTCAACGAAGGAAGCATTGTTGGTAACTTCTTCCTGCTTAACGCCCAGCTGTTCGCCGATAATTTTCTTAACGCGTTCTTCGATAGTGCTCATACTCTTAAATTTCCTATCAAAACTCGCTTTCGCGATGGTTTTCGTAGTGTATAAAATGTTGAAAAATTTGCAACTAAATCCCGGCAGGTCTTACCACGATTTTACGCTATTTTGCGGCTGTTTGCCCTAATAACGCAAATGATTTCGCACAAAACAGTACCCGCAAGCGTGCAGACTGCGCGCTTCCTGAACATTTTGCGCAAATCTCGGTCAGACCATATACATCCCGCCATTGACGTGCAGGGTTTCACCAGTGATGTAACCCGCTTCGTCAGAGGCTAAGAATGCAACCGCGCTGGCGATTTCATTTGGGGAGCCAAGGCGCCCCGCAGGAACTGCCGCCAGCGTACCCGCACGCTGCTCATCGGTCAGCGCACGCGTCATGTCCGTTTCAATAAAGCCCGGAGCAACAACGTTTACAGTAATACCGCGAGACGCAACTTCACGTGCCAGTGACTTACTGAAACCGATCAGACCCGCTTTCGCCGCAGCGTAGTTAGCCTGACCAGCATTTCCCATGGTACCAACCACAGAACCGATAGTGATAATACGTCCATGACGCTTTTTCATCATAGCGCGCATTACCGCTTTTGACAGACGGAATACCGATGACAGGTTGGTTTCGATAATATCGTTCCACTCATCATCTTTCATTCGCATTAACAGGTTATCACGAGTAATCCCGGCATTATTGACCAGGATGTCAACTTCGCCAAACTCTGCGCGAACATTTTCCAGAACAGATTCAATAGATGCCGGGTCGGTCACATTCAACATCAGACCTTTACCGTTGGCGCCTAAATAGTCGCTGATTGCCTGCGCGCCGCTTTCGCTGGTGGCAGTACCGATAACTTTCGCGCCGCGCGCGGCGAGGGTTTCAGCGATAGCGCGGCCGATACCGCGGCTCGCGCCGGTAACCAGCGCGATTTTTCCTTCAAAACTCATGGTATTCCTCTTTTATTGCTCAAGCGCCGCAGACATCGCAGCCGGCTCGTTGAGCGCAGAAGCAGTCAGGGTGTCAACAATACGTTTGGTCAGGCCGGTGAGGACTTTACCCGGGCCCATTTCATACAGGTGCTCGACGCCCTGAGATGCCATAAACTCAACGGTCTTAGTCCACTGCACCGGGCTGTACAGCTGGCGAATCAGCGCGTCGCGGATAGCGTCCGGCGCGGTTTCGCACTTCACGTCGACGTTGTTCACAACCGCAACGGTCGGCGCGTTAAAAGTGATTTTCTGCAGCTCTACCGCCAGTTTTTCAGCGGCAGGTTTCATCAGCGCGCAGTGCGAAGGTACGCTGACCGGCAGCGGCAGCGCGCGTTTGGCGCCTGCGGCTTTACACGCGGCGCCCGCGCGTTCAACGGCTTCTTTGTGCCCGGCGATAACCACCTGGCCCGGTGAATTGTAGTTCACTGGCGAAACCACCTGCCCTTGCGCAGATTCTTCACAAGCTTTAGCGATGGACGCGTCGTCAAGGCCAATAATTGCAGACATCGCGCCGGTACCTTCCGGTACCGCTTCCTGCATGAATTTACCACGCAGTTCAACCAGACGAACAGCATCAGCGAAATTGATAACGCCTGCGCAGACCAGCGCAGAGTATTCGCCCAGGCTATGACCGGCTAACAGCGCCGGCGCTTTACCGCCCTGCTGCTGCCATACGCGATATAACGCGACGGACGCGGTCAGCAGCGCCGGTTGCGTTTGCCAGGTTTTGTTCAGTTCTTCTGCCGGGCCCTGTTGGGCAAGCGCCCACAGATCGTAACCCAACGCTGCGGAAGCTTCGCCGAAGGTCTCTTCAATAACTGGCCAGGTCGCGGCCATATCTGCCAGCATACCGACAGCCTGAGAGCCCTGTCCCGGGAACACAAAAGCAAATTGCGTCATGTTTAAATCCTTATACTAAAAACGAACCAGCGCGGAACCCCAGGTGAAACCACCACCGAAGGCTTCCAGCAGAATCAACTGACCGCGTTGAATACGGCCATCGCGAACGGCTTCATCGAGCGCGCAAGGAACCGAGGCCGCGGAAGTATTACCGTGACGATCGAGCGTGACCACTACATTATCCATCGACATTCCCAGTTTTTTCGCCGTCGCGCTGATGATACGCAGGTTAGCCTGATGCGGCACCAGCCAATCCAGCGCCGAGCGCTCAAGGTTGTTGGCCGCCAGCGTCTCGTCAACGATATGCGCCAGTTCGGTGACCGCAACTTTAAACACTTCGTTACCGGCCATCGTCAGATAAATCGGGTTTTCCGGCTCAACGCGATCGGCGTTCGGTAGCGTTAACAGGTCGCCGTAGCGGCCATCGGCATGCAGATGCGTGGAGATAATCCCCGGCTCTTCAGAAGCGCCGAGCACTACCGCGCCCGCGCCGTCACCGAAGATAATGATCGTACCGCGATCGGTTGGATCGCAGGTGCGCGCCAGCACGTCAGCGCCGATCACCAGCGCATAATCAACGGCGCCGTTTTTCACGTACTGATCGGCGATGCTCAGGGCATAGGTAAAGCCCGCGCAGGCGGCTGCGACGTCGAACGCCGGGCAACCTTTTACGCCCAGCATAGATTGAATCTGGCACGCAGAGCTCGGGAAGGCATGAGTGCCCGAGGTGGTCGCAACAACGATCAGACCAATTTGCTCCGGGTTGACATTCGCCATTTCAAGCGCTTTCTTTGCGGCTTCGAAGCCCATCGTAGCAACTGTTTCGTTCGCTGCGGCAATACGGCGTTCACGAATACCTGTACGCGTGACAATCCACTCGTCAGTCGTTTCAACCATTTTTTCCAGGTCGGCGTTAGTACGCACTTGCTCAGGCAGATAGCTGCCGGTGCCAATAATCTTTGTATACATGTACGCTCAGTCACTCTTGGGTAATATACCCGCGTTGTTCAAACCGCAGGGCGTCAGTCGTATCCGTTGGTCCCGTTGTGCCGTCGGGCATTCCCGTTACCGCTGCTGCTCCCTGGCAGTTCAAAGCCTGCTGGGTATAACGATTCCAGGCGAGCGGCGATCCGCTGTGGAACCTGCCGCTGCACCGCCTGCACTGCCTGCTCTATTGCGACGCAAAATGCGCGCTGGTTGGCAGCGCCATGACTTTTGATCACAGAACCGCGCAATCCTAACAGACAGGCGCCATTATACTGGTCGGGGTTGAGGTGACTGAATCGCCTGCTCAGGCTTTTTTGTAACCAACGCTTTAATAAAATCAGCCACCACGACCGTTTTTTTCCCTCTCCCTGTGATTTCAGCAGCGAAAGGAACATTCTGACAACACCTTCCATCGTCTTTAATGTGACGTTGCCCGTGAATCCATCACAAACCAGAACATCCGTTTTACCCGTCAGCAACTCGTTAGCTTCAAGGTAACCAATATAGTTGAAGGACGGCAGTGTTTTGAGAATCGCCGACGCATCACGGATGCTATTGAGACCTTTCATCTCTTCTTCGCCGATATTCAACAGCGCAATGCGTGGATTTTTAATCCCTACGACTTCTTCAGCTAACACCGCGCCCATCACCGCGAACTGTACCAGCATCGTGCTATCACAATCGACGTTGGCGCCTAAATCCAGCACCACCGTTTTGCCCTTTTGCTGATGCGGTAGCACCGTCACCAGCGCCGGGCGCTCAATTCCCTCAATGGGTTTGAGCAATAATTTCGCCAGTCCCATCAGCGCGCCGGTATTTCCCGCGCTAACACAGGCCTCGGCCCGGCCTTCTTTTACCAGCTCCAGCGCCAGGCGCATCGAGCTACCGCGACTATTGCGGATAGCCTGAGCGGGCCGCGCATCACTGGCAATAACTGACTGTGCAGGAATAATCTGCAATCGCGAACGTTGTTCGAAATCAGCTTTGGCAAGTAATGGCGTGATGGCGTCGGGGTCGCCGACTAAAAGAAGTGTGAGTTGCGAATTAGAGTTCAGTGCCTGCAGTGCTGCAGGCACTGTCACGGATGGGCCAAAATCGCCCCCCATGACATCTAACGCCAGGGTTAGACGTGTCAAGGTATCGTCGCTGCCCGGTTCGGTTATTCCCCAGTTACCTGGGGAGATCCTCACTAAGCTTCACCACGCTTTTACTCTTGTCTTTCACGTTACAAGGACGTTAATTACGTTTTCTTGCAACGTGAAATCCACGGAGTAAGGCGTGATTACTTAGCGATTACCTTGCGACCGCGGTAGAAACCGTCGGCAGTGATGTGGTGACGCAGGTGTTTCTCACCAGAAGTTTTGTCTACAGACAGGCTGGTGACTGCGGTCAGAGCGTCATGGGAACGACGCATGCCACGTTTGGAACGGGTTGGTTTATTCTGTTGTACGGCCATGGACCTTACTCCTCAATTACTTATGCTTTAAGCTGGCTAATACGGCAAATGGGTTTGGTTTTTGTGCCTCTTCAGGCAGTTCGCCAAAGACCATGTCCGCGTCGGACACTTCACAGTGTTCAGAATCATGCACCGGAACTACCGGCAAGGAAAGAATGATTTCATCCTCAACCATCGCCTGCAGATCGATTTCACCGAATTCGTTAACCTCAATCGGCTCATACGCTTCCGGTAGTGCTTCTGCCTGTTCGTCATTTCTGACAGGGCTGAAACAATACGTTGTGTGAACATGATGAGGGAACGGTTTCCCGCAACGCTGACATTCGAGGGTTACCGATACCTTCGCCTCACCGGTAATAACGGCGAGACGCTGGTTATCGATAGCGAACGACATGCTGCATTCCACATCACTGTCCACGCTGACGACTGAATCGGCGACACGGCCAACCTGATCACGGGCGTAGATACCCTCGTAATCAAGGCGTTTTTGAGCCGTGCGAACCGGATCGAGAGTCAGGGGTAATTTTACCTTTTGCATAGGGCGCGCATATTAACTTTGTAATGTCATAGAGTCAAAGAAAAAGGCAGCCTCAGGTTGCCTTTTGCCATTTATTCGCACACATTGCGGCGCATAGTTTAAAATGATGCTCTGCGAAGCGCTATATGTGGATGAAAAAATATGTCTAATCTTCTCCTGGCCTCAACCTCGCCGTGGCGACGGATGCTGCTGGAAAAACTCTCGCTGCCGTTCGAATGCGCAGCGCCTGAGGTTGATGAAACGCCTCTGCCCGGCGAATCCGCCCGCCAGTTGGTTGTGCGTCTGGCGCAAGCCAAAGCCCAGGCGCTAGCATCCCGCTTCCCTCAGCACCTTATTATAGGTTCCGATCAGGTTTGCGTCTTAGACGGCGAAATTACCGGTAAACCACACACTGAAGAAAACGCCCACCGTCAGCTACGCAAAGCCAGCGGCACGATTGTCACTTTTTATACCGGACTGGCGCTCTATAATTCCGCCAACGGACACCTGCAAACGGAATGCGAACCTTTCGACGTCCATTTTCGGCATTTAAGCGATCAGGAGATCGAGGCCTATATCCGTAAAGAGAACCCTCTGCAGTGCGCCGGGAGTTTTAAAAGCGAAGGATTAGGTATTACGCTATTTGAACGACTGGAAGGACGCGACCCTAATTCGCTGGTTGGGTTACCGCTAATAGCGCTATGCCAGATGTTGCGCCGGGAAGGCTACAACCCGTTACTCAGTTAGTCAGAAAAGAAAGCGGCGGAGTATAAATCCGCCGCTTTACCTATTTGCTATTACGTAAAACCTGTAAGCAGTGCTTCAGTTGGTTATCCAACGGCGCTTCAATACGCATCACCTCTCCGGTGCCAGGATGGGTGAATTTCAACGCCGCCGCATGCAAAAACAGGCGGTTTAAGCCAGTCCCTGAAAGCTGCTTGTCAAACTCGCGATCGCCATAGCGATCGTCAAAAGCAATCGGATGTCCCGCATACTGCGTATGAACGCGAATCTGGTGCGTACGCCCGGTAACCGGACTACAGCGCACCAGCGTGGCAAATGCGTAACGCTCTTCTACTTTAAAGCGCGTTTCGGAGGGCTTACCTTCCTGGCTCACGCGCACGATACGCTCGCCGCTCTGCAGAATATTTTTCAGCAGAGGCGCTTGTACCACCTTCGTGTGCGACTGCCACTGACCGCGCACCAGCGCCAGATAATCCTTCTGCATCCCTTTCTCACGCAGCTGCTCGTGGAGCGAACGAAGCGCCGAACGTTTTTTCGCCACCAACAGCACGCCGGAAGTATCGCGATCGAGACGGTGAACCAGTTCAAGGAAACGGGCCTCCGGGCGCAGCGCGCGCAGCCCTTCAATCACGCCGAAGCTCAGACCGCTACCGCCGTGCACTGCGGTGCCGGAAGGTTTATTCAGCACCAGGATATGATCGTCTTCATAGAGAATCACATCCGACAGCGCCGCCACTTTTTGCAGGTGCGGCGAAACGGCCTCTTCTTCGCGCTCGGCGACACGCACTGGCGGGATACGCACTTCATCGCCATCTTCCAGTTTATATTCCGGCTTGACGCGTTTTTTGTTTACCCGCACCTCGCCTTTACGCAGGATGCGATAAATCATGCTCTTCGGTACGCCCTTAAGTTGCGTACGCAAAAAGTTGTCGATACGTTGCCCCGCTTCATCGGCGGAAATGGCAACCATTTTTACGGTTGGAGTCTCAGTTTTCATGGTCGGCGATTCTAAATAGCCGAGGGCATTAGCGCCACTCATTTTTATATGCTTATATTTATCAGTATCCGGATTTCATCGCATGCTTCATCGGCGTTTTGTTTGTTATTAGAACAATCTGTAGACGCTGGTGAAAAAACTGTGAGTAACCCGGTGATAAAAGGTAAAAGTGAACTTGCTATAACAAGGTTAGCAATGGAATAATGAGGCTGTTTTCCGTGTTGACACTTGTTAGAACAAGAAATTAGCGGAATGACCAATTTTGTCTGACCGATCATCCACGCAGCAATGGCGTAAGACGTATTGATCTTTCAGACAGTTAGCGGGCTGCGGGTTGCAGTCCTTACCGGCACAGGCTCTATAAGATTTTTGCGTGGCAGGACGGCGACGACTCCGGGACTACCGGGAGTTCATCTGAATCCTCCGATTGAGGTGAACAGGTTAAGCCATTACCCCTGCGACGTGAGAGACGATGAGAATATACGCAACATCGTTTGAGGTGCGTCAAGGCTGCAAAAGAGAGAATCTTCAGTCGGTTGTACAAGCAATCGATTGAAGTGAACAAGCGCGGCCAACGCGAAATCACTTAAAGGATGAAGTGTATAAATGGAATATTCTCTGGTGATACATCCCAGGCTGTTCCCCTGAATAATTGCGCTGTGTTTCCGTTTGAAACACAGGCGACCGACACTCTGCGCCTCTTAAGCGCGCGACAACCGTGAGGTTGGCGACGTGAACCAGACTCGAGGCCATCGGTTTTCACCCGGTAAGGCGTTACTCTGCCCGTAGCTTAGTCGTCAATGTAAGAATAATGAGTAAGTTACGATGAAAAGAATGTTAATCAACGCAACTCAGCAGGAAGAGTTGCGCGTCGCTCTTGTTGATGGGCAGCGCCTGTACGACCTGGATATCGAAAGCCCCGGGCACGAGCAGAAAAAAGCGAACATCTACAAAGGCAAAATCACACGTATTGAACCTAGCCTTGAAGCCGCGTTTGTCGATTACGGCGCTGAGCGTCATGGTTTCCTCCCCCTCAAAGAAATTGCCCGCGAATACTTCCCAGCCAATTACAGCTCTCATGGCCGCCCTAACATTAAGGACGTTCTGCGCGAAGGTCAGGAAGTCATTGTTCAGATTGATAAAGAAGAGCGCGGTAATAAAGGCGCTGCGCTGACCACCTTTATCAGCCTGGCAGGCAGCTACCTGGTACTGATGCCGAATAACCCTCGCGCCGGCGGTATTTCACGCCGTATCGAAGGTGACGATCGTACCGAGCTGAAAGAAGCGCTGGCGAGCCTGCAGTTGCCGGACGGCATGGGTCTTATCGTACGTACCGCGGGCGTCGGCAAATCCGCTGAAGCGCTGCAGTGGGATCTGAGCTTCCGCCTGAAGCACTGGGAAGCGATTCAGAAAGCCGCTGAGAGCCGCCCTGCTCCATTCCTGATCCACCAGGAAAGTAACGTTATCGTACGTGCCTTCCGCGACTACCTGCGCCAGGACATCGGCGAAATCCTGATCGATAACCCGAAAGTGCTTGAGCTGGCGCGCCAGCATATCGCCGCCCTCGGTCGTCCGGATTTCAGCAGCAAAATCAAACTGTACACCGGTGAAATCCCGCTGTTCAGCCACTACCAGATTGAATCCCAGATTGAATCCGCGTTCCAGCGTGAAGTTCGCCTGCCATCCGGTGGTTCTATCGTTATTGATAGTACCGAAGCGCTGACCGCTATCGACATCAACTCCGCTCGCGCGACCCGCGGCGGCGATATCGAAGAAACGGCGTTCAATACTAACCTCGAAGCGGCTGACGAAATCGCGCGCCAGCTGCGTCTGCGCGACCTTGGCGGCCTGATCGTTATCGACTTCATCGATATGACCCCGGTACGCCACCAGCGCGCAGTTGAAAACCGCCTGCGTGAAGCCGTCCGCCAGGACCGCGCGCGTATCCAGATCAGCCATATCTCGCGCTTCGGCCTGCTGGAGATGTCCCGCCAGCGTCTGAGCCCGTCACTGGGTGAATCCAGCCACCACGTGTGCCCACGCTGTAGCGGCACCGGTACCGTGCGTGACAACGAATCGCTGTCGCTCTCTATCCTGCGTCTGATTGAAGAAGAAGCGCTGAAAGAGAACACCAAAGAAGTCCACGCGATCGTTCCGGTCCCCATTGCGTCTTATCTGCTTAACGAAAAACGTGCCGCAGTCAGCGCGATTGAAACCCGTCAGAGCGACATTCGCGTCATCATCGTCCCGAACGACGAGATGCAAACCCCGCACTACTCCGTACTGCGCGTGCGTAAAGGCGAAGAGACCTCAACCCTGAGCTATTTGCTGCCGAAACTGCACGAAGAAGAGATGGCGATGCCGTCCGACGAGGAACCTGCTGAGCGTAAACGCCGTGAGGAACCTGCGCTGGCCGCTTTCGTGATGCCGGATGCGCCGCCAGTACCGGTACAGGAAGAAACCTCAGCCGCCCCGGTCGCAGCGAAAGCCGCCGCCGCTCCAGCCGCAAAAGTAGCAACGCCTGCCCAACCTGGCCTGCTGTCCCGCTTCTTTGGCGCATTGAAAAACATTTTTGCTGGCGCAGAAGAAGCCAAACCGGCGGAAGTCAAGACTGAGCAAAAAACAGAAGAGAAACCGGAACGTCAGCAAGAGCGTCGTAAACCGCGTTCTAATAATCGCCGCGATCGCAATGACCGTCGTGATAACCGCGATAGCCGCGATAATCGTGACAATCGCGACAACCGTGGTGAAAACGCTGAAGGTCGCGACTCTCGTGAGTCTCGTGAGGAAAACCGCCGTAATCGCCGTGAGAAACAACCGCAGAACGTTGAACAGCGCGAATCTCGTCAAACCGCAGGCAATGAGGCTGATACCGGCAAATCACGTGATGAGCAGCAGCAACCGCGCCGTGAACGCAACCGTCGTCGTAATGATGACAAGCGCCAGGCACAGCAGGAAGCGAAAGCTCAGACCCGTGAAGAACCGGTAGTCCAGCAGGAAACCGAGCAGGAAGAACGCGTTCAGAGCATGCCGCGTCGTAAGCCGCGTCAGCTGGCGCAGAAAATCCGCTTTGAGTCCGTGGAAACCGAGCAGGTTATCGAAACCGTAGCCGAGCAGCAGCCGGAATCTACTACGCCGCGTACTGAACTGGCAAAAGTCGATCTGCCGGCCGTCGTTGAAACTGCCGCTGAGCAGGATGAAAACGGCGACGCTCGTGAATCTAACGGTATGCCTCGCCGTTCACGTCGCTCTCCGCGTCACCTGCGCGTAAGCGGTCAGCGTCGTCGCCGTTACCGCGATGAGCGTTATCCGACCCAGTCGCCGATGCCGTTGGCTATCGCCTGCGCATCGCCTGAGCTGGCATCTGGTAAAGCGTGGATCCGTTATCCGATTGCTCGCGTGCAGGATCAGCAGCAGGAAGAGTTACCGGTACAAGAAACCGCCAGCGTTGAGCCTATCATTACGCCAGTCGTCGCGGAGACTATCGCTCCGGTTGTCGTTGCGGAAACCGTCGCGGCTGAAACTGCCGCACCGGCAGTGGCCAACGAACCGACCCCAGAAGCGACTGTAGCTCAAGCGCCGGTCGTCGAAGAAACGGCGGTGGTTGAAGAGACTGTGGCTGTTGCGGAAAACGTTGTGCCGCAGGCAGAGGTCAGTGAACCAGCAGAGACGGTAGCCGAAGAAACTGAGACGACTCCTGCTCCGGCTACTGAAGAAACCGTCGCAGAAGAAACCGCTGTTGTCGAAGAAACCACCGTTGCCGCCGTTGAAGAAGCCGCGCCGGTTGTTGAACCGACACCGGTCGTCAACGCCGCGCCAGTGGTGAAAGCGCAACCGACATCCACTGCGACTCGCCACGCGACCGCGCCGATGACCCGCGCCCCGGCTCCGGAATACGTGCCGGAAGCACCGCGCCAAAGCGATTGGGTTCGTCCTCCGTTTGCCTTTGAGGGTAAAGGGTCTGCAGGCGGCCATAGCGCCACTCATCAGGCCACGGCGGAAGCGACTCGCCCGCAACCTGTAGAGTAACGGTGCACCACTAAAAAACCGGCCAACTGGCCGGTTTTTTTATTTCTTCTCGTCCGGACGCTGCATCCCCGCCACCTGCGGCATTACCTCGCGCATCAAATCGAGAAACTTGCGTAGCCGCGTCGGATAATAGCGCGCCCAGGGGTAAACCAGATGCACCGGCAGCGGCGAAGCCCGCCACTGCGCAAACGGTTCAATCAGCCGGCCTGCCGCAATATCCTCCTCCACCGCCCAACTGGAAACAATAGCCGCCCCCAACCCCGCCAGCGCGGTGTTACGCGCAACGTAGACGCTATCGGTACTCAGACAAGGGACAATCGGGAAGCTCATCAACTGCCCGCCCACCTGATGCTGTAGCGTGACTTCATGCTGGTAAAAAGTGCTGATAGCGACCCAGGGCAGCGTGGAGAGCATCTGAGGTTCGCTGAGTTCCGGGTGGCGCGCCAATAGCTCAGGCGCAACCACCAGGCTGCGGGGAACCACAGCCAATAGTACCGATACCGTTGCCGGATCGACTTCCGCACCGACGCGGATCGCGCAATCAATATTATCGCTCAGAAAATCGACGGTTTTATCATTCAGCATCCACTCAACGGAGAGCTCAGGATATCGCTGCAGAAAACTCACCAGCGGGCCCAGCAATTGCTGTTGCCCAAACGCGTGCGGCGCCCGCACCCGCAGCACGCCAACCGGTCGGTCTTCCTCGATGCGTAGATCATCTTCCAGCGCCAGCCAACTCTCCACCAGTCGTCGCGCATGTTGATAGCAACGCTCGCCGTCATCGGTCAGTTTCATCGCATGGGTCGTGCGCAGAATAAGCCTTGCGCCAAGTAACGTCTCCAGCGACTGCAAGCGTCGGCTAACGGTCGCCTGTGTCGTACTCATCTGGAGAGCTGCCGCCGAGAGCGAACCCGCTTCGACGATGCGAATAAACGTCCGCATCAGCTCAATCCGATCTATACGCTCTTGTTTCTTCATTTATATTTTGCCTATACGTGCTACGTATAACCGTTTTACCACTACCCTATCTTCCGCGCCAGTCCGCTTCGGGGAACAATAGCGCCAACGCATTTACGAGGGCATTACCATGACACCGCTTCCTTTATCCACCCGCCAGGCCGGATGGGTTATTTTTATTCTCGCGCTCGGCGCAGGCTTTAGCGTCGCATCCATCTACTACGCCCAACCGCTGCTGCCGTTAATCGGCGCCAACCTGCATCTCAGCGTAGAGGGAATGGGGCTGGTGCCCACGTTGACTCAGGCAGGCTATGCATTGGGAATATTATTTCTGCTGCCGCTCGGCGACCGCCACGATCGCAGAACGCTTATCCTGCTGAAAAGCGCCGTGCTGGCGGCGCTGTTGCTACTCTGCAGCGTGACCGGTCAGCTTACCTCGCTGCTGGTCGTCAGCCTGCTGATCGGCATGGCGGCGACCATGGCGCAGGATATTGTCCCGGCGGCGGCGATTCTGGCGCCGGCGGGCAAACAGGGGAAAATGGTCGGTACGGTGATGACCGGCCTGCTGCTCGGGATCCTGCTTTCGCGTACCGTCAGCGGGCTGGTCGGCGCGCTATTTGGCTGGCGGGTCATGTACCAGGCTGCGGCAGTCAGTATCGCTTTCATCGGCCTGTTAATGTGGCGTGTTCTGCCGCGTTTTGAGATCCACTCTACCCTCAGTTATCCGCAGTTGATGAAGTCAATGGCCCATCTGTGGCAGCGCTACCCCGCGCTGCGCCGCGCGGCATTCGCCCAGGGCTTTTTATCTATCGCCTTTAGCGCATTCTGGTCGACGCTGGCGGTGATGCTCGCCGAACATTACCAGATGGGTAGCGCGGTCGCCGGCGGCTTCGGTATCGCGGGCGCGGCAGGCGCCCTGGCGGCACCGCTGGCAGGCGGTCTGGCGGATAAAGTTGGCGCGGGGAGAGTCACCCAGCTCGGCGCGGCATTCGTCACCGTCTCCTTTGCCCTGATGTTGCTGCTGCCCGCCCTGCCGGTACACGGCCAACTGGCGCTGATTGCGTTATCGGCTATCGGTTTTGACCTTGGTCTGCAATCAAGCCTGGTAGCGCATCAAAATCTGGTTTACAGCCTGGAGCCCCAGGCCCGCGGCAGGCTTAACGCCTTGCTGTTTACCGTGGTCTTCATCGGTATGGCTCTGGGATCGGTGCTGGGAAGTAAACTGTACGTGCTGGCTGGCTGGAATGGCGTGGTGATTCTGGCGGTGAGCAGCGGCGCGATTGCTCTGATTATCCGCCTGCTGGAAAATGCCCGTCTACAGGCCGCTGAACGCGCCGTGAGATAAAAAAACCCGCTCCGCATAGCGGAACGGGTTAATCAGGCCCGACGTAACGATGAATTTAAATCGTGCGGCGGGCAAACTCTTTCAGGCGGAAGCCGAGCAGCAGCAAGGTCGCGAAATAGGCGACAACGCCGGCGACTACCACTACCATCAGACGCATCAGGCGGAACGGCATCGTCCCCTGCGACCATTCCGGCATCAGATACATCACGCCGACGAGCGCTGCCGCCATGACCAGCACCGCGATGACCAGACGCAGCAGGAAGACGAACCAGCCCGGCTGCGGGGTGAAGATTTTCTGCTTACGCAGTTGCCAGTAAAGCAGCGCGGCGTTCAGACACGCGGCCAGACCAATAGACAGCGACAAACCGGCATGCTTCAACGGACCAATAAACGCCAGGTTCATTACCTGGGTCATAATCAGGGTAACAATGGCGATTTTAACCGGCGTCTTGATATCCTGGCGCGAGTAGAAGCCCGGCGCCAGCACCTTCACGACGATAAGCCCCATCAGACCAACCGAATAAGCCACCAGCGCGCGCTGGGTCATCGCCGCATCAAAAGCGTTAAACTTACCGTACTGGAATAGCGATACCGTCAGCGGTTTGGCGAGAATGCCTAAGGCAACCGCGCTTGGCAAGGCCAACAGGAAGCACAGGCGCAGCCCCCAATCCATCAGTCGGCAGTACTCATCGTGATTGCCGCTGGCGAAACTTTTTGATAGCGATGGCAACAGAATGGTCCCCAGCGCCACGCCCAACACACCGGAGGGGAACTCCATCAGACGATCGGCATAATACATCCAGGAGACCGAACCTGAGACCAGGAAGGAGGCGAAAATGGTGTTGATAATCAGCGAAATCTGGCTGACGGATACGCCGAGGATCGCCGGCCCCATCTGCTTGACCACGCGAATCGCCCCAGCATCTTTCAGATTAACCCGCGGCAGCACCAGCATACCGATTTTTTTCAGATGCGGCAGTTGGTACGCCAGTTGCAGGATACCGCCAACCGTGACCGCCCAGGCCATCGCCAACATTGGCGGATGAAAATAAGGCGCGGCAAACAGGGCAAAACCAATCATGCTGACGTTAAGGAAGGTCGGCGCGAAGGCGGGAACCGAGAAGCGGTTCCAGGTGTTAAGGATAGCCCCCACCAGCGACGCCAGCGAAATCAATAAAATATAGGGGAAGGTGATACGCAGCAGTTGGGTGGTTAAGGCAAATTTATCCGGCGTATCGGCAAAGCCCGGAGCGGTTACGGTAATCACCCATGGCGCAGCCAGCATCCCTGCCACCGTGACCAGCGCCAGAACCAGCGTCAACAGCCCGGAAACATAGGAGACGAACACCCGCGTCGCGTCTTCGCCCTGCTTGCTTTTATATTCAGCGAGGATCGGCACAAAGGCCTGAGAAAAGGCGCCTTCGGCAAAAATACGCCGCAAAAGGTTTGGCAGTTTGAAGGCCACGAAAAAGGCGTCGGTCGCCATCCCGGCGCCAAAAATACGCGCGACGATAGCATCGCGGGCGAACCCCAGCACGCGCGAGAACATGGTCATCGAGCTGACTGCCGCTAATGATTTTAATAGATTCATTACTGTCTTATTCCACAACCCATGGAGTAAAACGCCCGCAAAAGCGGGCGCTGGAAAGTGGCGATAGTCTACCGGGTTCGCAATGAATTACTACTGTCAGTTGTTACAACCAGTTATTCGCTCATCGCTTCACGCCAGAGCTTTTCCACGATCCGCTGGGCTAAAAGCGCCTGCTCGCCGGCGGTTTCCGGAACCGTCTGATTTTGCACGCATTCAATGAAGTGCCGTGCGCAGCCGTCGAATCCGCGCTGCTCAAGCGTTGTCTGCCAGCCGGGCGCCGGGCGCTGCAAGATTCCGCTGCCACGCTCTTCACGCCACTCGCGCATATCGCTCACCTCATACAGCCCGCCATCGGTTACCGCCTGCACCCACTCACGCTGGCTTCCGGCGCGACGATGCATGCTAGTCGTTATCTGCAGTTGCCCCGCGCTGAAGTGATGCTCGGCGTAGAGCATTTCCCCTTGAGAAGTGGTTTGCAGGATCCCGCCATTCACCCGCGCCTTATCTCCTGCCAGCCACAGTGCGGTATCAACAACATGCAGATAATCATCCAGCAGGGTAAAACGCAGTTCTTTGCCGACGCTATCGCTACGGTGCTTATCCATGCGCAATGACGCCGCATCATTGAGATGCGCTTTCAATTCACGATACAGCGGCGCAAAGCGGCGATTGAATCCCACCATTAACGTTAAACGCCGACGCGCTGCCAGTTCAACCAGTGATTCGGCTTCGCTGAGCTTGTCCGCCAGCGGCTTGTCCACACAAACATGAACGCCTGCATTCAGCAGATGATGAACCACTTCATAATGTGAAGCGGTTGATGTATGAACAAATACCGCATCACATTGCGCCGCCAGCGCATCCAGAGACTCGGCATAAGGCAGACGCCAGGTTTCGCAGATGCGTAACGCTTTCTCTTTCCCCGGCGACCAGGCGGCCTGCAGCGTCCAGCCATCAGCGGCGCCAAGCACCGGCAGCCATGCCTTTTGTGCAATGCCGCCAAGCCCCACCACGCCAACACGTAATTTCGCCGTCACGGTTACTCTCCTAAATGAGCCAGCAGGGAATCAAGACGTATTTTGAGCTCAGCGACTTCACTTTCCAGCGCCTCAACGCGCGCCTGCAAATCGTCATTCGGCGGGGACACGGCTTCCACGACGGTAATGAGCGAATCCATGTCATCACAAAACAGGTGCATATAGCGGCTTTCGCGTTTACCCGGCTCGCGCGGAAGGCGCGCGACGTAAGGACCGTCTTCACGACTGGCCAAATTGTCGAGCGTGCTTTCCACCTCGGCCATATCGCGGAATTCATACATCCGCTGCGCGCGGCTGCGCAGCTCGCCTGGCGTTTGCGCGCCGCGCAGCAGCAGCGTCGTGACGATGGCGACTTCCGCCGCCGTTAATTTGAGGTCGCCAAATTCGGAATTGCAGAAGCGCTGTTCATATTTGGTTACCCGGTTGCCAAAACCGCTTACCGTACGCAGGTAGTGGCGTTTAACCAGCTCATCCAGCAAATCCTGGACATCGCTTTCCGCCAGCGACATCACCGGCTCGCGGTTGGTTTTCTGGTTACAGGCGGTAACCACCGCATTCACTGATAGCGGATACTGTTCCGGCGTGGTTACCTGCTTCTCCAGCAGGCAACCAATGATGCGCGCTTCATGCGCGGTTAGCTGATATTTCATGTTGTCTCCTTAGCGCCCTGGGGTCCAGTCAGTGGCCGTTAACGCCGTCAATACGTGATCTCGCCATTGTCCATCAATGAGGAGGTAGTCCTTTGCGTAACCCTCTTTTTCGAATCCGAGCCGGGCGAGCAGATCGCCGCTGCGTTTGTTATGCGGCATATAGTTGGCCATGATGCGGTGGACATGCTGCGTACGTTGCATATAGCGAATCGCCGCGGTCAGCGCTTCAAACATCAGCCCCTGCCCTTGCCACTTTTCACCAATGGAATAGCCGAGATAGCAGGCATGGAATGAACCACGCACCACGTTTGAGAAATTCGCTACGCCAATAATCTCTTTCTCATCAGGATCGAGTAGCGCGAAATAAAATGCCGAACCCTGTTTGTGAAACTCCGTAATCATCGATAACCGCGCCTGCCAGCCGGAGGGATAACAGTGGCTTTCATCGCGCACCGGCTCCCAGGGTTTCAGGAACCCTTTATTTTCCGCGTAGTAATCGGCCAGACGCCAGGCGTCACGATCGTGAACCAGCCGCACCACCAGCCGGTCCGTCGTCAAACGCACCTTGGGTACGTTACTGCGATAGCCAAACATTCCTCACTCCTGTTCCCTGCCCCAAACTGATATCTTTCACTATACCTTCCCTGAGTGAAGGTGGGAAAACAGCAACATACCATTTTCTGCACCACCTCCGTTTTTCGATGAATAGCCTCAATCGATCTTGCTTTTTGATAAAAAAATATTGTCGCCAGTATGCTGGGAAAATAACCGCCGCCACCGCAGAATATCTAAGCTTATCTTTCTTTTTCCCTGGAGGGGAAATGTCCCGCGTATCGCAGGCAAGGAGCCTGGGTAAATATTTCCTGTTGGTCGATAACATGCTGGTTGTGCTCGGCTTTTTTGTCGTATTCCCCCTGATATCGATCCGTTTTGTCGACCAAATGGGCTGGGCGGCGCTGATGGTCGGTATTGCCCTCGGTCTACGTCAACTGGTGCAACAAGGTTTAGGCATCTTCGGCGGCGCGATTGCCGACCGTTTCGGCGCCAAACCGATGATTGTCACCGGGATGCTGATGCGCGCCGGCGGTTTCGCGGCGATGGCCGTCGCCCATGAGCCCTGGGTGCTCTGGCTTTCATGCATTTTGTCCGGTCTCGGCGGCACCCTGTTCGACCCGCCGCGAGCGGCGCTGGTGGTCAAACTGGTGCGCCCGCATCAACGTGGTCGCTTCTTCTCTATCCTGATGATGCAGGATAGCGCCGGCGCGGTCATCGGCGCTCTGCTGGGCAGTTGGCTCTTACAGTACGATTTCCGTCTGGTGTGCAGCGCAGGGGCAGCGCTCTTCATTGCCTGTGCCGCGTTTAACGCCTGGTATCTGCCGGCATGGAAACTCTCGACGGTCAAAACGCCAATCCGCGAAGGACTGGGGCTGGTGTTACGCGATAAGCGCTTTGTCACTTATGTGCTGACCCTGACCGGTTACTACATGCTGGCCGTGCAGGTGATGCTTATGCTGCCGATTATGGTTAACGATATTGCAGGCTCTCCGGCGGCGGTGAAATGGATGTATGCCATTGAAGCGACAATTTCCTTGACGCTGCTGTACCCCATCGCCCGCTGGAGCGAGAAACGTTTTCGCCTCGAGCATCGTCTGATGGCGGGTTTGCTGGTGATGACGGCGGCGATGCTGCCGATTGGCTTAACCAGCACACTGCAGCAGCTGTTTACCCTAATCTGTATCTTTTATATCGGCTCAATCATTGCCGAACCCGCGCGCGAAACGCTGGGCGCGTCACTGGCCGATGCCCGCGCTCGCGGCAGCTATATGGGTTTCAGCCGCCTTGGCCTGGCTTTCGGCGGCGCGCTGGGGTACGCCGGCGGCGGCTGGCTGTTTGACGCCGGTAAAGTGCTCAATCAGCCCGAGCTGCCGTGGCTGATGCTGGGCATTATCGGCTTTGCGACATTCATTGCGCTGTGGTGGCAGTTCAGTCAAAAACGCTCGGCTTCCGGCATGCTGGAACCGCGCACCTGACGCTCGGCCAAAGTGGTAATCCTTTTTTTCAGCATTTTCCGCTAGTACAAGCGGGGCTAGCAGACCATGCTGCTTTGTGTCAGGATTAGCTATGGCATGACGTTAAGGAACCCAATGAAAAAGATGTTGATCGCGGCCGCGCTGATTGTCGGCGGCCTTCTGAGCGGATGTAACCAGCTTACGCAATACTCCGTTAGCGAGCAGGAGATTAACCAGGCGCTGCAGAAACGTAATCACTTCGCCAAAGATATCGGCCTGCCTGGCGTAGCGGATGCGCATATTGAACTGCAAAACCTGACCAGCGCCATCGGTCGTGAAGAGCCGAATAAAGTGGCGCTGAGCGGAACCGCTAATCTGGATCTGAATTCGCTGTTTGGCAATCAGAAAGCGACCATCGACCTGAAGCTCAAAGCGCTGCCGGTGTTCAATAAAGAGCAAGGCGCGATTTATCTGCGTGAAATGGAAGTCGTCGATGCGAAAGTTAAGCCGGAAAAGCTCACCTCCGTGGTACAGACGCTGATCCCTTATCTGAATCAGTCGCTGCGCAGTTATTTCAACCAGCAACCGGCCTACGTTCTGCGTGAAGATGCCAGCACCGGCGAAGCCTTAGCGAAGAAATACGCTAAAGGCATCGAAGTGAAACCGGGCGAGATAATCATCCCCTTCACTGACTAAACGATAAGGGCGCTGAATATGGCGCCCTTAATTTTTTACGGAAATGAGTGCAAAGGAAAACGTTTACGCTTATCCTTAGTGCCCGGCAAAAAACAGCCCTGATGACTGAACCAATTAGCCGGAGCCTTCCATGACAGCACAACCCCAGGTATTGAAAATCCGCCGCCCTGACGACTGGCATATTCATTTACGCGATGATGATATGTTGAAAACCGTCGTGCCTTACACCAGTGAGTTTTATGGCCGGGCGATCGTGATGCCGAATCTGGTACCGCCGGTAACGACCGTCGCTGCTGCCATTGCTTACCGCCAGCGCATCATCGATGCAATTCCCGCCGGGCATGATTTCACGCCGCTGATGACCTGCTACCTGACCGACACGCTCGACCCGGACGAACTGGAGCGCGGTTTCCATGAAGGCGTGTTCACCGCAGCCAAGCTCTACCCGGCAAACGCCACTACCAATTCCAGTCACGGCGTAACCAGCACCGACGCCATCATGCCGGTACTGGAACGGATGGAAAAACTGGGCATGCCGCTACTGGTGCACGGCGAAGTTACCCATGCTGATATCGATATCTTCGATCGCGAAGCGCGCTTTATCGAGACGGTGATGGAACCGCTGCGCAAACGGCTGCCGGGGTTAAAAGTGGTCTTCGAACATATCACCACCAAAGATGCTGCTGAATACGTGCGCGACGGCAACGAACTGCTGGCCGCCACCATCACGCCGCAGCATCTGATGTTTAACCGCAATCATATGCTGGTTGGCGGTATTCGTCCGCATCTATACTGCCTGCCGATCCTCAAGCGAAACGTCCACCAGCAGGCGCTGCGTGAACTGGTCGCCAGCGGGTTCAGCCGCGCCTTCCTCGGCACAGACTCCGCCCCGCACGCGCGCCACCGTAAAGAGGCCAGCTGCGGCTGTGCGGGCTGTTTCAATGCCCCCACCGCGCTCGGCAGCTACGCCACCGTCTTTGAAGAGATGAATGTGCTGGAGCATTTTGAGGCTTTCTGCTCGCTGAATGGCCCGCGTTTCTACGGCCTGCCGGTGAATGAAAGCTACGTTGAACTGGTACGTGAAGAGAGCACCGTTGCCGAAAGTATCGCTCTTCCAGACGATACGTTGGTGCCGTTCCTGGCCGGTGAAACCGTGCGTTGGACGATGAAAAAATAAAGTTTTTTGCCCCCTGTTGTAAATGCGCAAGTGTTACTGTATAAATAAACAGTATATTACCCAGGGGGCCATTATGCGCATCGAAGTGTCAATTGCCAAAACCACAGCCTTACCCAGCGGCGCGCTGGAAGCGCTGAATAACGAACTCGCTAAGCGTATCGCTCAACATTATCCGGAACGAGAAAACCAGGTCACGGTACGTTACGCCGCCGGCAATAATTTATCTGTCATCGGTGGCCTGAAAGAAGACAAAGACCGGATTAGCGAAATCCTGCAGGAAACCTGGGAAAGCGCCGACGATTGGTTTATCCACGACTAAGCCTCCGGGTTTGCTTACGCAAAATCAATTTGCTCCCTCATTGTGCTTTTTTTTGCCGGGTCGCCCCGGCTTTTTTATCTCCGCCTATAACTAAGACTTTCCTTAATATCCTGATAAATTCCTTAAAAAATAATGAGACTCAGGATGAAATCCGCGCAAAAAACAACCGATCAGCGCAAAATTTGTCTCTAATTATTTATTTTCTCGAGTTTGCACTTAACTGCTGATATAATTAACCTGCTTCAGAAAACAAGCATTAAACCTCGAGAATTGTTGTCTTTTAACATATGAATAAGGGGTTATGATGGAAAAGAATAATGAAGTCATCCAGACCCATCCCCTCGTCGGATGGGACATCAGCACCGTTGATAGCTACGATGCGCTGATGTTGCGCCTGCACTACCAAAACCCCACCCAAGAAAGCGATAAAGAAGCAGAAATTGGCCAGACGCTATGGCTAACGACGGATGTCGCACGTCAGTTTATTTCTATTCTGGAAGCAGGAATAGCGAAGATAGAATCTGGCGATTACCAGGCAAATGAGTATCGCAGACATTAGCATCACCGATGATGTCTAAATATTCACTGAACAGGCACCTGCGGGTGCCTGAATTATTTTTCGCGCTTGTACATCCGGCTGATGTTAATTACCCTGCTAATAAAACAATAACCCGGAACTCACCATGCAATACGACCTCATCATTATCGGTAGCGGCTCCGTTGGCGCTGCCGCTGGCTATTACGCCCGCCGCGCCGGTCTGAATGTCCTGATGACCGATGCCCACAAACCGCCGCACCTGGAAGGCAGCCACCATGGCAACACGCGTCTGATTCGTCACGCTTATGGCGAGGGCGAAAGATACGTACCGTTGGTGCTACGCGCCCAGCAGCTATGGGACGAATTTGCGCAAAGTAGCGGCGAGGCCGTATTCGAAAAAACCGGGGTTATTAACCTTGGCCCCGCCGGCTCCGATTTTCTCAATAACGTGGCCCACAGCGCGCGTCAGTTTGAGCTTAACGTGGAAGAGCTGGATGCTGAGGCGGTTATGAAACGTTGGCCGGAGATTCGTATCCCGCAAGATTACCGGGCTATTTTTGAACCGGCTTCCGGCGTGTTACGCAGCGAGCTGGCGGTAGAAACCTGGATTCGCCTGGCGCGCGAAGCGGGCTGCGCCCAACTGTTCAACTGCCCGGTTACCGCAATTCACCATCACACCGACGGCGTGACCATTGATACCGCCGATGGTAGCTACAGCGGCAAAAAACTGCTGATCAGCGCCGGGACCTGGGTAACAAAATTATTGCCGGAACTGCCCATTCAACCGGTACGTAAAGTCTTCGCCTGGTTCCAGGCCGATGGTCGCTATAGCGCGAAAAATAACTTCCCGGCTTTCACCGGCGAGCTGCCGAATGGCGATCAGTATTATGGCTTCCCGGCGGAAGACAACGAATTGAAGATCGGCAAGCATAATGGCGGCCAGCTGATTTCCGAGCCGGGCGAGCGGAAACCGTTTGGCGCTGTCGCCAGCGATGGCTCTGAGTCGTTCAATTTCCTGCGCAACGTGCTACCCGGAATTGGCGGCTGCCTGCACGGCGCTTCCTGCACATACGATAATACGGCAGATGAAGATTTCATCATTGATACCCTTCCCGGTCACGACAATACATTACTCATTACCGGTTTAAGCGGTCACGGTTTCAAGTTTGCGCCGGTACTTGGCGAAATTGCGACGCAATTTGCGCAAGGTGAAACGACGGAGTTTGATCTGACTCCCTTCTCGCTGGCGCGATTTTCACAATAATAGCCAGCTATAAAACAAAACGGCCTCGATTGAGGCCGTTTCATCTCAGAGAGCGTGTATGCGTCGCCTGTACCACTGGTTAGTCAACAACGTGCGCGAGCACTTTATGATTTATCTCGCGCTGTGGCTGCTGCTAGCAGTAATCGACCTCATCTGGTTATGGTTTTACTGACGGGTCGGGATCCGGGATACCTAGTTTGGTATTAAGACGGCCGCGGGATTTATTAAAAATCTTATTGCCATTTTCTCGCCCCGCCCGCAATTTGCGCTGCTCCTCTTCCGGCAGTTTATGCTCTTCCATACAGGCTTCGCTGCAGCAACCGGCAAATTTCTCGGCACAAGCCGGGCACTGAATAAACAGCAAATGGCAGCCGTCGTTGAGGCAATTGGTGTGGCTGTCGCACGGTGCGCCGCATTGATGGCAGTGGGCAATCACATCATCAGAAATACGCTCGCCCATTCTCTCGTCAAAGACAAAGTTCTTACCGATAAAGCGTACCGGCAAGCCCTGTTCACGGGCGCGGCGTGCGTACTCGATAATCCCGCCTTCAATGTGCCACACCTTATTGAAACCGCTATGCTTCATCCAGGCGCTGGCTTTCTCACAGCGAATGCCGCCGGTACAGTACATGACAATCTTCTTGTCTTTGTACTCCTGCATCATCTCAACCGCTTTCGGCAATTGATCGCGGAAGGTATCCGCCGGAATTTCCATCGCGTTCTCGAAGTGACCGACTTCGTATTCATAATGGTTGCGCATATCGATGAATACCGCGTCCGGATCGTCCAGCATCGCGTTCACTTCCGCCGCTTTCAGGTACTCGCCCACGTCAGAGGGATCAAAAGTCGGGTCATCAATACCGTCGGCCACAATACGGTCGCGAACCTTGAGGCGCAGGACCCAGAAGGATTTACCGTCATCATCCAGCGCGATATTCAGACGTAACCCTTTCAGCGCCGGGTCAAAACCATCGAGAAACTCACGTAACGCCGCGACCTTGCTTTCCGGCACGCTGATCTGCGCATTGATACCTTCATGGGCCAGATAGATGCGGCCAAAGACATTCAGCTTAGTCAGCGCCAGCCACAGGGCGTCGCGGGTCGCTTTCGGGTCAACGATAGTGAAATATTTATAGAACGAGATCGTCGTGCGCGGCTCGGTTTCAGCCAGCATCTGCGCCTTTAACGTCTCATTTGAAATGCGGTTGTGTAACACTGGCATGGTGTACCTGCTCGACATAGGAAATGAGTAAAATAAACGGCGGGCATCATATAGCAAACACCGTTAATTTACATCCCTACATTTTACGCTACATTTCAGCCACGTAATTTTCAGCCGTTAACAATCAGCTTCAGCAGGAGACTGCTTTTGGCGGCAGCGCAAAAAAATGCGATAATAGAACGCGTTGTTAAATCAGACAGGTATGAAATGACCCATTTACCGAAATTTTCCGCCGCGCTGCTCCATCCGCGCTACTGGCTGCTTTGGCTGGGCATAGGCCTGTTGTGGTTAGTTGTCCAACTCCCTTATCCGGTTATCTACCGTCTCGGTAATGCCATTGGTCGTCTGGCAATGCGTTTTATGAAACGCCGCGCAAAAATCGCTTATCGCAATCTTGAACTCTGCTTTCCTGAGAAGAGCGAGCAAGAGCGTCATCAGCTGGTAGTACAAAACTTTGAGTCCGTCGGCATGGGCCTGATGGAAACCGGGATGGCATGGTTCTGGCCAACCCGACGCATTGCGCGCTGGACAGACACCATCGGCTTCCAATATGTCCGCGACGTGCAGGCACAACAGCGCGGCATTCTGTTGATTGGTATTCATTTCCTGACGCTGGAAATGGGCGCGCGCATGTTCGGCATGAACGAGCCCGGTATCGGCGTCTATCGCCCGAATGACAATCCGGTTATCGACTGGCTGCAGACCTGGGGCCGCCTGCGTTCCAACAAAGATATGATTGACCGTAAAGATCTCAAAGGCATGATCCGCGCGCTGAAAAAAGGCGAAGTGGTCTGGTACGCCCCGGATCACGACTACGGCCCGACCGCCAGCGTCTTCGCGCCGCTGTTCGCCGTCGACCAGGCCGCCACCACTTCGGGTACCTGGATGCTGGCGAAAATGTCCAAAGCCTGCATTGTGCCATTTGTTCCGCGCCGCAAACCAAACGGCAAAGGCTATGAGCTCATCATGCTGCCGCCGGAGTGCGATCCGCCGTTGGATAACGCGGAGACCACCGCCGCATGGATGAACAAAATCGTCGAACAATGCATCATGATGGCGCCAGAGCAATATATGTGGCTGCATCGTCGCTTTAAGACGCGTCCGGAAGGCGTGCCTTCGCGCTACTGATTGACTCATTATCCGGGTGGTCCCCTGCCCGGATATATTTTTACCGCCGATCCTTTTTAATACTCCTTTAGCTTTAAAAGCTACGCTCCATTGCGACAACCATTTCTCAGGCGCATAATTAGCAGGCTCATATTTTCCTTTATTTTGACCCGCGCCGCGGGCCAGTGAGACCTTATGTCGTCTGCTGATACGCCTATTAACTGGAAACGAAATCTTACCGTCACCTGGCTTGGCTGCTTTTTAACCGGCGCCGCCTTTAGCCTCGTGATGCCTTTTTTGCCACTCTATGTCGAACAGTTGGGTGTGACCGGCCATAGCGCGCTGAATATGTGGTCAGGGTTGGTGTTTAGCATTACCTTCCTGTTTTCCGCCGTTGCCTCGCCGTTCTGGGGCGGATTAGCAGACCGTAAAGGGCGTAAGATTATGCTGCTGCGTTCAGCGCTGGGAATGGCCATCGTCATGATGCTGATGGGCATGGCGCAAAACATTTGGCAATTCCTGATCCTGCGCGCGCTGCTGGGTTTACTGGGCGGTTTTATCCCCAATGCCAATGCGCTGATCGCAACCCAGATCCCGCGTCAAAAAAGCGGCTGGGCGCTAGGAACGCTTTCAACCGGCGCGGTAAGCGGCGCCCTCCTTGGCCCGCTGGCGGGCGGTTTCCTTGCCGACCACTGGGGTTTGCGCACCGTCTTCTTCATGACCGCCACGGTGCTGTTTATCTGCTTCCTGTTCACCCTATTTTTGATTCGCGAAAACTTTGTTCCGGTGAACAAAAAAGAGATGCTCAATGCCAGGGACGTTTTCGGTTCGCTCAAGAACCCTAAACTGGTGCTCAGCTTGTTCGTGACCTCATTGATTATCCAGGTGGCGACGGGTTCCATTGCGCCGATCCTGACGCTCTACGTGCGCGACCTGGCGGGTAACGTCAGCAATATCGCCTTTATTAGCGGTATGATTGCCTCCGTACCCGGCATTGCCGCCCTGCTGAGCGCGCCACGTTTAGGCAAGCTCGGCGATCGTATTGGGCCGGAAAAGATCCTGATCGTTGCCCTGGTTATTTCCGTGCTGCTGCTGGTCCCAATGTCATTCGTTCAGACGCCGCTACAGCTGGGTATTCTGCGCTTTTTGCTCGGCGCCGCCGACGGCGCGCTATTACCCGCCGTACAAACTCTGCTGGTGTACAACTCCACCAGCCAGATATCGGGGCGTATCTTCAGCTATAACCAGTCATTTCGCGATATTGGCAACGTCACCGGGCCGTTAATCGGCGCCTCGGTCTCGGCTAACTACGGCTTCCGCGCCGTGTTCCTCGTCACCGCCTGCGTCGTCCTGTTTAACGCTTTTTACTCGACCATCAGTCTACGTCGCCCACGGCATAACGCTTCAGCGGATGACGGAGGCTCGGGTAAACGTTCGGTAAATTAAGCGCTTCAGCGCTTCTCTGCCTTGACGCCAGGCTAACCGCCTTCTATAGATTGAAACGTGTTCCTTTTTCATTCTTCTTAGGGGGTTAGCTATGTCAACGGAATCAGTTTTCTACGCCACGCTCGAAGAGGCAATCGACGCCGCCCGGGAAGAGTTTTTGGCCGATAATCCCGATAGCGATGAAGAAACTGCCGATATCGAACAGTTCAATATGCAGAAGTACGTACTCCAGGACGGTGATATCGCCTGGCGGGCTGAATTCTTCGCCAGCGAAGATGAAGAAGGCGAGTGTCTCCCCATGCTCAGTGGTGAAGCGGCGCAAAGCGTATTTGACGGTGATTATGACGAAATCGAGCTACGCCAGGAGTGGGTGGAAGAAAATACGCTACACGAATGGGATGAAGGCGAGTTTCAGCTGGAGCCTTCCCTGGATACCGAAGAGGGGCAGACGGCAGCCGATGAGTGGGACGAGCGTTAATTACTCATAGGGACCATGGCTGGCGTCTAACGGCAGCAACAGCGTATCAAATACCAGCGAGAATGGCAGATCGAGAATGGTCAGATAGCGCCAGCCTGAATCGCGAACATCCCACTGTACGCCGGGGTAATATTGGTTGCCATGGCCCTGCCCCGGTACCGTACGGCTAATAATGCTGCCGCAGCCGCTGAGTACCAGCGTCATGGCGATAAGCACAAATATTCTCATTCACTTCCTCTCAGGCAAAAAAATACCGGCACAATTGCCGGTATTTTCCTTAACGTACGGCTTACTTCGTTTTCAACGCCAGCGGGTTCAGCGTGAGTTTCTGATACTCCCCCACCCAGGAAGAGTATTTCTCCGGGGAGTTCCACACGCGGTAGTGCAGACGCGACATCGTTACAGGATCGCTTAACAGAACCAGACGACGATCGCGGTTAAGTTTATCAGGCGTTTCATTCAGCGCCTGCTCAACGTGGCGTTCACGGGCAATATCCAGAATACGACCGTGGCGATGACGCGCCGTTGCCATTGCCGTCGCCAGGGCGTTGAACGATGGGTTAAACACCGCATGCATAAAGCCATCGCCCAGCGAACGCTGACGGTTCAGAGTCAGGTAAGCATCGGTATCTTTCAGTACCTGCGGCGGCGAATACTCTTCCGGGATCAGGAACAATTTCCAGCGTTTAGTACGCAGACCTACCGTCGCGCGGCTGGAAATTGCCGAAACAAATGGAGAGAGAATTAGCGACACGACGATAGGCGCCAGCCAGAACAGGAAACGCAGATCCAGCCACGCCATACCAACCGCCCAAACCAGACCCAGAAGCAGCTGCGAGCCGTGACGCATAAAGGCCTCGCCCCAGGGCGTTGAGTCATCATCGCGCTGCGGTGAATTCCACACCACCTCCCAACCGAGGAACGCGCTGACCACGAACACGGTGTGGAACAGCATGCGCACCGGCGCCAGCAGCACCGAGAACAGCACCTCCAGCAGCAGGGAAAGCGTCACGCGGAAGAAGCCGCCGTACTCTTTCGGCCCCTTGCACCACACCAGAATGATACTCAGCAGTTTCGGCAGGAACAGCAGTACCATGGTCGAGGCAAACAGCGCGATAGCCAGTTCTGGACGCCACTGCGGCCATACCGGGAACAGCTGGCGCGGTTGCAGGAAGTATTGCGGCTCGGTCAGGGCGTGCACGACCTGCAGCGCAGTCGACAATGCAAGGAACATAAACCACAGCGGCGCCGACAGATAAGACATGACGCCGGTCAGGAACACCGCACGGTGTACCGGGTGCATCCCTTTCACCAGGAACAGGCGGAAGTTCATCAGGTTACCCTGACACCAGCGACGGTCGCGCTTCAGCTCATCCAGCAGGTTCGGCGGCAGCTCTTCATAGGAGCCTGGCAGATCGTAGGCGATCCATACGCCCCAACCCGCACGGCGCATCAGCGCGGCTTCCACGAAGTCATGCGACAGAATCGAACCGGCAAAGTTACCCTCGCCCGGCAGCGGCGCCAGCGCACAGTGTTCGATGAACGGCTTCACGCGGATAATGGCGTTGTGACCCCAGTAGTGCGATTCACCCAACTGCCAGAAGTGCAGCCCGGCGGTAAACAGCGGGCCGTACACGCGGGTGGCGAACTGCTGGCAGCGCGCATAAAGGGTATCCATACCGGAGGCGCGCGGCGAAGACTGGATGATCCCGGCATTCGGATTCGCTTCCATCAGGCGCACCAGCCCGCTCAGGCACTCGCCGGTCATCACTGAGTCAGCGTCGAGCACCACCATGTAACTATACTGGCTACCCCAGCGACGGCAGAAATCATCGATGTTGCCGCTTTTACGTTTCACGCGACGGCGACGGCGACGATAGAAGATCTGGCCTTCACCCTGCACTTCGGCAATCAACTCCATCCACGCTTTTTGCTCGGCAACGCAAATATCCGGGTCGTAGCTGTCGCTTAGCACGTAAACGTCAAAATGCGCAGCGTTACCCGTCGCTTTCACCGATTCCCAGGTGGCGCGCAGGCCGGCAAACACGCGGTCAACATCTTCGTTGCAGATTGGCATAATAAGCGCCGTCCGGTGTTCCGGGTTCAGCGGCTCGTCACCAACGGTGGATGCCGAAATACTGTATTTATCACGCCCGATCAGCAGTTGCAGGAAGCCCATCAGCGCGGTCCAGAAACCGGCCGAGACCCAGCAGAAAAGTACCGCGAAGAGGATCAGGATGCCGGTCTGCAACACGTACGGCAGTAGCTGCATGAAGGAGACCCATAGATCCTGGCCAACCATATCGGATGGATTGATCAACGCCCACCCCTGATAAGGGAGGATGGTCTTCATATACCACGTGGCCACCACCGTTTGCGCCAGCGTCAGCAGCAGCAAAATATAGCGGCGAATGGTGCCGACGGTACGCCATTTCTGTTCGCTTTCGCGCTCTTCCTGCGTGAGACGAGAGAGATAGCGCGGAGTCACATCACGGCCACGCAGACGATCCCAGAAGCGGCCTACCGGGTTGGTACGCCACGGGTCGGGGATCATCGAGGAACGTTTCGCTTTCGGCATCGCATGAAGCTGAGTGCGTCCTTCATCATCTTTCACCAGCTGATCGCCGGCCAGAGAGTCCGGCCAGCTATGCTCCAGCCGCGCTTTTACCGATCCTAATGGGGAATCTTCATCGCGCGAAAAATGATGATGCTCTGCGTCAAGCGCTTCATGTACGGCTTGCAGGCTCGTATCAGGTAATGCGGCTTTTTCTGCATCCGACAGCGGCAATGCGTCGATATAATTCGTTATCTTATTCATTGGCAGGCAGCTGATAGCTCCAGGTTTCGCTTAGCGTCTGATCGCCATTGACCAGCGCCGCACGCATTTCCGTGGTTTTCTTCGGATCTTTCACTTTCACGCGCAGGGTCATACGCCAACCTTTGATAACCGGATTATAGCGGACCGAGTTTTCCACGATTTCGGCGTTATCGCCGATGCTCGCCTGCGCCGTTACCGGGGTATCCGCCGCCATTTTTTTCATGTCAGCGCCGGTGAAATCAACGATGAAAGCGATGGTGCCATCTGGCTGGCGAATGAGATTAGACTGCTTCACATCACCGGTTGAGCGGCGAGTCTGCACCACATAAGCGCTGTCTGGCGCATGCAGTTTGTCTTCATCGCGGCTGAAGGTAATAGAGTACTTGAAGTTCATCTCTTTGCCTGGTTCCGGCAGCTGATCCGGGGTCCAGTAGGTGACGATATTATCGTTGGTTTCATCGTTGGTCGGGATTTCAACCAATTCGACTTTACCCTTACCCCAGTCGCCTTTCGGAGTGATCCACGCGCTCGGGCGCTGGTCGTAACGATCGTCGAGATCTTCAAATCGGGAGAACTGGCGGCCACGCTGCAGCAGGCCAAACCCTTGCGGGTTCTCCATCGCATAACTACTGACGGCCAGATGTTTCGGGTTATTCAGCGGACGCCAGATCCACTCGCCGTTACCGGCAAGAATCGACAGACCGTTGGAGTCATGTAATTCCGGACGATAGTTGGTGGTCGGCGACGGTTGGTTCGGCCCAAACAGGAACATACTGGTCAACGGCGCCACGCCAAGCTTGCCGACTTTGTCGCGCAGATAAACCTTCGACTGCACATCAACCACGGTGTCGCGCCCGGGCATAATCACAAAGCGATAGGCGCCGGTCGCACGCGGGGAATCCAGCAGCGCGTAGATAGTTAAGCGCTTATCGGTCGCTTTCGGACGCTCAATCCAGAACTCGCGGAAGCGAGGGAACTCTTCGCCGGACGGCAGCGCGGTATCGATAGCCAGGCCGCGGGCGGAAAGCCCATAGACCTGACCCTGGCCCAGAACGCGGAAGTAGCTGGCCCCGAGCATGCTGACGATTTCGTCATTCTTGTCTTTGCTATTGATCGGATACAGTACTTTAAAACCGGCGAAACCAAGGTCTTTCACCGTGTCTTTATCGTGCTGAACATTGCCAAAATTAAAATAATCCGGGCTATATTTAATTTTACGTACGCTGGTGCTGGTCACTTCATTAATAGTAACCGGCGTGTCGAAATACATGCCCTGGTGGTAAAATTCCAGCTTGAATGGGGTCTTCAGATTATTCCAGTAGGCTTTATCGTGATTGAACTGGATTTGCTGGTAATCCGCGTATTTCATATCGCGGAAGGCGGAGGGCAGGTTACTTTTTGGCGCTTCATAGCCTTTCCCGGCTAACGTTTTCGCCTGTTTTGCTACGTCATCAATGCTGAATGCCCATGCAGATGAAGTACACAGGGACAACATTACGGCTGCGCTTAACCAACGCATTTTCATCATCTGTGGTTTATGTTTCATAGTAAGTAAGCACTTCCCCCTTTGTGTGCTTAAATCGATCCGATCTATTTTAATGGAAACTCAGGCAATCCGACAACATAATCCCTGCATTGTTCAGCTTAGCGGACCAGGGAATAAACAGTTCTCTGTCCCATATTGCACTTTGCGTACTTATCCTGGAGACAGATACCCTGAGTTCATGTAGGGTTGCTGGCAATGTAACCGTTATCGCCCTGAGTGATAAGACGAATTGTCTGAGATTGTTGTGAATTTATGAATAAAACACCAGTAGAACGTGAATATTTCTTCGACAGTATCCGCGCCTGGCTGATGCTGTTAGGGATCCCGTTTCACATCTCACTTATCTACTCCAGCCACAGCTGGCATGTGAATAGCCTGGAGCCCTCCTGGGGGCTAACGCTGTTCAACGATTTTATCCATGCCTTCCGTATGCAGGTCTTCTTTGTTATTTCCGGCTATTTCTCATACATGCTTTTTCTCCGCTATCCGCTGAAGAAATGGTGGAAAGTGCGTGTAGAGCGAGTTGGCATCCCGATGCTCACCGCGATCCCGCTGCTCACCCTGCCGCAGTTTCTGATGCTGCAATACGTCAATGGTAAAGCCCAGGACTGGCATACGCTCTCCGGCTATGACAAATTCAACACCCTGGCCTGGGAGCTTATCTCCCATCTGTGGTTTTTGCTGGTGCTCGTGGTGCTGACCACCGCCGGGATAGTGCTGTTTAAGTGGCTGGCCAATCGGCGAAAAACGCAGACCGTCAGCTTCGGTGACACCGTCACATTCAGTCAATTATCGCTGATTTTTCTGGGGCTTGGCGTATTGTATGCGGTGATCCGTCGCACCATTTTTATCGTATACCCGCCGATTCTCAGCAACGGACTGTTTAACTTTATCGTTATGCAGACCCTGTTTTATCTGCCGTTCTTCATTCTCGGCGCGCAGACCTTCATCAATCCGCGACTAAAAGCGATGTTCACCACTTCATCACCCTGGTGTTTTGTTGGCGCTCTGCTGGGCTTTATCGCCTATCGTCTTAACCAGCAGTATGGTTCTGGCGATGGCTGGATGTATGAAACCGAATCGGTGATTACGATGGTGCTGGGGCTGTGGATGGTAAACGTGGTGTTCTCACTGGGCCACCGCCTGCTTAACTTCCAGTCCGCTCGGGTGACTTACTTCGTCAACGCTTCGCTGTTTATCTACCTGGTGCACCATCCGCTCACCCTGCTGTATGGGGCATGGATTACGCCGATAATAAAATCGAACCTGTTAGGTTTTATCACCGGACTGGTATTTGTGGTGGGGATTGCGCTGATATTGTACGAAATCCATCTTCGTATTCCGCTGCTGCGCTTCCTGTTCTCAGGTAAACCGCAACAAAAACCGGCGAAAGCGCCGGTGTCGGTTAACTAAAATCTGCAACCGACAGCGCGCCCGCGCGCTGTCGGTATCACGATTCATTCTGCCTGTAATAATCGCTGATAGATTTCCGCCGTTTCTTTATCAAAACAGACGAAATAGACCCGTTCCAGCGGATTATATCGGGTGAGGAAAGCATTCACCGTTTTTACCGCAATTTCCGCCGCCGCCTGTTTCGGATAGCCATATACGCCGGTGCTGATAGCCGGAAAAGCAATAGAACGATAATTATTGGCTGCCGCCAGCAACAGACTATTGCGATAGGCATCCGCCAGTAATTCAGCTTCCTGCTCGCCGCCGCCGTGCCAGACGGGGCCGACCGCATGAATCACCGCGCTGGCCGGTAAATTACCGGCGCTGGTGATAACCGCATGCCCGGGCGGACATTCGCCCTGCTGCTGACGGACTATTTTGCAGGCGGCCAGTAATTCCGGGCCCGCGGCCCGATGAATGGCGCCATCAACGCCACCGCCGCCCAGTAACGATGGGTTGGCCGCGTTAACAATAACATCTACCTGCAACGTCGTAATATCGCCGAGAACTACTTCAGGTTGAACAACCATTTCCCCCTCCTGTCGGCAAACGTCTTCATACCTAGCGTGATGTCTACTATGGCATGATAGCCCCCAAGGCGGAAGCCTGAGGGCCAGTATTTAGCGATAATTCACTTCGAGGATAGCGCGGGTATGTTGCGGATCAATATACTTTAATTGTGCCGAATGGACGGCGTCATTGCTGTAATTCCCCGTCGTCAGCACCTGCGGCGAAACCATATGGGTACGCAGCCGCGGACAGGCCATTTCAATCTTATCACCCACACTATTGGCTTCGCAGGAGGGGTCAACGACCTGCCCGTAAATGGCGACAACGCCGCCGGTCGGCGCGGCATTCACTGAGCCAAATAAGCATGACAACATCAGACATGGCACCGCTAAGGCGTGGATTTTTTTTATCACGGCAGACTCCTCTGTTTGAATAGCAAAGAAGCAACAGGCCATCCCTGAGCGCACTGCGCCGCCAGACTACGGCAAGGCAATGATTGCGTTATAAAACACAAATATATTACTTTTTGTTTTCTTTTTGATAACAAAACCGATTCATCTTGATTTTGCTACAAAAAATCTGCGTGGGAATATCAGGTGAGAGACGGGAAAACCCCTGCGGGTCCGGCAGGGGCTGTACTGTTAACGATAATTCACTTCGAGGATAGCGTTAGTGTGCTGAGGATTAATGTAGGTTAATTGCGTAGATTTGATATTGGCATGTTGCAGATCCCCTCGGGCCACCTGCTGAGCAGAAAAAGTAACTGACTTCTGCTTAGCGCAGGCCATCGAGACCTGATCTTCTGAAGAACGAATTTGACAAGGCGGTTCGACAACGCCGCCGTGGAAACGAATCACGCCGCTTGCGGCGCTAGAGGTAGTCGAAAAAGTCAATAAAGCGGGAAGGAAACAAACTGTAGCAAGTAGTACGCCAGTCATTTTTTTCACGGCAAAACCCCTCTGCGTAACGGTCAAAAAAACCTTACAAATCATCCATGAGCGCAGTTGAATACAAGCAACTACATACAAAATCAGTATATATATGAAGTACCTGTTGATACTTTTTTCTCTTCGTTTTTGCAAACGGTATCAAATTATTATGGTTTGTTTGCTCAAAATGTCTGCATTAAGAGGAAAAAACAATCGAAGAGGGGTTGATGCGAAAAGGCTTTCATGTAGTGCGTGACGGGAAGCTTCCTCCCGTCATCGAGGAAATGTGAAGAAAATCAGACGTGATCGTTAGCCAAAGATTTATTCTTTGCCGCTCGCGCTGCCAGCCACAGCCCGCTATTTTTCATGGCATAGCCAAAAACCAATCCCAGCGCCAGAGACGGCACGACAATGCGCCAGTCGCCGCTCGCGGCAAACGTCGCGCAGGCGCCGATAAAGGTTCCGGGAACAAAAGAGAGCAGCAGCTGGCGCGCCTGAATGCACATCAGGAAAGCGACTATTCCGGTCATCACATAGCTGAGGATTTCCAGCTGCGGCGCCAACGCGCTACCGTAAATAATCACCAGCGCCCATATCACGCCGCTCATGACCGTGCAGGCGGAAATCAACAGCCCTTTCAGACCGCCCTGTGGGCACGCGAAATAGGCCGTACAGCCGAGGAATCCGGCCCAGCTCAGCAGGCCAAGTGAGACCGCCACCCATCCCCAAATGCCGGAGAGAATGCCCGTCGTGAGTGCGATTGCGAAGAGTATGTTCATGCCGCGTATCATAGCAGATACGCGGCAACCAAATGCGATCCAGAACACACAATATGAATGCGTGAGTTTGCTGTTTCACATCAAAAGTGACCTGTGTCACATTTATTCGTCGTTTTCTTCCTGTAGTTCATCCCACATCGCGGAAATCGCTTCACGCGTTAATAGCGCCATGGTGCGCCAGAATGCAGTTTGCGCATGCGCTTCCATTTTTCCAAGGAAGGTGCCGCACCACGGCAATAGATAATCGGCAAACAACGTTTCCAGCGTTTCGCTTTCGTCATCCGAGGCATGATCTTCAAGCCAGGATGCGGCCAGCAGTAAGGATCCGATATGATCGGTCGGGCCTTCGCCAGTGGGAATACCGTGTTGAGTAAGAAAACCGCGGACTTCCGCTTCAGTGGCCCCTTCAACCCACGCGCTACGATAAGGTGAAACCGCACATTCGTCACCGACGAACAGGGCGTTGTAATCAGCGGTTAAGGGCTGGGTATCACAACTCTTCTGCAGACGCTCCAGTAATTCATCCTGTTCCAGCGGCCAGCTGGCGGCCAGCTTGCCATCGCGAATCAGCGTGAACAGCGGCACTAACAGCGGATCCTGCGGCTGACGATAGTACAGCGAGCCCAGCACGCGACAGAGGATTGAAAATTCATTCATACAATATGTTCCAGTGGTTCAAATTAAAGGTCTGCAAATTCCGCAATCGCCGGCATTCCGCGTGATTCGAGGAAATTCAATAGTCGACGCGGACTGACGTTGAGGATCCGCTCTTCCGGGAAATTCACCGCGTCAAGGATTTTGCGGCATTCGGTAAATTCGCCAAGGGTAAAGGCGGTATGCGAGTCCGAACCCAGCGCCACCCAACCACCCGCATCACGCACTGCGGCGGCGATCGCCCGGCAATTATCCTCACTACCAATACGCGATGAGAGGAATGAGGAATTATTAATTTCCAGCGCCACATGATGCTTTGCCGCCGCTTCGGCTACCGCTGGAATATCGATTGGGAACTTCGGATTACCAGGATGGCTAATCATGTGGACTGCGCCACTGGCAATCGCGGCAATCATCGCTTCAGTATGAGTGGCTTTATCCTGGGGCGGGAATACTGGCTCATGAAATCCAGCAATGATCAGATCCAGCGAAGTCAGCATTGGTCCGGTACAGTCAATTTCACCTTGGGTATTTTTGATATTCGCTTCAATACCGCGCAGAATGCCGACGCCATCAACCAGACGCGGCCAGATACGCATATTGACGAAATGCCAGTAGTGCGGGGCATCTGCCATATCCGGGCCGTGATCGGTTATCGCAAATAGTTTAATGCCTTTACGTTTGGCCTCGGCAATATAGTCATGCAGGGTACTGTAGGCGTGGGTGCTGGCGACGGTATGCATGTGCAGGTCAACAGGATACATCACAATCTCCTCCTCTATTTGTGGCAAGAATAGCAGGAATCAGGAGTCATGATCAGTAAAAACCCCGCCGTAGCGGGGTTATCGATTAGTAACCGCGCTGGCGGTCGACCAGCCCGCTGACCGTTTCACCCCGCTCCAGGTGGCTAATGGTGCTGGCGATATAGGCAATTGCTTCCTGCGGACGGGTAACGGCGGCAATATGCGGCGTCATGGCCACGCGCGGATGCGCCCACAGCGGGCTCTCTTTCGGCAACGGTTCGCGGCTAAAGACATCCAGCATCGCCCCTTTCAGTTTGCCGCTATTAAGCGCCGCCAGTAAATCCGGCTCGACGATATGCACGCCGCGGGCGAGATTCAGAACATAGCTGTTATCCGGAAGTTGAGAAAGTAAGGTTTCATTAATGATGCCGACGGTTTCGGCCGTATTGGGCAACAGGTTGATCAGCACTCGGGTTTCTTGTAGAAACGCGCCCAGTTCTTCCTGACCGGCAAAACTCTCAACCTGCGGCCAGGATTTGTGGCTACGGCTCCAGCAGCGCAGCGGGAAACCCCAGCGCAACAGGCTTTCCGCGACTTTGCCGCCCAACACCCCTGCCCCCATGATACCAATAGTGAAATCCTCGCGACGATATTCCGGCAACGGCTGCCAGCGGGATTCCTGCTTCAGCGCCTGATAATCATCAAAGCGGCGGAACCAGTGCAATACCTGGCTTACCGCATATTCCTGCATCTGCAGGCCCATGCCGGTATCTTCGAGGCGGAACAGCGGAATCGAAAGCGGCAGCATTTCCGGATGTTCCCGCAGCTTGCTAAGAATGGAATCCACGCCTGCGCCGAGGGCAAAAACCGCTTTCAATTCGCGGCCTTGCAGCATTTCTACCGGTGGATGCCAGACCAGCGCATAGTCGGCTGGTTGATTGTCGCCAGGTTTCCACTCACGAACGCGCGCTCCCGGCAGATGTTTTTCCAGTTCTGCTATCCAGTATGGGGTATCGAACGTTGGGTGGTAAAAAATAATCTCCATAATGACTCCTGATTACTGACGCGTGAGTAGGTTGAGGTTTGCGTCGTGTTTTACTCTTTGTTTTGTATTGGTTTGCCAGCATAACAAATTCCGCATCGCTATCGAGCAATAAAGAGAATGGCGACAAAAAAAACGATTACCGCGCGATTAAGAAGCAAGTTGTTTGAAGTTTGGCTAAACGCATCTTTTTTTAAAAAAGATGATTGACGGGAGATACGTATTTCCCTACATTAGCGCCCGTTCCCAGCAACAACGGGAAAGACAATATGGTGAGGTGTCCGAGTGGCTGAAGGAGCACGCCTGGAAAGTGTGTATACGGCAACGTATCGGGGGTTCGAATCCCCCCCTCACCGCCATATTCGAGATGAGAGCTCGTACGAAAGTACGGGCTCTTTTCTTTTATATTCTCCGTTGGGGGGGACGAGAACCCCCGACCGGGGTTCGACAACTGGCGCAGCCAGTTGGACAGACCGCGAACGCAGTAAGTGGGCTGCCCCGCAGGGGCGAGCGAAGCGAGTCAATCCCCCCCTCACCGCCATATTCGAGATGAGAGCTCGTACGAAAGTACGGGCTCTTTTCTTTTATATTCTCCGTTGGGGGGGACGAGAACCCCCGACCAGGGTTCGACAACTGGCACAGCCAGTTGGACAGACCGCGAACGCAGTAAGCGGGCTGCCCCGTAGGGGCGAGCGAAGCGAGTCAATCCCCCCCTCACCGCCATATTTTAAGAAGAGCTCGTACGAAAGTACGGGCTTTTTTTTCGCATGTGGCACCCGCTGGGGGGATGAGAACCCCCGACCGGGGTTCGACAACTGGCGCAGCCAGTTGGACAGTCCGCGAACGCAGTAAGCGGGCTGCCCCGACAAAAACGCCGGGAGCGTTTTTGAACAACGCCTGCGTTGGCCCCGAAGGGGCGAGGCCCATGGATGGGCCGAGTAACGGCGAGCGAAGCGAGTCAATCCCCCCTCACCGCCATATTTTAAGAAGAGCTCGTACGAAAGTACGGGCTTTTTTTTCGCATGTGGCACCGCCGCCCTTCCCGGGGTCGGCATAAATGCCTCGCCCGGGCTACCCATCCCACAGGCCGCACCATTAGCCAGTAGCCCGGCCAAGCGCAGCGCCGCCGGGAAAAAACGAAGCTAATCCTCTTCCATCCGCTGATACTCTTCGCTGAGATAATCCACCAGCGCTCTGACGGAAGGTAATAAACCGCGCCGCGAGGCGAACACCGCATGAATGACTTCCCGACGCGGTTGCCACTCATCAAGCACGATTTCCAGCTCCCCTGACGCCAGCTGATCGCGCACCATTAATAAAGGAAGTTGAACCACGCCAACGCCCGCCATGGCCGCCTCGCGCAGCGCCAGCATATCGCTGGTCACCATCCGCGGGGTGAAATAAACCTCGGCTCGCGCCCCCTCCGGACCGGTCAGCTGCCATTTATGCTGATGTTTTCCGGCGCCAATACTTAGCCCCGGCCAGGTACTCAATTCCGCCGGCGCCTGTGGGCGCCCAAGCCGAGCGATCAGCGCCGGACTCGCCACCAGGCGATGACCGCGATCGGCCAACACCCGCATGACCAGGTCGCTATCTTCAAATGGCCTTGGCCGCACGCGGATGGCCACGTCAACCCCCTCGCCCACCACATCCACCCGCCGATTGGTGGCTTCCAGATGCAGCGTTACTCCAGGGTATCGCACCATAAAGCGTGCCAGCATCGGGCCAACATGGGCATGCAGCAGGGTTACCGGGCAGGTGAGCTTGACGCTGCCGCGCGGTTCAGATTGCAGCGTTTCTACCGCCTGATGCGCCGCTTCGGCTTCTATCAACATCGCCTTGCAATGTTGGTAGAAAGTTTGGCCGACTTCCGTGACGGCGAACTGTCGGGTGGTTCGTTGAATCAGGCGCACGCCCAAGCGTTCTTCCAGTTGCGCAATGCGGCGGCTGAGTTTGGATTTAGGCTGGTCGAGCGCCCGACCAGCAGCGGCAAAACCGCCATGGTCTACCACCTGAACAAACCAGGCCAGGTCGTTGAGATCCTGCATCCTTTTCTCCATCGTTCCATTTTTAGAACAGTATAGGTCATTTTCGCTATCTACCGGAATATTAGCCCCAGATATAAGCTTATTCACATCAGATACAGACACGCAGGAGATAACCATGAAACAGATTACTGGCGTTTACACCGCCCCTTCGCAGCACTGGGTGGGTGACGGTTTCCCGGTTCGCTCAATGTTTTCTTACCAGACCCACGGCGAACAACTGAGCCCATTTTTACTGCTCGACTATGCCGGTCCGCATACTTTTCCGGCGGGAAACGGTAAACGCGGCGTCGGCGAGCATCCGCATCGCGGATTCGAAACCGTCACCATTGTCTACTCCGGTGAAGTAGAGCATCGCGACTCAACCGGCAGAGGCGGCATTATCGGCCCTGGCGACGTGCAGTGGATGACGGCTGGGGCCGGGATCCTGCATGAAGAGTTCCACTCGGAAGCGTTCACCCGCTCCGGCGGTGAACTGAAAATGATGCAGCTGTGGGTCAACCTGCCGGCGAAAGACAAGATGACGACCCCGGGCTATCAGAGCATTACCGCAGACGTCATTCCGCAAGCGACGCTGGAAGACGAGGCCGGCAGCGTCAGAGTGATTGCCGGGCGTTACGGCGATGTCGCCGGCCCAGCGCATACGTTCTCACCGTTGAACGTGTGGGATATGCAGCTCAAACAAAGTCACGATGTGACATTGCATCAGCCGGAAGGCTGGAGCACCGCGTTGGTTGTACTCGAGGGCGAAGTCACCGTCAACGGTACCGAAAACGCACGGGAAGGACAGCTGGTAGTGCTGAGCCAAAAAGGTGAAGCCTTCCATCTGGAAGCGGGCTCCAACGCGAAGGTTCTGCTGATGGCCGGCGAGCCGCTCCAGGAGCCGATCGTGGGCTACGGCCCGTTTGTGATGAATACCAAAACGCAAATTGCCGAAGCAATTCGCGATTTTAACAGCGGCCGTTTTGGCCAAATCTAACGAAATTGAGGTGAAGAATATGTCTACTCCAGCTAACTTTAACGGTTCTCGTCCGGTGATTGATGTTAACGATACCGCGATGCTGTTGATTGACCACCAAAGCGGCCTGTTTCAGACCGTCGGCGATATGCCGATGCCGGAACTGCGCGCTCGCGCCGCCGCGCTGGCGAAAATGGCATCGCTTGCCGGGATCCCGGTGATCACCACCGCTTCCGTGCCGCAGGGCCCGAACGGCCCGTTGATTCCGGAAATTCATGAAAATGCGCCGCATGCGAAGTATATTGCGCGTAAAGGCGAGATCAACGCCTGGGATAACCCGGAGTTTGTCGCCGCGGTGAAAGCCACCGGGCGTAAAACCTTAATCATTGCCGGTACTATTACCAGCGTGTGCATGGCTTTCCCGGCGATTGCCGCCGTCGCCGACGGTTATAAGGTGTTTGCCGTTATCGACGCCTCGGGTACCTATAGCAAAATGGCGCAGGAGATCACCCTGGCCCGCGTAGTCCAGGCCGGCGTAGTACCAATGGATACCGCCGCGGTAGCCTCTGAACTGCAGCGCACCTGGAACCGTCCGGATGCCGCCGAGTGGGCTGAGGTGTACACCAAAGTCTTCCCGGCGTATCAGTTGCTGATTGAAAGCTACAGCAAGGCGCAGGACGTCGTGAAGAATAACGAAAAGCTGGACTCCCAGCGTTAAAATAGCTGCCCCGTCGATGAATCGACGGGGCAGTGTTCATTGCTTAACCGAACGGTAAAGAAAGAAAAAAATATGCTTGACCGTTTTAGCTCAACTCCCTATAGTAGCGCCCCGTTGCCCACCCAAGGTGAGCAGCAAGACAATATGGTGAGGTGTCCGAGTGGCTGAAGGAGCACGCCTGGAAAGTGTGTATACGGCAACGTATCGGGGGTTCGAATCCCCCCCTCACCGCCATATTCGAGATGAGAGCTCGTACGAAAGTACGGGCTTTTTTTTCGCATGTGGCACCCGCTGGGGGGATGAGAACCCCCGACCGGGGTTCGACAACTGGCACAGCCAGTTGGACAGACCGCGAACGCAGTAAGCGGGCTGCCCCGCAGGGGCGAGCGAAGCGAGTCAATCCCCCCCTCACCGCCATATTTTAAGAAGAGCTCGTACGAAAGTACGGGCTTTTTTCTTTTATATTCTCCGTACGGGGGGATGAGAACCCCCGACCGGGGTTCGACAACTGGCGCAGCCAGTTGGACAGACCGCGAACGCAGTAAGCGGGCTGCCCCGCAGGGGCGAGCGAAGCGAGTCAATCCCCCCCTCACCGCCATATTTTAAGAA